>DASQDR010000214.1:0-30556 GCA_035634055.1 Tepidisphaeraceae bacterium | reverse complement strand
GCGATGGAAGTGCCGCGCATCCAGCCGATCAGCCAGGCGAGCCTCAAGGCGTGGCGCGTCGGCGGGCTGCTCATCGGCCTGCCGGGCATCGTCATCCTCGCCGGCGTGATGGTCTGGTTCGCGCGGCGTGACTGACAATTGGTGGAGATCCTGTGGCACGGGCTGCCGGGCCCGTGTCAAAACACCTTGACCCCGGGCCGGCAGCCCGTGCCACGGAAGCTGAAGTCACCGGGCCCCGCGGCCCGCTGCCACGCAAATTGCAATGAATTTCAAGACGACGATCGTGCTGGTCGTGTTGTTGCTCGCCGCCGGCCTGGCGGTGCTCTTCACGCGCGACGGTGGAACGGATCCGGCGACGGGCGGCGCGGGCGATACCGAGCAGGTCGCCAGGCAGCAGCGGTTGCTGCCCGACGTGCAGCCGGCGGACGTCACCCGCCTGACCATTGCCGCGGCCGACGGGAAGAAGACGACGCTGGAAAAATCCGGCGCGAACTGGCGGCTGGTCGAGCCGGTGGCCGCGCCCGCGCAGGCGTTCGAGGTCGACTCGCTGGTGCGCGCCATCGCGAACCTGGAGAGCACCAACACCGTCGCGCCCGATCCATCAATGGGCCTGGAGAAGCCGCGCTACACCATCGATCTGGCCACCAGCGGCGGCAAGTCGCACGCGATCGGCGTCGGCGAGAAGGCGGCCGTCGGCGACAGCCTCTACGTCGCCCTCAAGGGCGACGCCAGCAAGGCGCACGTCGTCCCGGCCGAGCTGCTCGCGCAGCTCACCAAGCCGGCCAGCACCTATCGTGATCCGAAGCTCGTCGACATGAGCGCGCAGCAGGTCACCACCCTGACGATCAACAAGCCGGACGGAAAGATCGTGTTGGCGCGCAGCGGCAACGAATGGAAGGTGACCGAGCCGTCGCCAATGCCGGCGGAGAAGACCGAGGTGGACGAGATCCTCTCCGCCCTGACCGGGCTCCGCGCGGCGGAGTTCGTCAGCGAGGACCCGAAGCAGGCGGCGCAGTACCAGCTCGAGCCGCCGCGCTACAGCGCGGTGCTGTCGGCGGCGCCCGCGCCGCTGCCGGTGGGGATCGCCGCGCCGCCCGCCACGCCCGACACGGGCGCCACCGCCGCGTCCACCGCGCCCGCGTCGCAGCCGGCGGCCGTCACGGTCCGCTTCGGTCGCTTCGAGGACGTGACCAAGCAGAACGTGCTGGCGATGACGTCGCAGGCGCCGGCCATCGCCAAGGTGGGCGCGACGATCCTGGAGACCATCAACAAGAAGCCGCTCGAGCTGCGCGACCGCCGCGCCGCCGACATCGACGGCGCGAAGGTCAGCAGCATCACGATCACGTCCGACGTGGCGGCGACGACGAAGCCGACGAGCCGGCCGGCGTCGAAGACTCAGGTAGCGCTCCGCCGCCGGGCGGCACCGGCAACGAATCCCGCGCCGCTGCCGACCGCCTCCGCCACCACGGCTCAATCTCCCGCGACCCAACCGGCGACCGCGCCCCAAGGCGGCGCGGAGCCCACAACCGGTCTGGCGACCACCGGCCCCTCCACCACCGGTCCGGCGACCGCCATGGCCTCCACGCAGCCGGCGACCGCCCCGGCCACCGCGCAAGCCGCCGCGACCCAGCCGGCGACGAAGTGGGAGGTGGTCTCCGCTTCCGAAGGCAAGCCGGCGGACGATTCCAAAGTCGATTCGCTCCTTTCCCAGCTTCACCCGTTGCGGGCGCAGAAGTACCTCGAACCCACCACGCAGCCGGCGACCCAGCCGGCGGCGACTTACGTGGTGCAGGTCACCACGCAGGACGCCGGCGCCGCGGCGGCGGTCAACCACGAGATCCGCCTGACCGACCCCGGCGATGGCCGGCCTCTCGTCGGCTCCTATAATGGGCTGGCGTTCGAGGCGGACCGGTTCCTGATCGACCGGCTCTCCGGCGACTTCCTCCAGAGTTCGAAACCCCCGACCGATGAAACAGCAGCCCCCGGCATCCACCCGCACGAGTCCGGCCCACCTGGGCCAACGTTCGCACCTTAGCGACGCGCAGCTCGCCGACCCGGCGTCGATCCTCGACGCCTTCGACAACCCGCGCCCGCAGCGCGACTACGAAATCCAGTTCGTCTTCCCGGAGTTCACCAGCATGTGCCCGGTGACCGGCCAGCCGGACTTCGCCACCATCACCGTCCGCTACGTCCCCGATCGCCGGTGCGTGGAGATGAAGAGCCTGAAGCTCTACTTCCTCTCCTTCCGCAACAAGGGGATCTTCTACGAGGCGGTGACGAACCAGATCCTCGATGACCTGGTCGCCGCACTGGCGCCGCGGAAGATGACGATCGTCGGCGAGTTCGCCGTCCGCGGCGGCACGGCCGGGACGGTGACGGCGTCGTACGACGCGCCGCGACGGGCGAAGCCCGGCCGAAACGGGCGGAGGTAGCCAGGCCCACCGCAGGCGAACGCCGCCGCCGCTACAATTGAAATTGACAGTTTTCAATTTCCAATTGTCAATTGCTTCGCACCGCACAGGAGCCCCCGCATGATTCCCCAGCCGCCTCCCGGCCAAGGTCCGATTGATCCGCGCGGCGCATTCGCGCCGCCGCCCCCGCCCGGCGCTGCCGGTGGGCCCGGCGCGTTCCAGACCCAGCAAGGCGGTTATCCGCCCGTGCCGCCGCCCGGCATGATGCCGCCCCCCGGCATGATGCCGCCGCCGATGTTCATGATGCCGCCGCCCCCGAAGCGCGAGCGCGGCTTCGCCCGCGGGATCTTCCTCACGCTGGCGATGACGGTCTTCGGCCTGTCGCTTTCGCTCAACGTCTACCTGCTGGTCGCCAGCGGGTTGCTGTCCGGCGGGAGCTCGCGCCTGACGAACGTCATCGAGGGCGACCCCACCCAGAAGGTCGCCGTGCTGCCGATCAACGGCGCGATTTTCGACGACACCGCCATCCGCTTCAGTCGCTGGATCTCGCAGGTGGAGAAGGACGACGCGGTCAAGGCGCTGGTGATCGAGGTCGATTCGCCCGGGGGGTCGGTCACGGCGTCGGACGAGATCTGGCACCGCCTCCGCCAGTTCAAGGCCGACCATCCCAACATGCCGGTGGTCGTCGCGCAGTCCGGGCTGGCGGCCAGCGGCGGGTATTACGTCTCGTGCGCGGGCGACTACATCATCGCCCAGCCGTCGACGCTCACCGGGAACATCGGCGTGCTGCTGCCGCAGTACAACGTCAGCCAGTTGTTCGACAAGTGGGGGATCAAGGAGACGACCATCACCTCCACCGGCGCGACCTTCAAGAACGCCGGCTCGATGTTCCAGCCGGAGCGCGCCGAGGACCGGGCGTACCTCCAGGACATCGCCGACAAGGCGTTCGCGCAGTTCAAGGACGTCGTGGCGCAAGGCCGGCAGGGCAAGCTGCGCAAGCCGCTGGAGGAGGTCGCCAACGGCAAGATCTTCACCGCCACCGACGCCAAGGCGCTCGGCCTGATCGACGACATCGGCTACAAGCACGACGCCTACCAGTACGCCGCCACCAAGGCGGGGCTGGACAAGCGGAAGATCACCGTGGTGAAGTACCAGGACCCGCCGAGCTTCTTCGGCATCGTCACCGGCAAGTCCAACGTGGGCGCGGCGGGGGCGGAATCGTCGGGCGTGAACGTCGGGGGCGTGAACATCGACGCGTCGGCCGTCCGCGAGCTGACCGCGCCGCGGCTGCTCTACCTCTGGCGCGGGCACTGAGGACGCCGAGAATCGAGTTGAAACCGGCCACGTGAAGGGCGAGACTGATCTCGCCCTTCTTTTTTTCGCGCGCGCCGCCGCGCCCGCCCACCCGGCGTCCGGCGCGCGCGCTGATCTGGGACGGAGGAGCCATGCCCGGCCGCCGCTGGTGTCGCCGCGTCGTCGTCGTGACCGCCAACATTGCCTTCGTCGTCGCCTGCTGTCTCATCGCGCCGGCCGGTGCGCGCGGGGCGGCGCCGGCGCAGGTGCGGCAGGCGGTCGACAAGGCGAAGGCCTGGCTCTACGCCCAGCAGCTTCCCGACCGCACGTGGGAACACCGCATCAGCCACACCGAGCAGAAGACCGGGCAAACCGCGCTGGCGGTCTACGCGCTGATGTCGGCCGGCGAGAGCCGCCAGGACCCGCGGCTGGCGGCGGCGATCGACTACCTGAAGAAGAACGACACCACCGGCGTCTACGCGCTTGGCCTGCGCTGCCAGGTCTGGCTGATGCTCCCGCCCACCGAGGACGTCCGCCAGCAGCTCAGCAAGGACGCGCGCATCCTCCTGCAGTCGATCAAGCGCGGCACCGACGACGCCAGCGGGTTCTACGACTACTCGCCCGGCGCCGACCGGAACTACAGCCACAGCCGCGCGCAGTACGCCGTGCTCGGGCTTTGGGCGGCGGCGCAGTCGGGGCTCGTGGAGGTGCCGAAGGAATACTGGATCACCGTCGAAAAGGCGTGGACCGGCCACCAGGATGCCAGCGGCGCGTGGGCGTACCAGGCGAAGCCCAACAGCCAGTTCCCGCTGACCGCGGGCATGACGGCGGTGGGCGTGGCGACGCTGTACATCACGCAGGATTACGTCCACTCCGCCGACGCCGCCGGCCCTAACGGCGGCAACGTCCGCAACCCGGCCATCGAGCGCGGCACCAAGTGGCTCGCCGACCACTTCGACGACATCGCCTCCGACGCCGGCGCCAAGCTCCCGCGCGCGTACCCGTTCTCCACCCTGTACGCCGTCGAGCGCATCGGCGTCGCCGGTGGCACGAAATACTTCAACAACGTGGACTGGTACGCCAAGGGGGCCGACTGGCTGATCTCGAAGCAGAAGCCCGACGGCTCGTTCCCGGCCGAGTGGGACGCGCGGGCCTACAGCACGTGCATGTCGCTGCTGTTCTTGTCGCGCGGGGCGGCGCCGGTGCTGATGAACAAGCTGGACTACTCGGCGGCGGCGCTGGTCGGCGGGCGCAAGGACGACGAGCCGCGCTGGAACCAGCGCTCGCGCGACGCCGCCAACCTGGCGCGCTGGGTCAGCCGGCAGGTCGAGCGCGAGCTGAACTGGCAGATCGTCACGCTCGGCTCGCCGGTCAACGACTGGCACGACGCGCCGATCCTCTACCTGTCGGGGAACCAGAACTTCACGCTCGCGCCCGAGCACGAGGCGAAGCTCAAGCAGTTCATCGAGCAGGGCGGGCTGGTGCTCGGCAGCGCCGACGGCGCGTCGGTCAACTTCGCCACGGCGTTCCGCGCGCTGGGGAAGAAGCTCTTTCCCGCCTGCGCGCCGTTCGCGCCGCTGCCCGACAACCACTCGATTTACGCCGGGCAGCAGTTCTCCCGAAGCAAGTGGAAGCGCAAGCCGACCGTACTGTCGATGGGCAACGGCGCGCGCGAGCTGATGATCCTGCTGCCGGACTCCGACCCCGCGCGGGCGTGGCAGCTCGCGGGTGCCACGGCGGGGGCGGGGGCGGGGGCGGGGGCGGGCGCGGGGGCGGGGGCGGCCGCCGGGCGCGAGGAACTATTCGAGCTGCCGACCAACATCTTCCTCTACGCCGTCGACAAGCAGAACCTCCGCCGCCGCGGGGAGAGCTACCTGGTCGCTGTCGACGAGAAGGTGAAGGCGACGCGCTCGCTCAAGCTCGCGCGGCTGGAGCACGACGGCAACCACGACCCCGAGCCCGGCGGTTGGCGGCGGCTCGGGGCGGTGATGCACAACGCATACAAGCTCGACCTCGAGGTGGCATCGGTGAAGCCGGCGGCGGGCGCGCTCGACGGCTTCGCCATAGCCCATGTCACCGGCACGCGGCCGTTCACCTTCGACGCGGCGGCGCGCGATGCGGTCAAGGCTTTCGTGCAGAAGGGCGGAACGCTGGTGATCGACGCCGCCGGCGGGTCGAGCGAGTTTGCCCGCGCCGCCGAGGCGGAACTGGCGGCCATCTTCCCCGACGCCGCCAAGGAACTCGCCCAGCCGCTACTTGCCGACGACGCGCTCTTCACCGCCGGCCCCGCGCCGAAGCTGGCGACGTTCGGCTACCGCAACTTCGCCCGCGCCAAGCTCGGCCAGATCAAGGTCCCGCAACTCCGCGGGCTGCGCGTGAACAACCGCCGGGCCGTGCTGTTCAGCCGCGAGGATTTATCCGTCGGCCTCGTCGGCCAGCCCGTCGACGGCATCACCGGCTACGACCCGGAGACGGCGACGGCGATCATGTCCCGCATCGTGCTGCACGCGGCGGGCGCGGAGAAGAAGTGACGCGTCGCCACCGCCGCGGCCGATAATCTCGCCGCTGCGCAATCTCCTAACCCCGCCGCCGCCGTTGGCCGATCTGATGGGGCGGCCGCGTATGTGGATGAGCGAGGTGCAAATCGTCGTGGACCGGAACAACGTCGACCGAAACGGCCTGCGCGACATCGCCGCCGCCGTGGTTGACGCCGGGGCCATCACCGTCGAGGTGGACGAGGAGCACCACGTGCTCACCGCCACGCTCCCCGCCGCCGCCGTGCACATCGTCACCGCCATGGAAGGCGTCCGCTACGTCCGCTCGGTGATGACCTACTACCGCGCGGCCTGAACTTGACCCGCGCCGATGGCCTGCGCCCGCCCGCCCGCACGTGAATTGATTGATCGCAATCGCTATCGCACCGGAACGGTCACGCGCGGGCTCTCGTTGCCGCAGCGGTCGACGGCGGCGACGACGATAACTTCCGGCGCCGCGCCCGAGGCGTCTGCGTTGAGGGTGATGCTGGGGGCGCCGCCGGGAACGGTGGTGAAGCGCCACTGGCCGGCGTACTTAGCGAAGACCGAATAGACGAACGTCGGCTCGCCCGCGCCGGGGCGGAGCGTGACGGTGACGGCGCCGCCGTCCTTGCGCGGCGTCGCCTGCGGCGCGGGCGGCGGGTCGCGGTCCAGCCAGCCGAACGCCGGCACCAGCGCCTTCTGCAGGTAAGGGCCGCGCTGGAGCGCGGCGTAGAGCGCCTTGGGCTTCTCCTTCGGGGCGATCACCGAGTCGACGCTCCAGAGCATCTGCCCGGTCGAGAGCGGGTTGCGGCGCGTGATCTCCACCTGGTTCAGCACCTCTTGCGGCGCGTGCCGCGCGACCGACATGCCCGGCCAGACGTAGCGCTTCTGCGCGTTCTCGCTCAGCCACCAGTTCAGCAGCGCGCGAAAATCCTGCTCGCCGCCGATCTTCCAGTAGAGCTGCGGCGACATGAAATCGAGCCACCCCTTGTTGAGCCACAGCTTGGGGTCGGCGTAGAGCGCGTCGTACTGGCTGAGTCCCCTGGTGCCCGCCGGCACGCCGCTCTTCCAGATGCCGAACGGCGCGTAGCTGACCTTCACCCAGGGCTTGAGCTTGCGCGTCTCGACGTAGAGGCGCTGCACGAGCTGGTTGACGTTGTCGCGCCGCCAGTCGTCGCGCGACAGCTTGCCGCCAGCGCTCTTGTAGCGGGCCCACGAGAAATCGTCGGGGAATCCGACGATCTTCCCGTCAGCGCCCTTGATCTGGTACGGGTAGTAGTAGTCGTCGGTATGCACGCCATCGACGTCGTAGCGGCGGACGATGTCGAGGATAACGTTGAGCGTGTGCCGTGCCGCCGCCGGCTCGCCCGGGTCCATCCACAGGTGGTCGCCGTACTGCTTCACCACGTCCGGGTATCGCTTCGCGATGTTATTGACGGCCGGCGCGGCCTTGGATTGGTCGCTCTTGACGCGATAGGGGTTGAACCAGGCGTGCAGCTCCAGCCCGCGCTTGTGGGCCTCGTCGATCCACATCTGGAGCGGGTCGTACATCGGCGACGGCGGCTGCCCCTGCACGCCGGTGAGGTACTCCGACCAAGGCTCGAGCTCCGAGGGGTAGAGCGCGTCGGCGGCGGGGCGGACCTGGAGCACGATGGCGTTGATGTTCAGCGCCGCGCAGCGGTCGAGGATGTCGAGGATCTCCCGCTTCTGCTTCTCGACCGGCAGCCCCGGCTCGCTGGGCCAGTTGCCGTTGTTGACGCTGGAGACCCACGCGCCGCGAAACTCGCGCGGCGCTGCCGGCGCGGCGCTCGATCCGTTCGATCCACCGCCCGCCCCGTTCTGCGCCAGCGCGTTTCCGCCGCTGCGGAGAACGAGCACCAGCGCCGCGGCGAGGAGGATGGCCAGCCGAGTCGTCTTCATCATCATGCGTCCGTCCGTTCGTTCTCGCTCGCCCGATCGTGCGCGAGCCGCGCGAGCGCTTGGTGGTCCCCGTCGCCCGCAGTGCGTCGGCCGGCAACGAAGCGAGGGGCGACGCGGTGTCGCCCCTCGCGTGGTTCTTGGCCCGGCGATTCTACCGTCGCTGCCGACCGCTACCCCACGCTGGGCGCGGTGGTCGGTTCAATTTTCTCCGGCGACTCCTTGGCGAAGCCGGTGTCGATGGTGGTGCGCTTGCTCTCGTTGCCGCTGCGGTCGACCGCCGAGACCGACACGCGCGTCGCCGGCCCGGCGGTCGGGCTGTCGGCAATGACGGCTTCGCCCTGGTCGCTCGGCACCACCTTCAGCTTCCACTCGCTGCCCTGCTTGTAGTAGACCGCCCACAGGAACGGCTGCTCCCTGCCGTCGCCGGGCGACCAGCTGACGCGCACCGAGCCTGCGCGCGGCGCGGGCGAGGTGGTCGACGGCGGGGCGAGCGGGAGGAACGGCGCCGTCGCCGGCCGCCGACCGACGCGGTCGCCGCCGCGCGCCTCACCCCCGCGCGACTCACCGGTGGTCTGGGCGGCGATGGGGCGCGTCGCGTCGCGGTCGAGCTGTTCCGCCTTCACGTCGCGCGGCGCCGCCGGCGCGTCCGAATCCAGCCAGGTCGACGCCGGCACCAGCGCCGGCTGCGCGTACAGCCCGTCGCGCAGCAGCTCGGCGAGCTTCTTGCGGTTCTGGCTGAGCGCGATCTGGCTGAAATGGACGTTGCCATGCGCGCCGGCGGTCAGGCGGGTGATCATGACCTGCCCGATGATCTCGTCCGGCGACCACGACGCCTCCGACCAGTCGATCTTGCTGGTGAACAGACCCGGGTAAAGGTGGCGGTGCTTGGGGTTGTGGTCCGCCCACCACTCCAGCAGCCCGAGGTACGGCTGCTGCGGCGCGCCGATCTTCCAGTAGAGCTGCGGCGAGAAGTAATCGCACCATCCGTTCTTCAGCCACAGGACGGTGTCGGCGTAGAGCTTCTCGTACTGGTCGAACCCCTTGACGTACTCGATCCCCGGCAGCCCGGGGCGCGGGATGCCGAAGGGGCTGATGCCGAACTTCACGTGCCGCTTGCGCTGCTTGGTGCCGTCGTATATCCGCTTGATCAACTGGTTGATGTTGTCCCGCCGCCAGTCGTTGCGCGGTAACTTGCCGCCGGCGTCGGTGTACTTCTTGTAGCTGGCGTCGTCGGGGAAGGGCAGCTCCTTCTTGGTCTGCGGGTCGGCGTCGGGGTAGGGGTAGAAGTAGTCGTCGATGTGGATGCCGTCGACGTCGTAGCGCTCGACGACATCCATGAAGACGGCGAAGGAGTGGTCGGCCGATTCGGGCTCGCCCGGGTCCATCCAGCCGTAGCGGCCGTAGTCCTTCGCCAGGTCGGGGCGCGTGCGGCTGATGTGATTTTCCGACGGGACGACCTTCGACGCCTGGTACCTCGTGCGGTACGGGTTGAACCACGCGTGCAGCTCGATGCCGCGCGCGTGGGCCTGCTCGATCCAGAACTTCAGCGGGTCGTAGTACGGGTCGGGCGCCTTGCCCATCGTGCCGGTGAGGAAGGCGGACCACGGTTCCAGCTTCGACTCGTACAGCGCGTCGGCGGTCGTGCGCACCTGGAGCACGATGGCGTTGAGGTTGATCTCCTTCGAGCGGTCCAAAATCTGGATCGCTTCCTTCTGCTGCTGCTCGGTGGTGAGCCCCGGCCTGCTCGGCCAGTCGATGTTGCCGACGGTCGCCACCCACGCGGCGCGGAACTCCCGCATTGCCGGCGGCGGCTCGCTGGCGTCGGCGGACTTGCCGGGGGCGGCGATCGACTTCGCGCCGCCGGAATTCTTGTCGTTGCCGCGACAAGAGATCATGCTCAGGGGAGCGGCGAGGGCGACCAGCACGGCGGCCAGGGTCAGCGCGTTACACTTCATGGGTCCTTCCTGCGGCAGGCGTTGTGCGCGCGCGCGGCGCGGGTTCGGGCGAGGCGGTCAGCCTATCGGCGGCCGCGGGGGCGTTCAAGACGCGCCCGCCGGGACGGCGATCGCGGCAGCACCGCCGCCAACCGCGCCGCGCGGCGCGGTTGTCGAAGAATTCGCCACGCCGGTCACTACCGTGGCCGGTGCGGATATGTTGTAAGCGCGGCCAGCGACCCGCGCTGGTCGGCGGCCGGGCGGACAACCGCGGGTCGGGCGACGGGCGACGGGCGAAGCGCGAGCGGCGGGCGAGCGAGGAAGACGAACGCGTGAAGATCATCATCGGAGTCGTGGTCTGTCTGGTGGTCCTGGGCGTGCTGGCGGGCGTGGGGCTCTCCATGCGCGGCGACAAGGAGGGCGACGCCGGCGCGGGCGCGCCCGCCACGCCGGTGCGCGTGGAAATTGTCGGCCGCGGCGACCTGCTCGAGGTCGTCAGCGCGCCCGGGCAGGTGCAGCCCAAGACCAAGGTGCAGATCAGTGCCCGCGTGGCCGCCCGGCTGGTCGAGCTGCCGTTCGAGGAGGGGCAGATGGTGACGCGCGGCCGGCCCGACGCGGTCCCGCCGGTCCCGCCGTCGGTGCTCGTCAAGCTGGACGCGACCGAGGTCGAGGCGCAGCTCAAGGCGACGCAGGCGCGCGCCGCCGGTCAGAAGGCGCAGCTCGACGAGGCGGGGGCGCGCATCCGCGCGCAGGAGGCGCAGATCGAAGCGTCGCGCATCATGCTGGTTGACGCCCAGCGCGACCTCGCCCGCCAGCGCGCCCTCAACGAGAAGGGGGACGTCAGCCTGGCGGTGCTCGAGACCGCGCAGACCAAGGTCGATCAGCTCGACCGCCAGCTCGAGTCCTCCCTTCGCCAGCTCGAGGCGGACAAGCTGAACCTGCTGGTCCTGCGCCACGCCATCGAGGCGGCCGAGGCGGACATCCTCCGCGCCAAGGACAACCTCAGCTACACCACGATCGTCTCCCCGATCGACGGCATCATCACCCGCCTGAACGCCAAGGCCGGCGAGATGGTCGTCACCGGCACGATGAACAACCCGGGCACCGTCATCCTCGAGGTGTCGGATTTGTCCCAGATGCAGGTGGACGCGCAGATCGACGAGAACAACATCGCGGCCGTGAAGGAAGGGCAGAAGGCGAAGGTGCGCATCTCCGCCTACCCCGACGAGATGTTCGACGGGCAGGTGAAGCTGGTCGGGCTCGACACCGCCCAGGAGCAGCGCGGCAGCAGCAGCGGCGGGGGCGGCAGCAGCGGGTCGATGGGCAAGTGGTACCGCGCCCGCATCGTCCTCGACACCAAGGGCCGCCGCGTCCCCGCTGGCCTGAGCGCTGACGTGGACATCGAGACCGACGCGCACCGCAACGTGATCAAGGTCCCCACGCAGGCGGTCCTCGGCCGCGCCGTCGACGACCTCCCGCCCGCCGCCAAGGAACGCCCGGAGGTCGACAAGAACAAGACCATCGCCACCGTCGTCTTCGTCGCCAAGGAGGGCAAGGCCGCCCTCACGCCGGTCCTCATCGGTGCCAGCGACATGACCCACACCGAGATCACCAGCGGGCTGTCTGACGGCGAGAAGGTGATCGTCGGCCCCTACAAGATCCTGCCGACGCTGGCGGACGGCCGGAAGGTCAAGGAGGAAGCGGCGACCACCAAGCCGACGACCGTGGCGACCACAGTTCCGGCGACAATGCCCGGCCCCCCGGCGACCGGGCCCACGACAACGCCCGCTTCGTCGAAGTAGCCGCACCCGCATTTCGTTTTCGGTATCTCCCCGATGTTGATTCAAATCCGCAACGTCACCAAACACTACACCGTCGGCGTCGAGCACATCCGCGCGCTGGACGGGGTCGATATCGACATCGGCTCCAACGAGTACGTCGCCATCATGGGCACGTCGGGCTCGGGCAAGTCCACGCTGATGAACATCCTCGGTTGCCTCGACCGGCCGACCGGCGGGAGCTACGTGCTGGACGGGTACCGCGTGTCGGAGATGGGCGGCGGGCGGTTGGCGCGGGTGCGGAACGAGCGGATCGGGTTCGTCTTCCAGTCCTTCGAGCTGCTGCCGCGGCAAACGGCGCTGCGGAACGTCGAGCTGCCGATGATCTACTCGCGCGGCGGGTGGTGGAACCGCCGGACCCGCGCCCGCGCGGCGCTGGAGACCGTCGGGCTGGCCGAGCGCACGTCGCACCGGCCGAACCAGTTGTCCGGCGGGCAGAAGCAGCGCGTCGCCATCGCGCGGGCGCTGGTCAACCGCCCGGCGATCCTGCTGGCCGACGAGCCGACCGGGAACCTCGACAGCGCCACGACCGACGAGATCCTCGGCCTGTTCGGGCAGCTCCACGCCAGCGGGCAGACCATCATCATGGTCACCCACGAGCCGGACGTCGCCCGCCACGCCAAGCGGGTCATTCGCATGAAGGACGGCCGCGTGCTCAGCGACCTGCCGGTGGAGAAGGACACGGTAGGCCAGTCATGAGAGAGATCCTCCGCCTCCCGTTCGCGATGCTGGTCCTGCTCTACCAGAGCATGGTGCTGGCGCTGTCGCAGATCTGGGCGAACAAGGTCCGCGGCGTGCTGACCACGCTGGGGATCCTCATCGGCGTGGCGGCGGTGTCGGCGGTCATCGCGCTGATCACCGGCATGAAGCAGCGCGTGCTGAACGAGTTCGAGGCGTTCGGCACCAACAAGATCTTCGTCCACCCGCACTGGCCGCGCAACATGCGCGCGAACTTCTCCTGGCGGCAGATCATGTTCCGCCTGGACGACTTCGACGACCTGCTGCTGCACTGCCCGTCGGTCGCCAAGGTGACGAAGCTGAGCGAGAACCGCGGCACCATCGCGTACGGCCCGAAGGTGGACGAGGGGTACGCCAGCATCATGGGCGTCGACCCGGACTGGCACGACATCGAGCACCGCTACGTCACGATCGGGCGACCGCTGACGGTGCTGGACAACGTGCAGCGCCGCCCGGTCTGCCTGATCAACCAGGTGGTGCGCGACAAGCTGGAGATGTCGCGCGACCCGGTGGGCGAATCGATCGAGGTGGACGGCAACCGGATGCTTGTCGTCGGGCTGCTCGAGCCGCCGGCGGCCACCATGGGCGGCAGCGGGGAGCAGCGCGAGGTCGTGGTGCCGTTCACCTACTTGATCAGCCGCCAGCGGTGGCCCTACTTCACGGTGCTGGCCGCCAGCAAGGGGCCGCAGTTGTCGGACGACGCGCAGGCGGAGATCGAGTTCTTCCTGCGGCAGCAGCGCCGCATCAAGCCGGGCAAGCCCGATACGTTCCAGGTCGAGACCGCCCAGCGCATTGTCGAGCAGTTCAACAAGGTGGCGTCGATGGTCACGCTGATCGCCACCGGCATCGTCGGCATCTCGCTGCTGGTCGGCGGGGTCGGGATCATGAACATCATGCTGGTGAGCGTCTCGGAGCGCACGCGCGAGATCGGATTGCGCAAAGCGGTGGGGGCGCGGCCCAGCGCGATCCTGCTCCAGTTCCTGGTCGAGGCGATCATGCTCTGCCTGGTCGGCGGGGCGATGGGGCTAGTGCTGGGGCAGGGGATGACGTCGGCGGTCGCGTCGTTCCTCCCGCCGGAGATGAAGGTGGACCGCATGATCATCCCGCCCAGCGCGATCGTGCTGGCGTTCACGTTCAGCGCCGGCGTGGGGCTGATTTTCGGCATGTTCCCGGCCATCAAGGCCGCCCGCCTGGACCCGATCGAGGCGCTCCGCCATGAATAAGCGTCCGATCCGCCGCGCCGCCCGCACCATGGCCGTCGTGTTGTTCCCCGATCGCTTCCGCCGGGCCGCGCGCGTCACCGGCGTGGTCGTGTCGCTCGCGGGGGCGCTGCTCACGTCCGCCTGCCGCGACATCGGCCGCGGCGGCACGGGCGAGAGGGTGGTGCCGCCGCGCGAGCTGCGCGAGATCGGCGCCGTGCAGCCGCACGAGATCGGCCGCCCGCCGGCGCGCGCGCCCTCCACGCTGCCGAGCACGCGTGCGACCGTCGAGCCGCTGGCGAAGGTGCCGCTCACGCTCGCCGACGTGCGCGAGCTGGCGCTGCGCAACAACCTCGACCTCCAGGTCAGCCGCATCTCCCCCGCGCTGGCCAACGAGTCGCTGTTCGAGGAGGAGGCGCAGTACGAGGCGCTGTTCACCACCAGCGCGGGCTACAGCTCCACCGACTCGCCCAGCGCCAACCAGATCACGCAGCAGCAGACCGGCAACCAGAGCAACAGTTGGAACGTCACGCCCGGCGTGCAGTTCCCGCTGCGCACGGGCGGCGTCGTCGAGCTGGACGTGCCGCTGAGCCGGTTCGAGACCGACACGCAGGCGCAGACGCTGAACCCCGCCTACACCTCCGACGTCGCCGCCCGCATCACCCAGCCGCTGCTGCGCGGCGGGGGGATCGACGTGAACGCGCAGCCGATCCGGGTTGCCTTCTACGGCTACCAGCAGGCGCAGGCGCGGGCGAAGCTGGAGGTGACGCGCGTGCTCGCCGACGCGGACCGCGTCTACTGGCGGCTCTTCGCCGCGCGCGAGGCGCTGCTGGTCCGCCGGCAGGAGTACGACCTCGCCGTCGCGCAGCTCCGCCGCGCCCGCAGCCAGGTCGACGCAGGCGCGGCCGCCGAGGTGGAGATCGTCCGCGCGCAGTCGGGCGTGGCGGATCGCATCGAGGCGATCATCACCTCCGAGAACACGCTGCGCGACACCGAGCGGCAGCTCAAGCGGATCCTGAACTCGCCGGACCTGGAGATGGAGTCGCCGACGGAGCTGCTCCCCGCGACGCCGCCGCGGCCGGTCTACATGGAGCTGGACGTCCCCAACCTCGTCTCGCGCGCGATGGCGCAGCGGATGGAGCTGCTGGAGACCGAGCTGGAGATCGCACTGGCCACCGCGAGCGTGCGCGTGGCGCGGCACGAGACGCTCCCGCTGGTCAACGTCGACTACACCTACAACATCAACGGCCTCGGGGGCGGGTGGGACGACTCGTTCGACATGGTTCGCACCAATGATTTCGTGGATCACCGCGTCGGCCTGCGCGTCGAGGTGCCCATCGGCAATGCCGCCGCGCGCAGCCGGCTGCGGCGGGCGCTGCTCAACCGCGTGCAGGCGCTGGCAACGCTGGACCAGCGGCGGCTGCTGATCCGGCAGGAAGTGCTCAACGCGGCAGACCAGTTCGAGGCCAACTGGCAGCGCATCCTCGCTGCCCGCCAGCGCGTGCTTCTCGCGCAGCGATTGCTCGAGGTCGAGATCCGCCAGTTCGAGCAAGGCTTGCGCACCAGCACCGAGGTCCTTAACGCGCAAACCCAGCTCGCCAGCGCGCAGCTGTCGGAGATCTCGGCCGTCGCGGACTACCAGATCGCCCAGGTGGACATCGCGTTTGCGACCGGGACGGTGCTGGGGCAGTCGAGCGTGGTGTGGGAGCCGGCGACGGCGCCGAAAAAGTAAAGGCGGCCGCCGCGAACGCCGACTCCAGCAGGGCGGGCCGCGACGTCGCGCACCCGCCCGGAGGCGCCCGCGTGAATCGGCCTGCTGCCACGTCCGCTGCCACTTCTCCGGGCAGTCCCGCGCCCGCCGGGGCTGACCCCGCTTCACCCGTGGCCACCGATTCGTCTGGCCCGAACTTTGCTCCTACCATCCAGCGTGGGATTTACGGGGCGCAGACGCCCATATGTTGGGCGTCCCACCCCGGGCAAGGCGAGAGATGATGAACAAAAAATGGATTCTCGTCCTGGTGGCATTTGACGATCCCGAGATCGACCCGCAGGTGATCAAGGAGCAGATCGAAGGCGAAGACGACGAGCAGCTCGCGGCCCTGCTCCGCGGCGGAAAGCTGCTCGACGTGCTCGGCGACGAGGAAGAGGAAGTGGTCGAGCAGTACCGTCGGCAAGTCGAAAAGGAGTGCCTGCGGTAGAAATCAGCCCGTGCCGCGCAGGCTCGGCCGGCCGCACGAATTTCAAGTAACTCTCACGGCGCAGGGGCGGGCCTCTGTGTCTGCTCGTATCCCTCAAAGGATGCGGGCGGGCACTCAGGCCCGCCCCTGCGTCGTTTGTGCGGCCGCAGGAACCGGAGCACCGCGCCGCTGAAGGTAGCGTCGCGGGCGGGAGACAGGTCATCCACGAAACGTACAGGCGACGGATCGCGGGCCGGCAATGCATCCGCTATCGCAGTCGCGCAGCATTCTGAAATGAGCGCTCTCGCCGGCGCCGGCGAGGCGGCGGCGTCGGCCCGCACGACCGCCTGCCGCGCACCGGACGTCACGTCCATCTCGGCGTCACCGACGCGCAACTTTTGTCGCTCAGGCGAACCCTTACCTCGACCAAACAGCCGCAGTGGCGGCAGGTGGTGCCATACTGAAGGTCCGGGCACGCCCGGCAGGCCGCCAGCCGCGCGGCCGCGCGATTGTCGTCGGTGAGGGCGGCATCGGGCACGCCGCGCAGATAATCCGCAACCAGCCGCTCCACCTCGCCCGCCGCCAGGCGGACGCTCGCGCTGCATCCCTTGCAGTCGGCCGACGCCCCTTGATCTCCACCGCCGCCCATCACGCCAGCTCCAGCACGACCACCGACCGCGCCGGCAGCTCAACGGTGATGCCCGTCTTGGCCACCTTGAACGCGTCGAACACCTGCGCTTTGACCAGGTCGGGCTTGTCAAAAGTGTTCATCGCGTTCATGGCCGGCCCGGCGACGATCCGCCCGCTGACGTCCGTGACGTCGCGCCCGCGCACGTCGACGGCGAGCGTGGCCGCCTGATCGTGGTGCAGGTTGACGATCGAAACGTTGAGCTTCCTGGACTTCTCGTCGCGCGAGGCCGACGCGCTGATCTGCGGGATGGCCGCGCGGATGTCCTCCGCCGGCTGACCCGCCCCCGGGCCGTGGATGGTGGGGCGATCGGCGCCCGGCATGTCGTAGTCCGCCGCCGACACGTGCGTCGGCACCAGCGTCGCCCCCTGGTGGACCTTGTACAGATCGAACACGTGGTACGTCGGCGTGAGGAGCATCTTCGCTCCCTCGGTCAGCGCCATCGCCTGGAGGACGTTAACCGTCTGCGCGATGTTGGCCATGTGGACGCGGTCGGCGTGGCTGTTGAGGATGTTCAGGCTCAGCCCCGCCACCACCGCGTCGCGCACGGTGTTCTGCTGGTAGAGGAAGCCGGGGTTGGTGCCCGGCTCCACGTCGTACCACGTGCCCCACTCGTCCATGATCATGCCGATGCGCTTCTTCGGGTCGAAGCGGTCCATAATGCCGGCGTTGCGGCGGATGAAGCCGTCGATCGCGGCCGCCTTCTTCACGGTCGTCACCCACTCGCGCTCGTCGAACTTCGTCGCCGAGCCCTTCTTCTCCCACGTGCCCGGCAGCGTGTAGTAGTGGACGCTCAGCCCGTCGATGAACTGGTGCGCGCGGTCGAGCAGGATCTGGTTCCACGGCTCATCGAACCCGCAGGCGATCTTGTAAAGCTTCTGCCCCGGCGTGAAGTGCCGGCAGTAAACCGAGTACTGGCGGTAAAGGTCCGCGTAGTACTCCGCGCGCATCCGCCCGCCGCAGCCCCAGTTCTCGTTGCCGACGGCCCAGTACTTCACCGGCCACGGCTTGTCTCGCCCGTTCTTTCGCCGCAGGTCCGCCATCGGGCTCTGCGCGGGCATGGTGATGTACTCCAGCCACTCGGCCATCTCGCGCACCGTGCCGCTGCCGACGTTGCCGCAGACGTAGGGCTCGCACCCGAGCTGCCCGGCGAGGTCGAAGAACTCGTGCGTGCCGACGTGGTTGTTCTCAACGGTGCCGCCCCAGTGGATGTTGATGATGCTCGGCCGCTTCTCGCGCGGGCCGATCCCGTCCATCCAGTGGTACGTGTCGGCAAAGCACCCGCCCGGCCAGCGCAGGTTGGGGATGTGGATCTGCGACAGCGCGTCGATCACGTCCTTGCGGAACCCGCGCGTGTTGGCGATGGGCGAGTCCTCCCCGACCCAGAGCCCCTCGTAGATGCACCGCCCGAGGTGCTCGGCGAAGTGCCCGTAAATGTGCCGCGAGATGACGGTCTTGCCCTGGTCCGCGTTGATGGTGAGCTGGTTGGCCATGGTTAGCGGGCATCTTAACGAACCCGGTGGCAACGGAAAGTCAGAGGCCGGTCTGCCAAACGGCCGGCGCGGGCAGGACGCGCCTTTTCGCCGGGCTGCAGGCGGTGACGCTGAGCCGCTTCGACTTCAATTGATGTGTGAGGTGACGCACCAGCGGCGTCTGTCGTGGCGTAGAAACCCCGTTGCCGGCCGCGGCGGGTCGCGGGTATTGCTGGAGACAATGGTGATCCGTACGCGCACCGGGGCCGTTGCTTTGGGGGCTGTTGTTTTGATCGAACCGCTCGAGTGCCGCCGGCTGTTGGCGGCGACGTATTACGTCAGCGCTACCGGCAGCGACCAGGCCGACGGGCGCACGCCGGAGACGGCGTGGCGGACGATCGACCGCGCCAACGGTCGCAACTGGGGGCCGGGCGACCGGCTCTTGTTCGAGGGCGGGCAGACCTTCTCCGCCCAGGGCACGGCCGGCGCCAATGTGGTCGCCAACGCTTCGTTCGACGCCGGGCTCGATGCCTGGGCCGACACCATGGGCACCGCGGCCGGCAATGCGTCGATCACCACCGATCGCACCGGCGTCGGCAGCGCGCTCGTACTCAAGGGCTCCGGGCCGGCCGCCCGGGCGCAGGACGTCACGGCGTCGCTGAAGGCGGGGCAGGCGTACAAGATGGGTGCCTGGACCAAGGTGGACGCGCCGGGCGGCGCCATCCGCCGGGTCGGCATCACCTTCTCGCTCGGCGGGCAGCAGGTCGCGCAGTTTTACCGCGGCTTCCGCAACACCACCTGGGCCGAGACCGACTGGGCCTTCGTTGCGCCGCCGGCGTTCGACCAGGCGACGCTCTGGGTCACCCGCGGCGCCGGCGACACCTCCGCGCTCTACGCAGACGACTTCGTCCTCCAGTCGCTCCCCAACGGCATCGTCTTCGACGACACCGATTCCGGCTCGACGATCGACCCGGTCATCGTCGGCTCCTACGGCGCCGGCAAGGCGACCATCGCCGCCGGCGACGGCATCGGCTTCTGGGGCGGCAACGTGGCCGGCGTGCGCATCATGAACCTGAACTTCGTCGGGTCGTGGAACTCCGTCGAGGGGACCGGCGGCAACGTCGGCGTCGGCGTCGAGTACGCCAACACCCGCAGCGACAACTCCAAGCTGGAGTTCGTCACCGTCGAGAAGTGCGACATCTCCGGCTTCCAATGGGCGGGCATCCGCGTCGGCGGGTGGGCGGCCAAGAGCGGCTACCGCCTGGCCCTGTTCACGGATTCGATCGTCCGCGGCAACGGCGACGTCGGCATCACCTCGCGCGGCGAGTTCGACAGGGATTCCACCCTCTACGCCAACGAGAAGGTCTTCGTCGCCCGCTGCAAGGTCTACTCCAACAGCGGAATCCCCGATAAGGGGCAGAACACCGGCAGCGGCATCCTGCTCAGCGACACCTTCATGGGCACGGCCGAGCGCTGCGTCGCGCACCACAACGGCGCGCTCAACACCAGCGAGGCGGGCGGGCCGATCGGGATCTGGGCGTTCGATTCGTCGAAGATCACGCTGCACTACAGCGAGAGCTACTCCAACAAGACCGGCTCGTCGCGCGACGGCGCGGGGTTCGACTTCGACAGCGGCGTGACGCAGTCGGTCATGCAGAACAACTACTCGCACGACAACGACGGCGCGGGCTACCTGCTCGGGCAGTTCACCGGCGGGCGCGCGTGGGGGCGGAACATCGTCCGCAACAACATCAGCCAGAACGACGGCCGCAAGAACAGCTACGGCGGCATCACCCTCAGCGGCGCGCCGGGGCCGTACAACGTCGTCATCGAGCACAACACCGTCTACATGACCCCCTCCGGCAAGGGCGGCTCGCAGGCGGGCATCCGCCTGAAGCACAGCGGCACCGGCGTGAGCGTGCGGAACAACATCTTCTACGTCACCGGCAACGTCGCCGCCGTCGACGGCGACAAGGCCGCCGCCTTCACGCAGTTCAACGGCAACGTCTACTACAACCCCACCGGCGCGATGAAGTTCCGCTGGAACGGCGCGAGCTACAACTCGCTGGAAGCGTGGCGCACCGGCGGCGGGCGCGAGATCGACGGCGCGTCCAACCCCACCGGCCTCGTCGCCGACCCGCACCTCAATGCCCCGGGCAGCGGCGGAACGCTGGGCAGCGGGTACAAGCTGACGACCCTCACGCAGTACGCGCTGCTCTCGACGTCGCCGCTGATCGACGCGGCCGTGACGGTCACCAGCAACTTCAAGGGTTACGAGCCCAGCACGGTCGACTACTTCGGCCGCGTCCCCGCCGGCCCGCGACGCGATGTCGGCGCGGCGGAGTTCTTCTGATCGACCCGCCGCACGGGCAGCCCGTTCTCCGCCGGCGGCGCACGGGTCGAAGCTCGCGGTCAACCCTGTCATCCCGAAGCGTACTCGCGAGGGATCTCGGGAAGGCGAACCCTTTCCGGACTTCAGAACGGACCGCGCGCTTACGCCCGCAGCTACGTCAACCCGCAGGAACGCGAGGGACGCCCGGCTGCCAGCTCACCGCGCGGGCGTCGTCACATGATCCGATCGATCAACTCCTCGCCCGCCTGAAGTCGCCTGAGGTTTTCGATGAACATCTCCACGTGCCGCGCGAATTCGTCGTCGTGCCCGCCGGCGGTGTGCGGAGTGATGTAGCAGTTGGGCGCGGACCACAGCGGATCGTCCGGCGGGAGCGGCTCGGCCATCGTGGCGTCGATGTAGGCGGCGGCGAAATGGCGGGTCTCCAGCGCGGTCCACAGGGCGTACTCGTCGTTGGTCGAGCCGCGGCCGATGTTGTAGTAGCAGGCGGTGCGCTTGAGCTTCGCCAGGCGCGTGGCGTTGAAGAACAGCTCGGTCTGGCGGCTCAGCGGCAGGATGTTGACCACGTGGTCGCCGCGCGGGAGCCAGTCGTCCAGCTCCGTCACCGCCAGCACGCGCACGCCCGCCTCGTCGCCGCGCGGGTGGCGGCGGAAGCCGATCACGTTCATCCGCATCGGCGCCAGCAGCTCCGCCAGGCGCCGCGCGATCGCGCCGTAGCCGACGAGCAGCACCGTCTGCCCGTTGAGCAAGCGCGATTCCGAGCGCAGCGGCAGGTAGGGCCACTCGCGCCCGCCGCGCTGGTTCTCCAGCGCCTGCGGCAGCCGCCGCGCCAGCGCGAGCATCATCGCCAGCGCGTGCTGGGCGCACGGCTCGGCGTAAATGGACGACGCGTTGCAGACGATCGTGCCGTTACGCTTGACGGCCTCGCGGAACGCCGGCGCGTCGTAGCGCGTGTAGCCGGCGGTGGTGAGCTGCACCCACTTCAGCCGGGCGTTGCCCATTACCTGATCCGGGTCGGGCTGCCCGAGCGCCACGTCCGCCCGGTCCAGTTGCGGGTCGCGCGGCGCGCCGGCAAGGTTGTTGGCGGTGGCATTGGCCGGCTGGACGATCCGGTGCGGCGCGATTGAACGCTGCAGGCGATCCAGCAGGTCGTCGGGCAGCTTGGTGTTGGACCAGATGGTCAGCGGGTCGGGCATGAACCGCTGATACTCGTTTTCAGCAGCGGCGAAAAGTATCATTCCCGCCGGAGCGGGTGGGGTATTTTGATCCGGCTCGAGCGTCTTGGCCCGAGCGCTCGCTGCGCCCGCCGCTCCTCGTACCGCCCGCCGCGCGCCAACGCCCGCGCGAGGCGCTCTAGCCAGGATAGAAGGCAACCGATGACGATCCTCCCCGTGATCCTGGTCTGCGCGGTCGTGCTGATCGTCGCGTACGTGACGTACGGCCGGCTGATCGTTCGTTGGCTGGGGGTCGATCCGGCGCGCACGACGCCGGCGGTGGAGCTGGAGGACGGCAACGACTACGTCCCCGCGCCCGCGCCGGTGGTGCTGGGCGGTCACTTCACGGCGATCGCGGCGGCGGGGCCGGTCGTCGGGCCGATCCTCGCGGGGCTCGCCTTCGGGTGGATGCCGGCGCTGCTGTGGATCATGCTCGGGTCGATCCTGATCGGTGGGGTGCACGACGCCGGCAGCCTGTTCGCCAGCATCCGCCACCGCGCCGCGAGCATCACGCAGGTCGTCCGCGAGCACATGAGCCGCACGGCCTACACCACGTTCCTGCAGTTCGTCTGAATCACCCCGATCTACGTGATCATCGCCTTCGCCGACGTGACCGCCGGCACGTTCGCGCGCTTCCAGACGTTCGACATGACCATCGGCGGACGCCCGGCGACGTTCGCCGTCAACGGCGGGGCGGTGGTGGTCGGCGCGACCGCTTACCTCGCGCTCAGCGTGATGCTGGGGTTCGTGCTGCGGTACACGAAGCTGCACTGGTCGGCGGGGCTGACCGGGTCGGTCGTGCTGATGGCGCTGGTGATCTGGAGGAGCCCGGAGATCGCCGCGTGGCTGGCGGCACACGGGCTGCCGTTCATGAACACGCAGGGGTGGGACGCGGGGAAGCTGACCAAGACCTGGGACCAGGCTTTGCTGGTCTACTGCTTCGTCGCCAGCATCGCGCCGATGTGGATGCTGCTCCAGCCGCGCGGCGTGATCGGGGCGACGTTCCTCTACGCGTCGCTCTTCTTCGGCGTCGCCGGCACCCTGATCGGCGGGTGGGACCGCGCCGGCACGCTGGCGATCCAGTGGCCGGCGTTCAAGGGGTGGTGGAGCGCCAACGGCGAGCTGGTCTTCCCGTTCCTGTTCATCACCATCGCGTGCGGCGCGTGCAGCGGGTTCCACTCGATCGTCGCCAGCGGGACCACCAGCAAGCAGGTGCGGAAGGAATCGGACATCAAGCCCATCGCCTACGGCGCGATGCTGTTGGAAGCGATGGTGGCCGTGTTCGCGCTGAGCTGCGTGATGGTGATGGCGCCGTCGAGCAAGGCCGGCACGCCCGACGCGATCTACGCCCGCGGGATCGGCAACTTCATGCACCTGGCCGGGATCGACATGCGGTTCGCCGTCGGGTTCGGGCTGCTGGCGTTCAGCAGCTTCGTGTTCGACACGCTGGACGTCTGCACGCGGCTGGGGCGATACGTGCTCCAGGAGATGACCGGGCTCAAGGGCCTGGCGGGCGGAGCGGTCGCGACGCTCATCACCCTGGCCGGGCCGGCGGCGTACCTAGCGCTGTCGCCGGCGGGGTCGTTCCGCACCTTCTGGGTGATCTTCGGTACGTCCAATCAACTCCTGGCGGCGCTGACGCTGGTGGGCGTGAGCGTCTGGCTCTGGCGGACCGGCCGGCCGGTCTGGTTCGCGCTGGCGCCGGCGATGTTCATGGTCGTCAGCACCGCCACCGCCCTGGTGATGAACTTCGTCGGCTTCTACCGCAAGTTCGGCCCCGCCCACGCGACCGACGCGCTGATCAACATGTGCATCGCGGCGGTGCTGTTCCTGCTCGGCGGGCTGGTGGTGTTCGAGGCGCTGCGCGTGTGGCGGCAGGCGCGCGTTGCGCCGATCCTTCCCTCGCTGAAGGTCGAGCCTACAATCTAAAGGTTAAAGCCGGCGCGGCTCCGGGCGATTCGCCGAGCCGGGAAAAACTAAGCTTGTGCCGTCGGGGCGTGACGGGTGGATTTCCCCGCATCGGACGGATTGACACCGCTTTACGCCGATTTATACTCTCCGCCCTTCTACGCTCCCGGTGCGCGCCGTTGAATTTCACCCGGATCGAGTGGGCGGCAGGGCCGGATCGACGGCCGCCGCGGACGTACGAAAGACAGCTTCCCGCGCAACGTAAGAGGCCGGGATCGCGCTGGCATAGCTCAGCGGCAGAGCGCCACCTTGGTAAGGTGGAGGTCCTGGGTTCAATCCCCAGTGCCAGCTTGACGGAAAAGAATGTTGCCGGTCGGCCGATTTGCGATTGCCGGTTGAAGGCACGCGGTCGAAGCGGTTTGGGTCAGTCGGCAACCGGCAGTAAGTGGACAATCGGCAATCTATCTGGAGGCCATCATGGCGAAGGGCGTATTCGAGCGTAAGAAGCCGCACGTGAACGTGGGCACCATCGGTCACATCGACCACGGCAAGACCACCCTGACCGCCGCGCTGAGCGCGCGGTCGGCGGTGAAGTACCCGTCGGTGACGGCCAAGAATTACAAGGACATCGCCAAGGGCGGCACCGAGCGCGACGCCACCAAGACGGTGACCATCGCCGCCGCCCACGTCGAGTACGAGAGCGAGACGCGGCACTACGCTCACGTCGACTGCCCGGGCCACGCCGACTACATCAAGAACATGATCACCGGCGCCGCCCAGATGGACGGGGCGATCCTGGTCGTCAGCGCCGCCGACGGGCCGATGCCGCAGACGCGCGAGCACATCCTGCTCGCCCGCCAGGTCGGCGTGCCGAAGATCGTCGTCTTCCTCAACAAGATCGACCTCGTCGATGACGCCGAGCTGCTCGAGCTGGTCGAGATGGAAGTGCGCGAGCTGTTGACCAAGTACCAGTTCCCCGGCGACGACACCCCGATCACCCGCGGGTCGGCCAACGTCGCCCTTCAGAACCCGAAGGACGACACCGCCTGCAAGCCGATCGACGAGCTGATCGCCAACCTGGACAGCTACGTCCCGATCCCGCAGCGCGAGATCGACAAGCCGTTCCTGATGCCGGTGGAAGACGTCTTCTCGATCAAGGGTCGCGGCACCGTCGCCACCGGGCGTATCGAGCGCGGCAAGGCGAAGGTCGGCGACACCGTCGAGATCGTCGGGCTCGGCGACACCAAGAACACGGTCGTCACCGGCATCGAGCAGTTCCAGAAGACCCTGGACGAGGGCATCGCCGGCGACAACGTGGGCGTCCTGCTCCGCGGCATCGAGCGCGAAGGCATCGAGCGCGGCCAGGTCCTGGCGGCGCCGAAGTCCATCACGCCGCACAAGAAGTTCGAGGCGGAAGTCTACGTGCTGACCAAGGAAGAGGGCGGGCGTCACACCCCGTTCTTCACCGGGTACCGCCCGCAGTTCTACTTCCGCACCACCGACGTGACCGGCGCCGCCAAGCTGCTCGGCGGGGCGGAAATGGTCATGCCGGGCGACAACGTCACCATGGAGATCGACCTCCAGTCGCCGATCGCCATGGAGGAGAAGCTCCGCTTCGCCGTCCGCGAGGGCGGCAAGACCGTCGGCTCCGGCGTCGTCACCAAGATCCTTGAATAGCTAGTTGCCCGTTGTCAGTTGCCAGTTGCCAGTGAAGGAGTTGCCCAGGGCGTCGCGCCGCGGGCAGCCCGTCACTGGCAACTGGCCGCTTTGGAGTTGTCATGGCGAAGGAAAATCGCGAAATGGCGTGGATGCAGTGCACGAGCTGCAGCGACCTGAATTACCGCACCGAGATCCGGGTCGCCGGCGGCGCCCCGAAGATCGAGCGCAAGAAGTACTGCCCCCGCGAGCGCGCGCACACCGTGCACAAGCTCAAGCGGAAGTAGGGCGGGGTGAGAAAAAGTGATCAGTGGCCAGTTGCTAGTGGCCAGTGGCGAGTTGCCCGTGATGTGACCGCGCGTTGATTACTGGCAACCAGTAACTGGCAACTAGTAACTGACAACTGGCAACTACGCTACGCCGGTAGCTCAATTGGCAGAGCAGCCGTCTCCAAAGCGGCAGGTTGCAGGTTCGATTCCTGCCCGGCGTGTTTGGGCCGAGAGCGCGCGCGCCAGAGCGTGGCCCGTCGCCCGCGCGGATGCGCGAGTGCGGGGATGGCGCGCTCGGGGCGAGAGGGCAAGGCTGCGAAGTGGAAGCGTGTTGACCTATGGCGTCGGCAACCGAACAGGACGAGAAGGCCATGGCCACCGATGTGATCGCGCCCGCGGGCGCCGATGAGGGCGGCGGCGGCGGCGGCGAGAAGCAGCGCCCGCCCGAGCGCGCCGACGGCGCGGGCGGGGGGTTCTTCCACATCCACAAGAAGGGCCAGGGCTACTGGACCCGCATGGGCACCGCCGGCGCGGCCCTGCTCATCGGGCTGCTCACCGCCAGCTTCCTCTACCAGCACCTGCCGGTCTGGATCGGCGCCGCCGGCGTCGACCAGCGCGCCGCCCGCTCCACCTCGGTCTACATCATCACCGCGCTGCTGGCCGGCTACGGACTGCTGGTCTTCTGGCTGATGAACAAGCCTGACAACGCCGACTTCCTCATCGCCACCGACAGCGAGATGAAGAAGGTGAACTGGACCACCCGCAAGGAGCTGATCGGCTCCACCAAGGTGGTCATCATCTTCATGTTCCTCATCGCGCTGCTGCTGTTCGTGTTCGACATCGTCTTCGGCTACCTGTTCTACTTCCTGACCGTGCTCAAGAGCCGGCCCTTCTAAGGTCACGCGTGACGACTGGCACCATCGCTATGCAATTCTTCGTCCTTCGAGTCGCGAGCAACAAGGAAGACCGTGTTCGCGAAGCGCTGCTGCGCAAGGTCAAGATCGAGGGCGTCGAGGAGACCGTCGGGCGGATCCTGGTCCCCACCGAGCGCGTCCGGTCGATGAAGGGCGGCGTGCGCAAGGAGTCGGACCGCAAGCTCTACCCGGGCTACGTCTTCATCGAGCTCACGCTCGACAAGAACGGCATGATCCCCGAGAAGGTCTGGTTCCTCATCAAGGAAACCGACGGCGTCGGCGACTTCATCGGCTCCAACGGCAAGCCCACCGCCATGAGCCCGCGCGACCAGGCGAAGATGCTCGAGGAGGCCGAGCGCCCCGAGGAAGAGGTCTCGCTCAAGACCGAGTACAAGAAGGGCGACAAGATCAAGGTCACCAACGGCGCCTTCATCAACTTTGAGGGCAACGTCGACGAGATCATGCCCGACAAGGGGATGGTCCGCATCGTCACCACCATCTTCGGCCGCCCGACGCCGCTGGAGCTGGAGTACTGGCAGATCGAGAAGCTGTAGGCCCGCCGCTCGCTCGCTCGCTCGCTCGCTCGGCTCCCTGGCCGCCGGCGAAACCCCAACGAATCACCGCCGCCGCCGCCGCCATCCGGCGGCGGCATCCGTTTCCGCGCGGCGCAACGCATCCCGGCACTCGGCCGCCCGGCGTCTCCTCGTCGCTCTCGACCGGCCGTTCCCGCTCGCTCGCTTGTACGGCGGGCGAGCGAACCCGATGATGTGGCCGACGATGACCCGCGCGCTGGTGCTCTCCTTCCTGATGCTGCTGCTCGCCGCCGCGCCCGCGCGCGCGTTCCTGCCGACCGGGGCGTACGAGGTGCGAAGCGTCGAAGGCTGGACCGTGCGCGTCAGCCCGAAGCTGCTGGAGCGGCCTGACCTCGCCCGGCAGACGCTCGACCTGCTCCGCGCCCGCCTGTTCGAGGTCAACCGCGTCCTGCCGGCGCCGGCGCTGGAGCAGTTGCGCGGCGTCACGATCTGGGTCGAGCTGCGCGACGCCCGCTTCCCCGGCATGTGCTTCCACCCGTCGGCCGAGTGGCTGCGCGGCAACGGCTACAACCCGGACAAGGCCGGCGGCGTCGAGATCGGCAACGCGCAGAACTTCCTCGACTGGTCCGACCAGCCCGCCATGGTGCTGCACGAGCTGGCCCACGCGTACCACCACAAGGTGCTGCGGCTGGGCAGTGCCGAAGTGCGCTCCGCTCACCGCGAGGCGGCGCGGTCGGGAAAGTACGACGCCGTCCTGCGCGCCAGCGGCCGCACCGAGCGCGCCTACGCCCTGAACAACCCGGAGGAATACTTCGCCGAGCTGAGCGAGGCGTATTTCCTGACCAACGACTTCTTCCCCTTCGTCCGCGCGGAGCTGAAGCAGCACGACCCCAAGGGGTTCAGGATGATCCACGACGCCTGGCACCGTCCGCCGGCCACCGCGCCGGCGACGACGGCGACCGCGACAGCAACGAAGGCCGTGCCCCCAGCGCCGCCGGCAACGCTCCCGCGCGGGATGAGCAGCGCCGGGACGAACAGCGTCGGTACAAACGGCGGCGCGACGGACAGCGCCGGGACAACCAGCGGCGCGACGGACAGCGGCGAGACGGGCAGCGGCGGGATGACCAGCCGCGGCAACGGTCGCGCGCAGGATGAGCAGCGGCGCGATGCCGCGGCCGGGGCCACGCGGTGATGAATTACTGGAGTAATGACCATGTCTGACGCCAGCGGCGTGCGAGATCGAAAGCTTCGGGTGGGCCTGTTCGGCATCGGCCTGGACGCCTATTGGCCGCAGTTCGCCGGGCTGAAGGAGCGGCTCGAAGGGTACCTGGCGCGCGTTGCGCAGAAGCTGGCGCTGCCGGGCGTCGAGGTGGTCAACCTCGGGCTGATCGACACGCCCCCCAAGGCCATGGCCGCCGGCCACCGCTTCCGCCAGGAAGACGTCGACCTGATCTTCCTGCACGTCACCACGTACGCGCTGTCGTCGACCGTCCTGCCGGTGGTGCAGCGCGCCAAGGTGCCGGTGATCATCCTCAACCTCCAGCCGGCCGCCGCGATCGACTACGGGTCGTTCAACCGGATGGGCGACCGCACGAAGATGACCGGCGAGTGGCTCGCCTACTGCGCCGCCTGCCCGGTGCCGGAGATCGCCAACGTCTTCAACCGCGCGCGGGTCAGCTTCCACCAGATCACCGGCATGCTGGAGGACGATCCGCAGTGCTGGGACGAGGTGGCCGACTGGATCGACGCCGCCCGCGTCGCCAACGTGATGGCCCACAACCGCCTGGGGCTGATGGGGCACTACTACGGCGGCATGCTCGACATCTACACCGACGTGACGCGGCAGTGCGCGTACTTCGGCGGGCACGTCGAGATGCTGGAGGTGGACGAGCTGGCCGACCTGCGCACGCGCGCCACCGACGAGCAGGTGCGCCAGCGCGTCGCGCTGTTCCAGGACAAGTTCGACGTCCAGCCGGACTGCTCGGCCGACGAGTTGGCGCGCGCCGCGCGCACGTCGGTCGCACTGGACGCGCTGGTGGCGGGCCGTGATCTGGGGTCGATGGCCTACTACTACATGGGCACCGGCAACGACGCCAACGAGGACGCGATCAGCTCGATCATCCTCGGCAACTCCCTGCTCACCGCCCGCGGCGTGCCGGTGGCCGGCGAGTACGAGGTGAAGAACGCGCAGGCGATGAAGATCATGGACAGCTTCGGCGCCGGCGGCAGCTTCACCGAGTATTACGCGATGGACTTCAACGACGACGTGGTGCTGATGGGCCACGACGGCCCCGGGCACATCGCCATCGCGCAGGGCAAGACCAAGGTCCGACCGCTGAAGGTCTACCACGGCAAGGTCGGGCGCGGGCTCAGCGTTGAGATGAGCGTCAAGCACGGGCCGGTCACGCTGCTGTCGGTGGTGGAGAACGTGGACGGGTCGCTCAAGCTGCTGGTCGCCGAGGGCGAATCGGTCCCCGGGCCGATCCTGGAAATCGGCAACACCAACAGCCGCTACCGCTTCCCGATCGGCGCGCGGCGGTTCGTCAACGAGTGGAACGTCCACGGCCCGGCCCACCACTGCGCGGTGGGCGTGGGGCGCATCGCGCCGAAGCTCAAGAAGCTCGGGGCGCTGCTGAACATCGAGTGCGCGCAAGTGTGTTGATCGGTCACGAGCGCGCGCGCGTGCCTGCTCCGGGCCGGCCGCGCGCGGAGAGGAAGCCGATGCTGGTCCAACGGTCGTACGTTCTCACGGTCGCATTCATCTGCGTGGCGGCGCTGCTGTGTGCCGCGGCGGCTGCGCCGACGCGCGCGGCCGAGCCTTCACTGCTGAAGGCGGAGAACCTCCGGTGCGAGTTTCGCGTTGATCCGCTGGGCATCGACGTCCCGCGCCCGCGCCTGAGCTGGAACCTCACGTCGCCGCGCCGTGCGCAGCGGCAGACGGCGTACCAGGTGCTCGTCGCGTCGTCGGCCGGGCCGCTCGCCCGCGGCGCCGGCGATTTGTGGGACAGCGGCAAGGTCGCCTCCGACCGCGCCGTCCACGTCGCCTACGCCGGCACGCCGCTGGCGTCGGCGCAGCAATGCTTCTGGTCGCTGCGCGTGTGGGACGGTGACGATCGACCGTCGGCGTGGTCGCCGCCGGCGTCCTGGACGATGGGCCTGCTCTCGCAGGACGATTGGCAGGCGAAGTGGATCACTGCCGACGGCGCCGTGCCGGCGGACAAGGCGGGCCACACGTCAACCCTCCTCCGGCGCGAGCTGCGCGCCAAGCCCGGCCTCCGCCGCGCGCTCGTGTTCGTCTGCGGCCTGGGGCAGTACGAATTAACCGTCAACGGCAGGAAATCGGGCAATGATCTGCTCGCCCCCGGCTGGACCGGCTATCGCAAGACTTGCCTCTACGACACGCACGACGTCACCGCCATGCTGCGCGAGGGGGAGAACGCGCTGGGGCTGATCCTGGGCAACGGGATGTACAACGTGGTCGGCGGGCGCTACGCGAAGTACACCGGATCGATGGGCCCGCAGAAGG
>DASQDR010000213.1:0-2818 GCA_035634055.1 Tepidisphaeraceae bacterium | reverse complement strand
CCGCGCCTTCCGCGCCTTCCGCGCCTTCCGCGCCTCCCACGGCTGTCGCGCTGGCGCTTGCGCTGCCAGCGCCGCCTCCGTCTCCGAAGCGGTCGATCATGGTCCCGGCGAGGCGTAGCGCTTCGTCGCGCCAGCGGGCGTCGCCGCTGGCATCGCCGACGGCCACCAGCGCGTGGACGAGGAACGCGTAGTCGTCGAGGAAGGCGTCGTACTTCTTGACGCCGTCGCGGCTGGTGCGGAAAAGACCTCCGGTTGGGGTGCGGTGGTGGATCAGGAGGAAATCCGCGGCTGCCGTGGCGGCGTGAAGGTAGCGAGGATCGCCCACCAATCGCGCGCCATGGGCGAGCGCGCGGATCATCAGGGCGTTCCAACTGGTGATGATCTTGGTGTCGAGCAGCGGCTGCTTGCGCTGGTCGCGGCGGGCCTTCAGCTTTGCGCGCATCGGCGCCAATCGCTCGTGGTGCTGCTCGGCGGCGGCGGGATCGGCGAGGAACAGGATGCTCTTGTCCGGCGCGCCGGTCCCGTGGTGCGGGTCGGCAAAGTTCGGGCCCTGGTCCAGGCCGTACACGCGGGCGAACAGCGCGGCGTCGTCCGCGCCCAAGGTTTCCTCCACCTCCTCGCTCGTCCACAGGTAGGAAAGCCCCTCCTGCGCGTCCACCTCGGCGTCGAGAGCGGTGTAGAACCCGCCCTGCGGAGACGTCATCTCCCGCAGCACGAAGTCGAACAGCTCGCGCGCGACGCGGGCGTAGCGCGGGTCGCTGGTCTGCGCGTGGGCCTCGGCGTAAACCCAGCCGAGCATCGCGTTGTCGTACAGCATGATCTCGAAGTGGGGCACGAGCCACTGGGCGTCGGTGGAGTAGCGGTGGAACCCGCCGCCAAGCTGGTCGCGGATCCCGCCGTTGGCCATCGCGTCAAGCGTGTGCAGGAGCATGCGCATCTGCCCCGCGTCGGGGCGCGTGCGCTGGCGGACGAGCAGCAGTTCCAGCAGCGTTTCGCGCGGGAACTTGGGCGCGCTGCCAAAGCCGCCGTGCTCGGGGTCGTAGTCGCCGGTGCTGCGCTCGATCAGGCGGGCGAGGAAGCGGTCGTCGATCGTGACCGCCCCGCTCCCGCCACCGCCACCGCCGCCTCCCCCGCCGTCGCGCGCTTCCGGTTCGGACAGCTCGCGCAGGATGCCGACGAGCTGCTGCGCCGTCTGCTCGACGTCGTCCCTGCGGTTTCGGTAGGCATCCTCGATCCCGCGCAGCACGGTGACGAAGCCGGGCCGGCCGTGGGCGTCGGCGGGCGGGAAGTAGGTGCCGCCGAAGAACGGGCGCAGGTCGGGCGTCAGAAACACGCTCATCGGCCAGCCGCCGTGCCGCGTCAGCACCTGCACGGCGATCATGTAGAGCTGATCGACGTCCGGGCGTTCCTCGCGATCCACCTTGATGTTGATGAACCGCCGGTTCATCTCCGCGGCGATGGCCTCCACCTCGAAGCACTGCCGCTCCATCACGTGGCACCAGTAGCAGGTGCTGTAACCGACGGAGAGGAAGATCGGCTTGTCCTGCGCCCGCGCCGCCTCGAACGCCTCGGGGCCCCAGGCGTACCAATCCACCGGGTTGTGCTGGTGCTGGAGGAGGTACGGCGAGGTCTCGCGCGCCAGCCGGTTGGTATGCCGCGGCTGCTTGCTCGCGTCGTCATCGTGATGCGCCACGTTCACCTCCTGATCAATCGACGGGCCGGGCGCGATCGTAGCGGTGCCGACGGGACGCCGGCAGGGGCGGAATTTCTGATGGGACGCCGACGCGTGCCACCGCGCCGTGTATCGATAAGGCATCGAGCGATCCGGCGCCGCGCCGCCGCCGCCGCCGCCGCCGCGCTATCCTCCCGCGCGCGTCTGCTCTACCATGCCCCCGCGCCGCCCGCCCGCGCGCGCGCCAGAGCCATGACCTCACCCCTCGCCGTCCAGACCGATCGCCTCACGCACGCGTACGGCCCGCGCATCGCGCTGCACGAGCTGACGCTGTCGGTATCGGCCGGCGAGGTGGTTGGGTTGCTCGGGCCCAACGGGTCGGGCAAGACCACGCTCTTCCGCATCCTCTCGACGCTGGTCCCGCCCGCCGACGGCCGAGCTGCCGTGTTCGGCCTTGACCTGGCGGCGCGGCGCGATGAGGTCCGCAAGCGGATCGGCGTGGTCTTCCAGAACCCGTCGCTCGACAAGCAGCTCACGGCGGCCGAGAACCTCCGCTACCACGGGCACCTTTACGGCCTGCGCGGCGCCGACCTCGAGGCGCGCATCACCGACCTGCTCGGGCGCGTCGACCTGCTCGACCGCGCCGGCGAGCGCGTGCTCGGCTTCAGCGGCGGAATGCGGCGGCGGGTCGAGATCGCCAAGGGGCTCATCCACCGCCCGCGCCTGCTCCTGCTCGACGAGCCCAGCACCGGCCTGGACCCGCTGGCGCGAGCCGACGTTTGGCGCTACCTGGATGAAGTCCGTCGCCGCGACGGCGTGACGGCGCTGCTGACGACGCACCTGATGGACGAGGCCGACCGCTGCGACCGCGTCGCCATCCTCAACGCCGGCAAGCTGGCGGCGCTGGGAACGCCCGCGGAGTTGAAGGAGCGCGTGGGCGGCGACGTGATCACCATCACCACCCGCCACCCCGCCGCCGTGCGCGCGGCCATGCGCGAAAAGCTGGGCGTCACGCCGGACAAGGTCACCGGCGCCGACGGCAACGACGCCAGCCCGCAGGCCCGCGCGGGCGCGGGGCCCGGCGGCATCGGCGCAGGGCCGGACGGCGCCGGCGCGGAGCGGGACGGCGCCGGCGCGGAGCGGGAC
>DASQDR010000212.1:0-4460 GCA_035634055.1 Tepidisphaeraceae bacterium | reverse complement strand
CTGGGACTACGACGGCGACGTCGACGGCGTGGACGTCGGCTTCTGGGCCGGCAACTTCACCGGTGCCGGCGGCGGCGTGCTGGACCTGCCGGGGGCGCAGCCGGAAGCGGCGGCGATGCTGGAGTCGATGGGCTACACCGTGGTCCCGGAGCCGGGCTCGCTCGGCCTGCTCGCCGCGGCCGCCATCGGGCTGCTCGGCCGCCGGCGTCGCCGCGGGAACTAAGGTCCGTTCCCATCGGCGTTCAGTCCTGCTCGAGATGACCCACCCAGGCCGCCCCCGGTCCGACGGGGGCGGCCTGTTCTTTTAGCGCCCGTGCCGCGCGCGCAACGGCGCTGAGGAGCCAGCCATGTCCGTGACGCGAATAGCGGCCCGCGCGGGCGTCTCCATCGCCACGGTCTCGCGCGTGCTGAACAACAGCCGGCGGGTGAAGCCGGAGATCGCCGATCTGGTGCGGGCGGCGATGAGCGAGTTGCAGTACGCCCCGCGCCGCCCCCGCCGCCGGGCGAAGTCGGCCGAGCCGCAGAAGAAGACCATCGCCATCGTTAGCCTCGGCTCCCCCTACGGCGAGTGGTTCCAGATCCCGGTGATGGCCGCCGTCGTCGCCGAGGTCTCGCGGGCGGCGCAGGAAGGGCACATGGGCGTGCTGATGGCGGAAATGCTCGACCCCGAGAAGCTCAGCCCCGCGCTGCGGCAGCAGCAAGTTGACGGCGCGATCGTCGTCGTCCCCAGCGCGCTCGACCCGCGGGTCGCCACCGCGCTGGCCCAGCGCATCCCGACCGTGCGGATCATGGGCGCTCAGTTTGCCGCGGCGGAGGTGGACCACGTCGGTGCCGACAACAACGCGATCGGCCACCTCGCCGCCGAGCACCTCCTGTCGCGCGCCTGCCAGCGGCTCGCCTTCATCACCACCCGCCCGGCGTGGGACCTGAGCAAGCAGCGTGGCCACGGCTTCGCCATGGCGGGGCTGCGGGACCAGCGGACGACCGTCTGCTCGCTGCTGGTCGCGGACGATCCGGAGCTGGCCCGCTTCTACGGCGCCGGGGCGGTCGCCCGTGCGACGTACGAAGACGTGGTGGACGAAGCCATCTCCCGCCGCGCCGACGGCATCTTCGTGTCGCGCGACGAGGAGGTCATGCAGCTCTACCCGCTTTTGCGGCGGCGCGGCGTCGAGCCCGGCAGGGACGTGCAAGTCATCTCCTGCGACAACGAGACCGTCCGCCTGTCGATGCTGCACCCGCGCCCGGCCAGCATCGAACTGGGGACCGCCGAGATCGGCCGCCGCGCCGTCCGCCGGCTGGAGTTGCGGATGCGGCACCCGGTCGAGCAACCGGTGCGCATCCTCGTCAACCCGCAGATCGTGCTCCCGCTAAGCCACCAGATGCAACCCGTCTGACCCGCATCGGCCGGTCGTTGATCGAGCGCGCGCGCGACGCGGGTCGCAGATCTGCGCTTACCGACGATCCTTTAGGTGGGGCGGTGCGCCGCGAGCGCCAGCCCGCCAGCAGCGCTCGGCACGGTCGGAGTCTGCTCGAGCCGCGCGACCTTGCTGGCGGCGACGCGTCTGAACCGCGGCGGCTGCCGATCCGCCGGGACGCGGAGGCGGAGGATCGGGTAACATCGCGTTCAGTCTGTCACACCAACGGAGAACATGATGCATTGCCTGAAGAAGCGATACGCCGCCGCCGCCGTGCTCGCCGCCGCCTTGCTCGCGACGCCCAACTTTCTGCGGGCGCAGGACGAGAAGCCCAAGGAGCCGGCTACTACCGCGCCGACGACCGCTGGCGCGGTGATCAAGGCGACCGACACCGACGCGCTCAAGGCGGCGGTCGGCAGCGAGGTCACCGTGCGCGGCGACATCTCCGGCAGCTACAAGGGCAAGAGCGGCGTGATCCTGCTCAACTTCGCCGGCGCCAGGCGCGACTTCGTGGCGGTGGTAGAGAAGCCTAATGCCGACGTGGTCAACGCCGCGTTCAACGGCGACGTGGCCGAGGCGGTCAAGAATAAGACCGTCACCATCACCGGCCCGGTGCAGCTTTACCGCGAGAAGCCGCAGCTCGTGATCACCAAGCCGGAGCAGATCAAGATCGAGGGCGACGCCAAGCCCGCCGGCGAGCCGCCCGCCGAATAGGGCGCGGCGCTTCCGGTCGGTACACCTGCGACCCCAAGAAACACCTCGGGCGGGCGAACGTTGGGTTCACCCGCCCGAGAGGCCTGACGAGATGCGTGGGGAGACCGGTCGCACTCACACCCGCGACTGGTTCACGATCAGCGTCTTGGATTGTTGCGCCGGAAGGTTCAGGGCGCCGCGGGCCTCGGCGGCGGCGTTCTTCACGTCCTGGTTCTGCGCCCCCTCCACCAGTTGGTCCAGCGTCGTCACCTGCTGCGCCTGGAGGCGGTTGCCGAAGAACTTGGCGCTGATCGACAGGCTCTTGAGCAGGCTGACGCGCACGTCGTCGCTGGCGTTGGGCGCGATCGCCTGCTGCAACAGCGCCGACTGCCCCGCGCGCGCGTTCATGTGCGCCAGTGCGTCGCCCGCCGCCTTCACCACATCGGGGCGCGGGTCGCGCAGCGACAGCAACACCGTCTGCTCTGCCGCCGAAAGGTCGAACACCGGCGACGGTCCGTTGATCTGCGCCAGCGCCACCCGCTGGAGCAGGTTCGCGGCGCGGAGGGCGTAGTTGCCGGCGGACTGCTGGTCGATCGGCAGGCTGGACGCCTTGGCCCGCGCGGCGTCAGCGGCGATCTTCAGCGCGGCCACGTCCTGCACCTGCGCGATGCTGAGCAGCGGCTCGTTCACCGCGCGCAGGGCGTACGGCGACGCCCCGCTGCGGACCAGCACCACCTTGGCCGCACCGGCGAGCCGCCCGTTCTGCGACGCCAGCAGCAGCAGGCGATCGACGTTGGGCGCGCCCATCTCCTCGGCGGCGATGACGACGTCGACGGCGGGCAGTTGGTTTGCCGCGTTCACCGCCGCCTCCGGGCCGGCGGCGCCGACGGCGTTGTAGCCCGCCTGTCGCAGCGCCTCGGCGGCATTGTTGGCCATGTCCTCGCTCGGCATCACCACGATCGCGCTGGGGACGCCGGTCTGGCTCATCGCCTCGGCCAGCAGCGGGACGACGCGCTCTTGGCCCTGGAACCCCTGGTTGGGCAGCGCGGCGGCGATGGCGAAGGCGGACTCGAAGCGGACGAGCCGGTCGGCGGACGACATCGCGTCGATCAGCGCCGGCGCCCCGCCCCCGCCGCCCTGCTGCGCGCCGCTGAACAGGTTGGTTCGCCCGACGATTTCCTGGAGCGACTTGATCACGCGGAGCGAGACCTGCGAGTTGCGGTCCCGCAGCCCGCGCGCCAGCGCGTTGTTCAGGAACTGCGCGCCGCTGTTCACGCCGTAGAAGTGCGCCGACGGCTGGTTCTGCGCGCGGGTGAGGTCCGGCGCGCCCTCGGGCAGCTCCGCCTCGCGCTTGTAGTTGGCGGCCAGCCAGAGGCTCAGCGCGTCGCCGCCGCTCGCCTGCCCGAGCCGCAGCGAGTACTCGCCCGCGCGCATTGCCATGATCTCGTTGAAGATCACCTGCGGCACCTGCACGCGGATCAGGCCGCGCCCCTCGTCCCAGTACCAGATGTTGGCGGGGTTGGCGGGGTCGCGCTTGTCGGCGGCGATGTCGGCATTGTCGTAGTAGAACTTCTCGCCCAGCTCGTAGAACTGGTCCGCCACGTTCATCTGCTGCGCGTTGCCCGCTCCCATGCGCTGCAGCGCCTGGGCGGCGGCGTTGCGGGCGGCGGCGGGGTAATCGTTGCCGTTGGCGACGCGGCTGATGTACGGCACCGACGAGCCGTAACCCAGCTCGCCCAGCGCCGTCACCACCGCCACCAGCAGGTCCGGGTTCTTTGATTCGGTAACGGCCACCAGCGGGTTGAGCACCGGGCGCCCCAGCTCGACCAGCGCCTGGCGGATGCCGGCGTGGAACTCGGCGCGGCCCGGGTCGCGCAGGTAGTCGATCATGATCGGAACCGCGAGCTCGCCGCTGTTGCGGAGGTCGCGGACGGCCAGCATGTGCCCGCGGCCGACGTCGGCGAGCCGGCGGACGTTCCGCTCGACCGCGCCCGGGTCGGCGCTGCGCGCCCGCCGGCCCTCGTTCAGGAGGGTCATGATCTGGCTGGTGACCTCCTTGAGCTGCTGCGTCCCCTGCCAACGAAGCAGGTACTGCTCGAGGTTGTCGCCGCGCTGCTGCGCGGTGCGCTCAAAAGCCGCCAGGACCGACGGCGGGTTGTCGCGCTTGGACAGGACCCGCTGCCCCTCGGCCAGCGCCAAGTCGTAGCGGAAGGTTTTGCCGTAGTGCCAGAAGTTCTCGACCGCCTGCGCCAGCTCCGGATCGATCTGCGCCTGCGCGGGCTGGCCGGCGGGCGCGCCAGGCTGGGCGGCGGCAGCGGGATCTGCGGGAGCGCCGGGAACCGCGGGAGCGCC
>DASQDR010000211.1:0-26023 GCA_035634055.1 Tepidisphaeraceae bacterium | reverse complement strand
CATCGGCATCCAGTTCCTGTTCATGGGGCTGTTCTTCATGGTGATCGGCGGGTTGCTGGCCATGCTGATCCGCTGGCAGCTCGCCTGGCCGAGCGACCCGGCCCACCCGGTGCCGATCCTGGGCAAGATGATGGGCTGGGCGGGCGGCGCCATGCCGGCCGACTTCTACACCATGGTCTTCTCCATGCACGCGACGATCATGATCTTCTTCGTGATCATCCCGCTGCTGGTCGGCACCTTCGGCAACTACCTCATCCCGCTGAAGATCGGGGCGGGGGACATGGCCTTCCCGTTCCTCAACGGGCTGGCGTTCTGGTCGGCGCTGCCGGCGGGGGCGATCATGCTCGCCGGCTTCCACCTCGCCGGCGGCGCGGCGGCCGCGGGGTGGACCAGCTATCCGCCGCTCAGCGCCCTGTCCCAGAACGGCGGCGTCGGCGCGTTCTCCGCCAACCTCTTCCGCATCCCCGGCAGCACCTGGCCCGCCCTGCCGATCGCGGTCAACCTGCTGGCCGCGTTTTTGTTCTACGCCTACATCTGCGCGTACTACGTGGATCTCGGCAACAAGGCGGTCAACGCCGCGGTGTCGATCGTGCTGTCGCTGGTGGCGGCGGTGGTCAGCGTCCGCGCCGTGCAGCACGTCGCTTGGGACGGGCAGAGCTGCTGGTTCCTCAGCCTCTTCTTCCTCGGGTTCTCCAGCCTGATGGGCGCGGTGAACTACCTGACCACGATCATCAAGCTCCGCGCCCCGGGCATGACGATGTTCCGCCTGCCGCTGAGCGTCTGGAGCCTGTTCATCACCTCGATCCTGGTGCTGCTGGCGACGCCCGTCCTGGCCAGCACGCTGCTGATGAACCTTCTCGAGCACCAGCACGTCGGCGCCGCCGTCGCCGGCTCGGCCGTGCGCATGACCAGCTTCTTCACCCCCTACGGCTGGATCGACCAGGGCGTCGGCTTCGGCGGCGTGGGGACCAACTCCGGCGGCGGGTACGTGCTGCTCCACCAGCACCTGTTCTGGTTCTACAGCCACCCGGCCGTCTACATCATGATCTTGCCGGCGATGGGGATGGTCAGCGACATCCTCAGCGTCTTCGCCCGCAAGCCGATCTTCGGCTACCGCCCGATGGTCTACGCCATGGCGGGCATCGCCTTCCTCGGGTTCATCGTCTGGGCGCACCACATGTTCCAGAGCGGCATGAACCCCTCGCTCGGGACCACCTTCGCCGTCAGCACCATCTTCATCGCGGTCCCCAGCGCCATCAAAACGTTCAACTGGCTGGGCACCCTCTGGGGCGGCAACATCCGCTTCACCGCGGCGATGTGGAACGCCATCGCGTTCGTGGCGATGTTTGTCATCGGCGGGCTGAGCGGGATCTTCATGGCGTCGACCGCCATCGACGTCCACATCCACGACACCTACTTCATCGTCGCGCACATCCACTACGTGCTGTTCGGCGGGTCGATGTTCGGCATCTTCGCGGCCATCTACTTCTGGTACCCCAAGATGTTCGGGCGGATGATGAGCGAGACGATGGGCAAGATTCACTTCTGGCTCACCTTCGTCTTCTTCAACGGGACGTTCTTCGCCATGCACATCCTGGGGATCGGCGGGTTCCCGCGGCGCGTCGCCGACTACCGCAACTACGGCACCTTCGCCCATTTCCAGGACATGAACATCTTCATCAGCATGTGCGCGTTCGCGCTGGGGCTGAGCCAGATCCCGTTCGTGATCAACTTCCTGGGCTCCTGGTTCTGGGGCGCCAAGGCGCCGGCCAACCCGTGGGAGGCGACCACCCTGGAATGGAACGACACCCCCAGCCCCCCGCCGCACGGGAACTTCGCGAAGACTCCGATCATCCACCACGGGCCGTACGAGTACAGCAACCCGCTGGTCGAGGAAGACTGGCTGGCGCAAACGCGCTACGTCGAGGGACAGGAGAGCCTGGTGGTGAAGCACTGAGGGCGGCCCACCGCCGACCCAACCAGGTTCCCCCCGCGGACCGCCGGGGCACCCCGCCGGAGCCGCGAGCGGCGCCGGGTGCGACAATGCGCACCAGGTGACGATTCGCTGAAGGTTCCTACCATTTCCCGATCCATCGCGTGACCACCGAAGACCTCTACAACCGCTCCCTGCACCGCCTGGCGATCGCGACCACCGTCGCGACCTTTCCGCTGATCTTCATGGGCGGGCTGGTCACGTCCCACGGCGCGGGGATGAGCGTGCCCGACTGGCCGAACACTTACGGGTACAACATGTTCCTGTTCCCCCCGCGGCTGTGGCGCGGCGGGATCTTCTACGAGCACGTGCACCGGCTGATGGGAACCGTCGTCGGCCTGCTGTCGATCCTGCTCACCTACTGGGCGTGGCGCAGCGAGGACCGGCGTTGGGTTCGCTGGCTCTGCACGGGCGTGCTGGCGGCGGTCATCCTGCAAGGCGTGCTCGGCGGGCTGCGCGTGCTGATGGTGGAGCTTGACCTGGCCATCGTCCACGCGTGCTTCGCGCAGGCGTTCTTCTGCCTTTCGGCGATGACCGCGGTCGTCACCTCGCGCTGGTGGCTGAACGCGCCCGACCTGTCTCGCTCCGCCGACGCCGGTGCAGGCCGGCGCCTGACGATCGCGTGCACCGTCGCCGTCGTCGCCCTCTTCGCCCAGCTCGTCGTGGGCGCGACGATGCGGCACTACGAGGCGGGGCTGGCGGTGCCGGACCTGCCGCTGGCGTACGGCCAGATCATCCCCGCCACCGACGCGGCATCGCTCGAGGGGCTCAACCGAACCCGCGTCTGGAAGATGCGCCTCCCGGCGGTGACGCGCGGGCAGATCTGGCTGCACATGGGGCACCGCATCGGCGCGATCATGGTGACCGCCGCCCTCACGACCGCCGTGGCATTGGCCGTTCGCCGCGACCGCGCCGCCGGGCGCGGGCGGCTGCTCGCCGCCTTCGTCGCCACCGTCGCCGCGCTGACGTTCACCGGCGCATCGCACGCGCTGGGGTCGAAGCGGAGCGTGCTGCAAGGGGTCGCGATGCTGTGCCTCGCAATCATGTTCGCCGTCGCCGCGCGGGTGCTGCTGAAGCGCGCCCGGACCGACGCCCGCCTCGCCGGCGCAGCGGTGGTGGCGGCGGCGCTGCTGGCGGCGCAGGTCGCGCTCGGCGTGCTGACGGTCATTTATCGCAAGCCCGCCGACGTCGCCAGCGCGCACGTGGCGGTCGGCGCGCTCACGCTGGCGGTGACGTTCGTGCTGGCGGTCCGCTCGGCCCGGCTGTTCGCCAATCGTTCGCCGGTGCCGCCGAAGCGAGCTTCTGAGGACGTCGAGAACCCCGGCCGCCCCGCTGCGGCTCCCGGCCTGGTGGTAGCCTGACGATGTCGATGGACACTGCTGACATGATCGAGCTTCCCGCCGGCGCTGACCCGCATGCCGCCGCCGCCGCCGCCGCCGCCGCCGCAGTTTCGCCGGGCGCTGACGATCACGTCGTCCCGGCGAAGTGGGTGGATTTCTACGAGCTGACCAAGCCGCGGATGAACTTCCTCGTCGTCATCACCACGATGGTCGGCTTCTACATGGCCAGTGGCGGGCGCGAGGGGTTGCAGGTGACGCCGCTGGACTGGCGGCTGCTGCTGGCGACGGTGATCGGCACCGCCCTCACCGCCGCGGGCGCCAGCGTGGCGAACCAGTTCGTCGAGCGCGACCTGGACAAGCTGATGCCGCGCACCCGCGCCCGCCCGCTGCCGGCGGGGCGCGTCGCGCCGGCGGAGGCGCTGGGGTTTGGCGTGGCGCTGGGGGTTGCGGGCGTGGCCATCCTGCTCGCCTGCGTCAACTCGCTGACCGCCCTGCTCGGGGCGGCGACGCTGCTGAGCTACGTCTTCGTCTACACGCCGCTCAAGCGCGTGACCACGCTGAACACGGTGATCGGCGCCGTCCCCGGCGCGATCCCGCCAGTGATGGGGCTGACCGCCGTGCACGGGGCGCTCTCGCCGCAGGCGCTGGCGCTGTTCGGCATCCTGTTCTTCTGGCAGATGCCGCACTTCCTGGCGATCGCGATCCTGTACAAGCGTGACTATGCGCTGGCGGGGTTCAAAATGCTGCCCGTGGTGGACGAGCAGCTGCACCTGACCGGGCGGCAGATCGTGCTGTACGCGGTGGCGCTGATCCCGGTGAGCCTGATGCCCGTCTACGTGGGCCTGGCGGGGCGCGCGTATTTCGCGGTGGCGCTGATGCTCGGGCTGGCGTTCCTGTCGTTCGCGGTATCGTGCGCGCTGACCCGCGAGCGGGCGGACGCGCGCAAGCTGTTCTTCGCGTCGATCATCTATCTGCCCGCGCTGCTCGGGGTGATGATGCTCGACCGCAGTTAGGATCGTTCGACTTGCGACCGGCGACCTGCGCACCGTTCCTGATCGCACTCGCCGCCGCCGCACTGGCGGCCGGTTGTGACGGCACCGACGCCCCCACCGGCAGCCACGCCCCCGCATCTCCCCCGCCGCGCGTGCTGCCCGCGCCCACCTTCGGCACCGGCACCGTGCGCGGCACCGTAAAGTTCGTCGGCGCGCCCCCGCCGCGGCAGGAGATCCCCAACGTCCCCTGCCACGACGGGGCCGGGCCGTTGAAGGACGAGACGGTGGTGGTCAACGCCAACGGCACCCTCGCCAACGTCTTCGTCTCCCTCGCCGGCGTCTCGCCCAGCGACGGCTCGGGCCGCGAGCCGGCCCTGCTCGACCAGGTCGACTGCCGCTACGTGCCGCACGCGCTGGCCGTGCAGGTCAACCAGCCGCTGCGCGTGAGGACCAGCGACCCGGGCACGCTGCACAACGTCCACTACAACCCGACGAACAACCCGCCCGCCAACTTCGGCCTGACCGTCGCGGGCGCCGAGCGGCCGGTCACGTTCGCCCGCCCGGAGTACGTGCGGATCAAGTGCGACGTCCACCCGTGGATGAGCGGCTACGTCGGCGTCTTCGACCACCCCTTCTTCGCCGTCACCCCGGAGGGCGACGGCGCATTCCAGATCCCCCGCGTCCCGCCCGGCTCGTACAAGCTCCTCGCCTGGCACGAACGCTACGGAGAAGTGGAACAGCGGGTCGAAGTCGGCGAGAATGGCGTGAGCGAAGTGACGGTGAGGTACGAGGAGAATTAAGTCGTCACGAGTCACCAGAGGGCCCCCTCCCATGTCCGATGCCACGACCCCGACCGCCCACGGCTACGTTCCCGAAGAGCACGCGCCGGAGCCGGTGACGAGCCACGGCGACCCGACGCCGCCGGGGAAGGTCGCCATCTGGTTGTTCCTCGCCAGCGAAATCATGTTCTTCATCGGGCTGCTGGCGACGTACCTGATCTTCCGCTCCGGCAGCCCCGGGATCTTCGCCGAGCACGCCGCCGCGCTCAGCAAGACGCTGGCGGGCGTCAACACGCTGGTGCTGATCTTCTCGTCGCTGACGATGGCGCTGGCGGTCGACGCGGCACAGCGCGCGGACCTCAAGCGGCTGCGGCTCTGCCTCGCCGTCACGCTGCTGTGCGCGTTCGGGTTCATGGGGATCAAGTACGTCGAGTACAAGGACAAGCTCACCCACCACACGATCGTCGCCCGGGGGGCGGACGGGAAGCTTTACGTCTACGACGGTCACAAGCACGCGGTGAAGGATGGCGTGATCGAGTTTGAGGGGTACAGGGCGCTGGTCGAACCGGGGCCGTTCAACGTTCACTGGATGAGCCAGGGGCAGGTGAAGCGCCTGGCCGAGCAGCAAGCCAAGGCCGCCGGCGCGACCGCCGATGCCTCGGGCGATTCGGCCAAGCTCGCCGCCGCGTCAGACGCGCACGCGAGCAGCGCGGGCGGCGCGGGTGAGGGGCATCATTCCATCCCCGTCGCCTCGGTCAGCCAGGACCTCACCTACGGCCCGTGGAAGAACATCTTCTACGCCAGCTACTTCATCACCACCGGCGTTCACGGGCTGCACGTGCTCGGGGGGATCATCGCCCTGGCGCTGCTGCTCGCCCACGCCCTCCGCGGCAAGGTGCTGGCGCCGCACACGGAGTACATCGGGCTGTACTGGCACTTCGTCGACCTGGTCTGGATCTTCCTGTTCCCGCTCCTGTACCTGATCTAACCCCTGGCAACTGACCCTGGCAACTGCCCTGACCACTGGCACCAAAGAGGATGTGCTCATGAGCGAAGCCACCACCCCCGTCGCCGGCCGGATGCCCGAGGAGCCGCACGGCGCGTCCGCGCCCGCCAAGCACCACAAGGTGAACTACCTGTACATCTTCTTCGCCCTGGTGGTGCTGACGATCGTCACGGTGCTGGTCGCGTTCTACCGCTTCGAGAACGAGGTGGTGAACCTGCTGCTGGCCCTGCTGGTGGCGTCGGTCAAGGCCACGCTCGTCGCGATGTTCTTCATGCACCTGAAGTTCGAGGGGAAGCTGATCTACCTGATCTTCTTCGTCCCGCTGGTGCTCTGCGTGCTGCTGATCGTGGCGCTCATCCCCGACATCCTCATGACCGACCCGGTTCGCCACGCCTGGAGTTCATCACTGAAGCTGTTCAACAACGTCGCCGACCTGTTCCCCGGCGGCGGGCACTGAGGCGGACGCTCAGGTCATCGATTCGCGGTGATGGTTGCGGGCGGGGCACCGCGCGGATTCATCAGGCGGTTTGCTCGGGCAGGATGCGCAAGCCACGAGAGGGTGCGGAAATCGACGGCGAGGCGCGCAGCACTTCCGTCGGCGGTCAGTCCTCCGGCCGCTCGCCGCTCTCGGCCATTCGGACGATCTTGGGGTCGAAGCGCGCCACCACGTCCACCAGGTCCTGCTGGGCGGCCATCACGCTGTGGATGTCCTTGTAGGCGTGCGGGTTCTCGTCGATGCCGGCCGACAGCAGTTCGACGCCCGCCTGCTCGAGCATCGGCTTGATGTGGTTCCAGCGATACTGCTCGGTCGCCGCGCGGCGGCTCATGCGGCGTCCGGCGCCGTGGCTTGCCGACGCCAGCGACTCCGCCACGCCCCGCCCGCGGACGACGTACCCCGGCGTCGCCATCGAGCCGGGAATCACGCCCATCACGCCCGGGCCGGCCGGCGTGGCGCCCTTTCGGTGGACGATCATCTCGCGCCCGCCGTGGGTTTCCTTCCACGCGAAGTTGTGGTGGTTCTCGACGCCCGCGATCACCGCCGCGCCGAGGTTGCGGGCGATTTTGCGGTGGATCATCTCGTGGTTGGCGGCCGCGTACTTGCCCATCAGGTTCATCGCCGCCCAGTACTCCTGCCCCTCCTGCGATGAGAGGTCGAGCCAGGCGAGCCGCCGCAACTCCGCAGGCAGCTCCGGGTGCTTGTCCATCGCCAGCTTGGAATAGAAGTCGGCGATCGTCGCGCCCGCGCCGCGGCTGCCGCTGTGCGACAGCAGCGCCAGGTACTGGCCCGGCTCCAGGCCGAGATCCGGCTTGTCCAGCGTGATCGTGCCGAACTCGACGAAGTGGTTGCCGCTGCCGGACGTGCCCAGTTGCGTGCGCGCCTTGTCGAACACGCGTTGGGTCACCGGCGTGACCGACCAGTCCTCGTCCAGCACCGCGTGCTCCAGCGGCTTGCGAAAGCCCGCGCCGGTGCCGAAGACGGTCTCGCGGCGCAGCGCGTTGACCAGCCGATCGTGCAGCCGCTTCATTTCCGTCACCGGCACGTCGTAGACGCTGAGGCGCATGCGGCAGGCGATGTCCACGCCGACGGCGTAAGGGATGACGGCGTTCTCCGTCGCCAGCACGCCGCCGATCGGCAGGCCGTAACCCTGGTGGGCGTCGGGCATGAGCGCGCCCTGGACGGCCACGGGGAGGCGGACGGAATTCTTCATCTGGTCAAGCGCCCCCGCCTCCAGCCCCTCGCCCCAGACGCGGTACGGCGCGGGCTCCGGGCGCTCGACGTACGCCTGCTGGCGCGCCGACTCGTCGATCAGCGCCTCGGCCAGCATCTTCCAGTGCGTGTGCTGCTTGTAGGCGTTGGGCTCGCGGGCGATCGCGCGCAAATCGTCCTCGATCACGCGCTTGCCAAGCTGCTTCCTGACCTGCGGCAGGAGCTTCAGCGCCAGCCCGAGCGCCGGGCCGGGCTTGAAGCCGTGCTTGATGAGGTCTTTGCCCGTCACGCCCGCCAGTTTACCGCGGGGCGCGCCCGGCGGCAGCGAGAGAAGCGCGGGACGCCGTCGCCCCGCGGGTACGACGTCCGCTTGCGGCGCTGAGGGTAACGGCGGCGGGCGCGCGGGCGCCAGCCGCTCCGGGGCATCGACAGTGCCGCGGCGTTTCCTTACCATCCGCCCGGGGTCGCCCCGTCGTTCGTCGGGGCGGCACGTGAGGTTGATTTCTCCGGTCCTTCGGACGCAATACGACAATGGTGAATACCCGCCGCGTACCCGTCACCGCGCTGGTGATCCTGACGATCCTCAGCGCCCTGGTCGCGTTCCTGCCCGCGCGCATCCTGCCGATCGGGATGCTGGCCGTGCCCGTCATTGGCGTGGTGGTCGGCGCGCTGCTCCCGCGGCGCATGCGCGGAAAGACGTGGGGCTTCGCCGTCAGCGCCAGCACGCTCATCGCCGCCATCTCGATGGCCTTTCGGTACGACTGGTCTCTTGGCGGCTACCAGTTCATCGTGCCCGGGCCGGAGATCGTGCAGCTCGGCATTCGGTTCTCGCTCGGGGTGGACCAGATCTCGCTGGCGCTGGTGCTGCTCTCGGCATCGCTGCACCCGCTGGCGGTGACCGCGTCGCTGCGATCGGTTCACACCCGCACGCGGCAGCACTACATGTGGATGAACCTCCTGCTGGTCGCCATGCTCGGCACGTTCATGGCCACCGACCTGCTGCTGTTCTACATGTTCTTCGAGGTCTCGCTCATCCCGCTGTTCTTCATCGTCGGCATCTGGGGCGGCAAGGAGCGGCGGGCGGCGGCGACGAAGCTCTTCCTCTACACCTTCGGCGCGTCGGTCTTCATGCTGGCCGGGATCGTCTACCTCGGGCTGCGCGCGGGGAACTTCTCGCTGGTCGGGTCCGACTCGGTCATCGCCTTCGCGCAGAACCAGATGACCAGCACCGAACGATTCTGGATCCTGCTGTCGTTCCTGGCCGCCTTCGCGGTCAAGACGCCGCTGATCCCACTGCACACCTGGCTCCCGCTGGCGCACACCGAGGCCCCCACCGCCGGCAGCGTGGACCTGGCGGCGCTGGTGCTCAAGCTCGGCACCTACGGGATGCTCCGCATCGCCCTGCCAGTCGGGCTGATCACGCGCGACGGGGGCGTGCTGTTCCCGGGCGTGCTCCAGTTCATGGCCATCCTCTGCCTCATCGGCATCATCTACGCCGCGCTGGTCGCATGGGTGCAGACCGACATCAAGAAGCTGATCGCCTACTCCTCGGTCAGCCACATGGGCTTCTGCGTGCTCGGCATGCTCTCACTGAACCTCGTGGGCATGGGCGGATCGGTGCTCTACATGGTGAACCACGGGATCACCAGCGGCGCGCTCTTCCTGATCGTCGGGATGATCTACAACCGCTACCACACGCGCGACATCAACGAGCTGTCCGGACTTGCCAAGGCGATGCCGCGCATGGCCTTTTTCATGATCATCTTCGTGATGGCCTCGATCGGGCTGCCCGGATCGAACGGTTTCGTCAGCGAGTTCCTGACCATCCTCGGCGCGTTCACCAGCGAGCACCTCGGCGTCGCCTACGGCGTGGTCGCCGCCACCGGCATCGTGCTCGGGGCGATCTACATGCTGCACTTCGCCGCCAAGCTGCTCTTCGGCCCGCTGTACTACCGCGCGTTTTCACCGGATCACGGGACGCACGAGACGGTTCACCCCAAATTCGTCACGGGCGGCGACATCACCGGGCGGGAGGTGCTCATCCTGACGCCGCTGGCGATCGCGGTGATCGTGCTGGGCGTCTTCCCCTCACCGCTTCTGCGGTCGCTCACCCAGCCGCTGAACGACCTGCGTAACGCCCCCGCCGCGGCGAGGGCGGCCGCGGCGAGGCAGGCGGCGGAACCGCATCACGCGCCTCGCTTGCCGGCCCCGCTGGCACAGGGGCCGGTGGCGACGGAGGCGCGCTGAGACCCGGTGCACGGGGCGTTTGCGTGGCACGCGCGAGCACGCGCGTGACATCGCAACGCGGCGACGGCACGTGCGGGCGATAAGGCCGGCGCCGCGCGAGTGCCCGCTGCGGCCCGCCACCGCCTGAGGCGGCCCTCTCGCCGGCCGGTTCAGGTGATGTTGAGGGTGGGGGCCGCGCCGCTCAGGTTCCGCTTGCTCACCTCGCCCGCCAGGTTCTTCACCAGCGATTCGAGCGCGAAGCGGAGCGTCGGCGTCCCTTCAAAGTTCGCCGGCGGGTTGCCGGCGTCGCTGTTGATGCGCAGCTCGGTGAACATCGGGATCTCCCCGAGGAACGGCAGGTCCAGCTCGCGCGCCGCCCGCTGCGCCCCGCCGCGGCCAAAGATGTCGGCGACCGTGCCGTCGGGCGCCACGAAATAACTCATGTTCTCCACCATCCCCAGCACCGGCGCGCCGAGCTGCTGGAACATCCGCACCGCCCGCAGCGCGTCGTCCAGCGCCACCTGCTGCGGCGTCGCCACCACCACGGCGCCGGTCAGCGGCAAAAGCTGGCAGAGCGTCAGCGGCACGTCGCCCGTGCCCGGGGGCAGGTCGACGATCAGGTAGTCCAGCTCCGGCCACTCGGTGTTGTCCAGCAAGAGCTGGCGGAACGCGCCGTGCGCCATCGGGCCGCGCCAGATCAGCGGCTTGTCCTGCTCGACCAGCGCGCCCATGGTGATGGCGTGGATGCCGTGGACGTGAAACGGGATGATCTTGTTGCCGCGCACCTGCGCCGGCAGGCCCTTCAGGCCGAGCATCGTGGGCATCGAGGGGCCGTAGATGTCGCCGTCCATCAGCCCGACCGTCGCGCCGGCCCGCTGGAGCCCGACGGCGAGGTTGGCGGCCACCGTGCTCTTGCCGACGCCGCCCTTGCCGGCGCCGACGGCGACGATGTTCTTCACCTGCGGCAGCGCACCCTCGCGCTTCTGGTTGGCCGGGCCGCGGGTGTTGGCGGTCAGGTTCAGCTTGACCTGCTCCGCCCCCGCCTGGCGCAGCGCGGCCGTCACGTCGCGCTCGATCACGTCCTTGAGCGGGCACGCGGGCGTGGTCAGCTCGACGGTCACCTCCACGCCCGAGCCGTCGATGCGCACGTCCTTGACCATGTTGAGGGTGACGATGTCCTTGAACAGCTCAGGATCCTGAACCGTCCGCAGGGCCGCCATCACTTGTTCGCGCGTCAACGCCATGAAGTTGCTGCTTTCTTTCGCGGTAGAGGTGCGGAATTATAGGGGCCTGCCGGCACGAATCATCCGCGCCGCGCGCCAGCGCCGCCGCGGGGGTTGAACGCTCAGTTCGCCGGGTCAAGATCGACGTCGCAATTCAGCTCGTTCCCGACCGATTCCAGCGCGGCGCGCAGCTTCCCCAGCGGCACGCCCGGCGGGACCGTCAGCCGCATCTCCGTGAGGAACAGCGGCGACCCGGCGAACGCCGCCGACTCCTGCCGCGCTTCCAGGTCCTCGATGTTGACCCCCAGCGACCGCAGCACGGCGGTCAGCCGAGCGACGATGCCGGGCTGGTCCATCGAATAGGTCTTGAGCTTGTAGGGGATCCCCAGCGGCGGGCGCGGCGCGGCCTCCTGCGGGATCACGTCCAGGCTCAGCCCCATGTTCGTGCCGACCGCGGGCAGGCCGTCGCGCAGCTTCCACGCGGCAGAGTCCGGCCCTTCGAGCAGGATCATCATGGCGAACTGCCCGCGCAGGTTGACCATCCGCGATTCCAGGATGTTCCCGCCCGCCGCGTGCAGGTGGGCCGTCAGCTCGCCGACGATGCCGGGCCGGTCGGGGCCGACGGCGGAAATGATCAGTTGCGCCATGTTCAATTCACCTCGCGTTGCGTTCACTCGCGCGGGCGGAGTGTAGCGACTCCGCCGCTCAAAGCGCCGGCCGGGACCGGAATCAACGCGCGTTTGCTGTCCGCTCATGATCCAATCACAATGGTGCGCACGATGCCGAGCGATAAGCCGCCCGTCCCGGTGCCGTCGCCCGTCCCGCCCGCCGCGCGCTTTATCGCGGGCGTGTTCGGGTTCGTCTTTTTCGGGATCGGGCTGACGGTGCTGGGCTTCGTCTGGTCGGGCGACGCGCTCGACGACATGCCCTTTTTCCTCCGGCTGTTTCCCAGCTTCATCGCGATGGCGTTCGTGGCGTTCGGCGGGACGATGGCCTACAGCGCCGTCACCGGCGGCGGACTGATGGCGGCGCCGAGCCAACTCCTCGCCGCACAGCAGCGCGCCCGCGATGCCGCCGGCGCGACCGCCGACGCCCCCGCCGGGCCGACGGCACCCCCGCTGGTGCAGGAAGGCCAGTACGTCTGCCCCCACTGCGGCGCCAAGCTCGGCGACCGCGTCGACGTCTCGCCCCTCGGGGACGTGAAGTGCCAGTTCTGCGGGGCGTGGTTTAACGTGCACGGGAGGGGGCGGTAGGGGTTAGTTGCCCGTTGCCAGTTGCCAGTGATCAGTTGCCAGTGATCAGTTGTCAGTGGCTAGTGGCCGGTAGGAGGCTTCGGGGCTTCCGGGTGGATGACGATTGGTGACGGGCGTCGCGGAGCGCGCGTCAGTTTACGCTGGGGTCGTCGGGGATGCGGTCGATTTCGACCTTGCCGCCCAGGGCCATCCACGTGCTGAGCTTTGACCAGTCGCCGTGCCTTTCGAAGATGTGGTCGGCGGTGGCGGGCGTGAGCAGCCAGGCGCCGCCGTCGATCTCGGCATCGAGCTGCCCGGCGCCCCAGCCGCTGTAGCCGGCGAAGTACTTGATCGGCCCCTTGTTGTGGGCCATCAGCCACTGGATGTCTTCCTTGTCCATCGAGAAGCGGACCCCCTCGACGACCTCCTCCCCGCCGGCGGCGGGATTGCCGTGCAGCACGATCAGCGGCCCCTCACAGGGCCCCCCCTGGTGCACCGGATCACTCACCTCCTCCGCCGCCTCCACCAGGTCGCGCACCGCGTCGGCGACCGAGACCTCGAGCGGCCGGTTCAGGATCACCCCCAGCACGCCGCCGTCCTCCTCGTCCTTGACGATGAGCACGACCGTCTTGGCGAAGTTGGGGTCGCGCAGGCTCGGCGAGGCGATCAGAAGCTGTCCGCGGCGAGAACTCATCCGCCGCGTAGCCTACGACGCCACGCGCGCGTTGGGCAAGCGACACATTCCGACCCCAAGCCGATCCGCCCGTGCCGGCCAGGTCGGCAGCGCTCCGCGCTGAATCGCGCCATGGGGGCACTTTCAGAGCCCGCCAGCGGCGCCGTTGCGGCGCAAAAAAAATGCCCGTGACTTGCGTCACGGGCATCATCGGCACCTTGATCCGGTGCCAGTAGCGGGGGGAGGATTCGAACCTCCGACCTCCGGGTTATGAGCCCGACGAGCTACCAGGCTGCTCTACCCCGCGATCGTTGTTGCACAATGGTAGCCGCCCGGAACCCGCTGTCAAGGGCGCGGGCCGGTCGAACTACAACATGGGTACGCCCGCTGCCCGCGAAAGGTTCCGGCGAGGTCGCTAAGATCGCCTCGACATGGAACGGCTGCTCGATGAGATCGTCCGGCGGAGCGATGCGGGGGAGCGGGTCGCGGTCTGCACCGTCGTCGCGGCGCGCGGCAGCACCCCGCAGTCGGCCGGGGCGCGGATGCTGCTGCTCGGCGACGGGCGGACCATCGGCACCCTCGGCGGCGGGTGCGTGGAGGCGGAGGTTCGCCAGCGCGCGATCGGGCTGCTCCACGCCGGGCAGTCCCGGCTGCTCACCTTCAAGCTCGACCACGACTACGGCTGGGACGACGGCCTGATCTGCGGCGGGACGATGGAGATCGTCGTGCAGACGCTCCTGTCGCCGCTCGACGCTGACGAATACCGCTCCGCGCTCGCCAGGCTGCGGGCAGCGCAAGCGGCGCGCATCGAGCTTCGCTACGAGGCGGAGGCCGGCGAATCACGAATTTATGTGGAGACCATCGACCCGCCTCCCAAGCTGTTGATCGTCGGCGCGGGGCACGTCGGGCAGTCGCTGGCTTCCCTCGCCGCCGCGTGCGACTTTCGCGTCACCGTGATCGATGACCGCGCCGATTGCGCCTCGCCCGATCGCTTCCCATTGGCCGAGGGTCGGATCGTCGGCGACATCGAGGCCGAGTTGGCGCGGTACCCGATCGACCCGCACACCTACGTGGTGATCGTCACCCGCGGGCACCGGCACGACGGGCGGGCGCTGGCGGCCGTCATCTCCTCGCCCGCCCGCTATTTGGGGCTGATCGGCTCCAGGCGGAAGGTGAAGACGATCTTCGACGACCTGCTGGCCCAGGGGGTTTCCATCGACCGGCTGGCGCAGGTTCGCGCGCCGATCGGGTTTGAGATCGGTGCGGTGACGGTGCCGGAGATCGCGGTGAGCATCTTGGCCGAGCTGGTCGCCGTCCGCCGCGGGCGCGGCGAGGGCGCCGCCAACCCGCTGAAGTTCGACCCCGCCAAGCTGCGCGAGATCCTCGAGAGCGGGCCAGCATCCAAGAGCTGCTAACCGAATGACCTCACCGCCGAGGCGCGGAGAGAGAGCACGATCTTCCATTCTGCCGGCCGCTAAGTAGCTGAACGTGCGAGCGTTGGCCGGAAATTGGGTTCGTTTTCTCATTTCGTGTCTCAACGGTTCCGTGAAGCCCCGCACGGGCGCCGCGTGCCTGGGAATTGGGTTCGTTTTCGCGCTTTGCGTGCCCGCGCGGCAGCACTGCCCCACTTCAGTTGCGAATCACGAGCGCCCGCGACTGCCAAAATTGGCTTCGTTTTGAAGATTCCCGCAGAACACGCATGGAATTGGGTTCGTTTTCGCGATTCGCACCCCGTCGCAATGGACTTCCTGCGCGGCCGCGCCTTGCTCCACCTCCTTCTCGATGCCGCCGGCATGAGTGGACGGTACGTTTCCCCGGATCGTCGCGTTGCTGGCCGATTGGGTCTCCCCGCGCACCGCACCATGACAATCCCCACTCCCCCGTCCCCACCATAGCAACCGCCGTCGCGGGCGTCGGCGGGAAAGTCGGTTGTCTTGCGTCGGCGACTCCGCGCAGCGAACATCACGACCATGCGCCTGATCCCCTTGCTCGTCGTGGCGGCGGTGGTGTTGTTGGCGATGTTGAGCGCTCGGCTGACGCGGGCGCAAGACCCGGCGACCGCGCCGGGATCCGCCGCCGCGGCGCCGTCATCCGCCCCATCGGCCCAGTCCGCCCCCTTCACAGTGAACATCCGCGTCCGCGCCGATCAGACGGCCGGCCCGCTCAAGCCGATCTGGCGCTTCTTTGGCGCCGATGAACCGAACTATGCCTACATGAAGGACGGCAAAAAGCTCATCGGCGAGCTGGGCAAGTTGAAGAAGGATCAGGTCTACTTCCGCACCCACAACCTGCTCTGCACCGGTGACGGCACGCCCGCGCTGAAGTGGGGATCGACCAACGCCTACACCGAGGACGCGCAGGGCAACCCCGTCTACGACTGGACGATCGTCGACAAGATCTTCGACTCCTACCGCGCGCAGGGCGTGCGGCCGATGGCGCAGCTCGGGTTCATGCCCAAGGCGCTGTCGACCCACCCCGAGCCGTACCAGCACAGTTGGACGCCAAAGTCGAAATACCAGGAGATCATGACCGGCTGGTGCTACCCGCCGAAGGATTACGACAAGTGGCGCGAGCTCTGCTTCCAATGGGTGAAGCACAGCATCGAGCGCTACGGCAAGGAAGAGGTCGAGCAGTGGTACTGGCAGGTGTGGAACGAGCCGAACGGCGCGTACTGGAAGGGAACGCAGGAGGAGTGGTTCAAGACGCATGACTACGCGGTGGACGGCGTCCGCCGGGCGCTGCCCAACGCGCGGATCGGCGGCCCGCACGTCGCCGGGGCGGCGGGCAAGTACATGCGCGAGTACTTCGAGCACTGCCTGCGCGGCACCAACCTCGCCACCGGGCAGAAGGGCACGCCGCTGGACTACCTCTCGTTCCAGCCGAAGGGTCAGCCCAAGTTCGTCGAGGGGCACGTGCGGATGGGCATCGCCGATCACCTGCGGGTGATCAACAGCGCGTTCGGCACGATCGCGTCGTTCCCGGAGCTGAAGCCCAAGCCGATCATCCTGGGGGAATCCGACCCGGACGGCTGCGCCGCCTGCCAGGGGCCGCAGCTCGGGTACCGCAACGGCACGATGTACTCCAGCTACACCGCCGCCAGCTTCGCGCGCAAGCACGAGCTGGCGGACCGGCACGGCGTGAACCTGGAAGGGGCACTGACGTGGGCCTTCACCTTTGAGGACCAGCCCTACTTCGCCGGCTTCCGCCAGCTCGCCAGCAACGGCGTCGACCTGCCGGTGATGAACGTCTTCCGCATGTTCGCGCAGATGAGCGGCGACCGGCTGGAATCGACCAGCGACTCGGCGGTCACGCTGGACGACATGCTGAAGAACGGCGTGCGCGGCGAGCGGCCGGACGTCGCCGCCTTCGCCAGCCGCGAGGGCGGCAAGGTCTGCGCCATGGTCTGGCACTACCACGACGATGACCTGCCCGGCGCCGCCGCCGACACCCGCGTGACCCTCACCGGCCTGCCGGCGACCGCGACCAAGGCGCGCGTGCGCGAGTACCGGATCGACCAGGAGCACGGCAACGCCTACACCGCCTGGCAGCGAATGGGCTCCCCGCAAAAGCCGACGACCGAGCAGTACGCCGAGCTGGAAAAAGCCGGCCAGCTCACCCCCGCCGGCGAGCCGCGCGAGGTGGAGGTGAAAAGCGGCGAAGCGGAGCTGCGCGTCAACCTCCCCCGGCAGGCGGTCTCGCTGCTGGTGGTGGAGTGGGCCGCGCCGGCGAGCAACTGAGCCGCCGGCGGCGAGCAGCTTGTAAGGGACGATCCGACGGCGAATGGCGCAAGCGCCGCGCCCACCAATTCGTGGCTTGGGCGCCGCGCCCAAGCACCCGCGGCGGCCAGCCGCTCAGCGGCGACGAGGCGCTCCCATCGTGGCTTGGGCGCCTCGCCCAAGCACCCGCGGCGGCCAGCCGCTCTGCTTTTCCCACGCCGGTTGACGCTTCGAGGCCGCTGACCGCGGCGAGCGCTTGGGCGAGGCGCCCAAGCCACGGTTGGCGGCGGAAGCCGGTCTCGCGCATCAGTGGCCGCTGGTCGCGGCGAGCGCTTGGGCGAGGCGCCCAAGCCACGGGCGGTCGGCGGCCACCACGGCACGACCTGCACATCGGCGCCCGTTGGCCGGCCGCCCGCGCAGACGCTACCGTGACGGGCGATGGCGGACTTCGTCTCCCGCGCGGGGCACAAGCTCGAGCACGCCCTGGCCCACTTCAACCTGGACGTCAACGGCGCCGTCTGCGCCGACCTCGGCTCCAACGCCGGGGGGTTCGTCGACGTGCTGCTCCAGCGCGGGGCGGGCAGGGTCTACGCGATCGACACCGGCTACGGCGCGCTGGAGTGGAAGCTGCGCAAGGACCCGCGCGTGGTGGTGATGGAGCGGACCAACGCGATGCACGCGACGCTGCGGGAGGAGGTTGGCGTCGTCACCATCGACGTCGCCTGGACGCGCCAGCGCCACATCCTGCCGGCCGCCCGCCGGCTCATCGCCGCCGAGGGGTTCTGCGTCAGCCTGATCAAGCCGCACTACGAGGCGGACGCCGCGATGCTCAAGAAGGGAATTTTGCCGGAAGAGCGCGTGGCGGAAGTGGTGCAAAAGGTGAGCGGCGACGTCGCCGCCGCCGGCTTCGTCCTCGCCGGCACGGTCGCCAGCCCGATCAAGGGAGCGAAGGGAAACGCCGAGGTGCTGGCGCTGCTCCGGCCGGCGCCGATGGCGTAGCGACCGCGGCGTTCGCGTCCCCGCCAAGCGCCCCCCACCACCCGCGGTCGGCGGCAGCGCACGTGGCGCGGCTGGCCCATACGTAGCTTGCCCACCCGTGGCTTGGGCGCGCCCGAGAGGTTGCCGCGGCCAGCGGCCTCGAAGCGTCAACGGGCGTTGGAAAAGCGGAGCAGCTGGCCTCGGATGCTCGGGCGAGGCGCCCAAGCCACGATGAGTAGTGCCGCGCCGGCGCTGGGCGGCTGGCCGCCGTAAACGCTTGGGCGGGACGCCGAAGCCCCGTTGGAACGGCGGTCGGTGCGTTTGCTCAAGCGCGGGCCGGCCGCGGCATGCGCTCGGGCAAGACGCTTAAGCCACGAATTATCCGAGGGGTTCTTCGTTCGCGCTGCCGCGGCCTTCGCCGGCGCCGTCACTGCGTTTGCCGAAGATGCTCACCGGGCTGACGAAGAGGCGCGACTCGTCGCCCTGGCCGATCCGGTTGATCGTCGCCGCCCACTGCGGGCGCTCGATCCAGCCGGCGGCCTGGATCTCCTCGATCGTCACGACGCGCGCGGTGTCGGCGTTGCGCAGGCCGTAGATCGGATCCCACACGAGCAGCGTTCCCGGCGGCGCGGCGGCGACGACGTCCTTGCGCCACTCGCGCATCTGCCCGCGGTCGGTGTGGCTGACGCCGAGAAAGAACGCGATCTCCGGGTTCGACGCCAGCAGGCGCGGGTAGGCCGTCCGCACGGCGCCGTCCCCGCGGTACCACTCGGCGACCGCGCGGGCGCGAGCGCCGTCCCGCGTCAGCCGCAGCGGCAGCACGGGGTAGTGGAGGTTCACCAGCACCGGCAGCACCGCCAGCCCCGCCGCCCACGCCATCGGCCAGCGCAAGTTCAACCGCCCCGCCGCCCACTCGAACCCCTTGGCCGACAGCAGCCCCCAGAACGGCGCGACGACGAGCATGTACCGAAGCTCCCCGTTGCTCGCCATCCGCCCGAGCCAGTACAGCAGGCTGTGGCCACCGAGAATCATGAGGGGGATCGCGGCGATGAGGAACTGGGTGCGGGAGGAGGGGGTGGAGAGGAAGGCACGCAGGCACGGAGGCACGGAGGCACCGAGCGAGCGAGGAGGCAGAGAGGGAGAAGTGGATTTGCTCTCGTCCCTCTTCGCTTCTCCACCACCTCGTGCCTGCGTGCCTTCGTGCCTTCGTGCCTGCTCTGCTGATCGTTCACCCTGGCACGCCCCCACGCTCCACCCCATCCCCGCCACCGTCGCGGGCCAGAGGAGCGGGCCGACGGCGGCGGGCATCAGGGCGACGAAGTGAAGCAGGTAGCCGCTGTCGTAGGCGCTCTTCTCGGCGTACGGCCACTCGTGCCGCAGCCACATCGTCCAGCGCAAACTTTCGGGGAGCTTCAGCGACAGCGGATCGGTGTAGACGGGTTGCCCGTAAATGCGCCAACCGGCGTAGGCCCAGATCAGCAGCGGCAGCGGCAGCACCATCAGCCACCACGGGCGGCGGTGCAGCAGCAGCGCGGCGGCGGCGAGGCCGAGGAAGCCAAAGCCCTCCGGCCGCGCCGTCGGCAGCAGCGCGACGAAGCTCGCCATCATCAGCCACTGCCGCCTGCGGTAGGCCAGGAAAGCCACCGCCAGCAGCAGCGCGAACGGCAGCTCGGTCAGCTCGCTGAACGAGTGCAGGTAAACCAGCGGCTGCGCCAGCACGAACGCGAACGCCAGCGCCGGCCAGCGGTACTTCTGATCGCGCGCGATCAGGTACGTGACCCACGCGATCAGCAGCGCCAGGCAGAGGCTCGTCACGCGCACCGCGATGCGCCCGCCGAGCACCGCCGGCACGGCGTAAAGCGCGGTGACGAACGGGCGGCCCCACACGTTCACGAGGTAGTGCGGCTCGCCGAGCGCGTGCAGGGCGTACTGGTAATGCGTGCAACTATCCGCCTCGAGGAAGCCGTCGGACGAGAAGGCCGCCCAGAGCGACAGCGTCGAGAAGATCACCGCCGCCAGCACGATCACCGGCCAGCCGCGCGGCGCACGCTCGCCCTCCAGCGGCAATGGCTCAACAACGGCGGACGGCGCGGCAACGGCGGTCATCGGACGAGCAATTATGCGGAGGGGAGCGGAAAAGAAAATCCGACGCCGGCGCAAGCGGCGGCGGCAGGTTGTAGCCTCGGCCGCGCTGCGTCGCCCTACCACCGGGGCGTCGCTGCGACAAATGGAGGAGAGGCGGCCGGAGGGGCTTCTCCACGCGAACCGAGCGTTACGTCAACTCGTCCTTCCGCAGTTCCTTCCGCAGGCCGCGAACGTCCTGGAGCAACTCCTTGCGCAGGGCGTACCGCACCACCGTCGCGACGGCGGCGGGGATGAAGAACAGCTCGTAGGTCGTCGCCGGCGATTCCAGCCGCCGCAGGACCCACCAGGCGGACAGCACGCAGGCGCACAGTTCGGCAGCGGAGATGAGGGCGAAGTCCAGCCACGGGCGCGGGCGGACGATGAATTCCCGCTGCGTCCGCACGTAGCGCACGTGGAAGGCGGCGGTCACCGCGATGACGCCGAGGTACGCCGCGAACATCGCCGGCACCACGCCGGTGGCGGTCGCGAGCAGCAGGTGGAACAGGCTGAAGCCGACCAGCCAGCTCAGCGCGATGACGATGAGGAACTTGGCGATCGGCGAGGCCCGCGGGAAGGTGAAGTCGTACAGCCGGCTGAGGTGCTCGAGGTAGCGGAACTGCTCCTTCACGTTCAACTTCGACTCGCCGCGCGTGCGCTCGGCGAAGTGGATCGGCACCTCGCGCACGTTGCGCACGCGCGACTTGCACATCAGCTCCAGCCCGATCTTGTACCCCAGCGGGGTGAGGCGCTGGGCGCGCTGGTAGGTGTCGCGGCGAAGGGCGAAGAACCCGCTCATCGGATCGGTCGTCCGCCCGGCGAACGGGCGCGCCAGCGACGTCGCCACGCGCGAGTTGAGCTTGCGGAACGCCCCCCACTTCTGCGCCATCGACCCGCCCGGCATGTAGCGCGAGCCGATGACGAAGTCGGCGTCGCCCTTCTCCAGCGGCGCGAGCAGCTCCGGCAGCTTGTGCGGCGGGTGCTGGAGGTCGGCGTCCATCACCACCAGGAACTGCCCGCGCGCCTCGGCGAAGCCGCGCAGCACCGCGCCGCTCAGCCCGTCGCGCGCGCCGCTGCGGACGATCAGCCGCAGCGGGTGAGACTGCGCCAGGCGGGCGGCGACGGCGGGCGTGTCGTCGCGGCTGTCGTCGTCCACCACGATCACCTCGTACGCCCGCCCGTCCAGCGCGGCGGCGATCTGCTCGGCGAGCGGCGGAAGGTTCGGGGCCTCGTTCAGGGCGGGAACCACGATGCTGATCTGCGGGTGCGGGTCGGTCACAGGCCCGGCATTATGCAGCCGCGCGCCGCCGCGGGCGAGCAGTCCGGCAGTGAGCCGATGCGGGTGAGGGATCGCGCGGGCGAACGGTAGCCCGGCGAGCGGTTGCGCGGCGGGCGCGATGCTCACGGCATCGGCAAATCCGCCTGCACCAGGCGGCGGCCGGCGTAGTCGTGGAGGCGGGTGGGGTAGGTGGAGACCTCGAAGCCGGGGGCGTCCTTGAGCTGGCCGCTGTCCAGGCGGAAGGCCCAGTGGTGCCAGGGGCAGACGGCGCACCCATCTTCCACGTAACCGCCCGCGAGGTTGCCGCCGGCGTGAGGGCAGGCATTGTCGATGACGAAGACCTTCTCATCGTCGATGAAGACGGCCAGTTGAAAGCCGTCGATCTCGACGTACTTTCCCTCGCCCGCCTTCAGCTCCGACAACTCGCACAATGAGGTCCAGGCCATCGGGCGCATCTCCCGCACGAACCGCGATGGACGCGAACATAGCGGATGGTGCGCGACGCCGGAACGGCGCGGCCGGCCTCCCGACGCGGCGGGCGCAACCGCAACGGGTCCGCGGGGCCGATCACCCGCGCGAGCGACGCACAATCGTGGTCTGGTCGACCTTTCCCGGTCATCGACACGAGCGCCACGAGCCTTTTCTTCAGGCGTTTCGCAGCGTGCTACTGCGGCGGCTGCTGCGCGTGCGCCGCGGCGGCGGCGTTGCGGCCTTCCAGCTCGCCGGCCATCGTGTCGACCACTTGTGCCGTGCGGCTGAACACCTGCGACACCACCAGCGAGTGCAGCGGCCCGCGCACCTCGTCCAGGTCCGCCAGTCGGTCGCGCACGGCGTCGAGCTGTTGCTGCACGTTGGGCTCGTTGGGGAACAGCCGCTCGCGAACGCTCACCAGCGCGTTGTAGACCGAGCGCAGCCCCGTATCGACCGACGCGTCGGCCGGCGCGCCGTCGGCGGCGCTTTGGATCTGCTGGCGGGTGTTGTCGATGATCCGCAACTGCTGCCGGAACGCGCCCCCGGGCTCGGGGCCGCCCAGCAGTTGCAGCGCCGCCGACGACCGCTCGAAGGCGGAGACGACGAGCTGCCGGTCCTCCTGCGGGTTGCGGCCGGGGAGTTGCCGCCCGACCTCTGCCAGCTCGCGGGCGCGGCGCTGGAGCTCGCTCATCCGCGCCGTCACGTCGGTCATGACCGCCGGCTGCGGGTTGGGCTGGGTGGTCGCGCGCGTCGGGCTCTTCTTCGGCCCGCAGCCGGAAAGTGGAACGCTCGCCGCCAGAACGAGCGCGACGGCGAGATGGGTGCGATGCATGATGCCGATCTCCTTCGTTGCCCCTCCGAAACCAACTGACACGCGGGCGAACGAAAGGTTCGTTGCCGTGATCCCTGCGCGCGGCGCGCGACCGGATGTCGAACGAACGACGCCGCCGACGCGCCGCCAGTGCGCGCGCGCGCGCCGTCACTTCATTTCCGCGACCTTCACCGGGCTTCGGTTCTCCGCGCTCGCGACGGCGGCTTCGAGGACCTGTTGCGTCCGGTAAGCGTCCTCAAAATCCGGCAGCGGGACGACCGGCGGCTTGCCGCCCAGCACGTTCATCATGTCGGCCACCTGGTTCACGAAGCCGTGCTCGTAGCCGATGATGTGCGCGTCGGGCCACCAGTTGCCCACGTACGGGTGGGTGCCGCCGTGGGTGACCATGATGGGCGTCCACCCCTGGACGCGCCGCTCGACGGTGGCGTCGTAGAACTCGAGGTGATTCATGTCCTCGAAGTTGAAGCGGATCGAGCCGCGCTCGCCGTTGATCTCCAGCCCGTTCTTGTTCTGGTTGCCGGTGGCGAGGCGGCTGGCCTCGAACGAGGCGATGGCGCCGCCCTTGAAGCGGGCGAGGAACAGCAGCGCGTCGTCGACGTCGCTGCGGCCCTTCTTGGCGCCGCCGCCCCCGCCGCCCTTGGCACCAGCGGTGATGCCGCCGGTCGGGCCGCTGCTGGGGAGGTCGCGCTCCTTGATGAAGGTTTCGGCGATCGCGCCGGTCACCTCGACGATCTCGTCGCCGGTGATGAACCGGGCCATGTCGATCACGTGCGCGTTGAGGTCGCCGTGGGCGCCGGAGCCGGCGAACTTCTTCTGGAAGCGCCAGAGCAGCGGCACGCCCGGGCCGCCCCAGTCCTGGAGGTAAAACGCGCGGACGTGGAAGATCCGCCCGAGCTTTCCGTCCTTCACGAGCTGGTGCGCCAGCGCGACGGCGGGCACGCGGCGGTAGTTGTACCAGACGAAGGTCTTCTGCTTCCGCGCGACCTTCCTGGCGGCGTCGCGCATCTGCCGCGCGTCCGCCAGCGTCCCGGCCAGCGGCTTCTCGCACGCGACGTGCTTGCCCGCCTCGAGGGCGGCGATGCTCATCTCGGCGTGCAGGTGGTTCGGGGTGCCGATGTCGACGAGCTGGATCTCCGGATCGGTGACGGCCGACTGCCAGCTCGTGGTGGCGTTGCGCCAGCCCCAGCGCTGCTTGAACTCGATCAGCTCCGGCTCGTTGCGCCCGGCGATGGTGTGCATGACCGGCAGGAGCGGGACGTCGAAGAACTTGCCGACCTTGAGGAACGCGTTGGAGTGCGTCCGACCCATGAACTTCTGCCCGACCAGGCAGACGTTGATCGTGCCGGCGCCCGCCGCATCATCACCGCCCGCCCCGCCGCCGCTGCCGCCCGCGCCCGCCGCCCCGCCGCGGCTCCTGCCGTTGTTCTTCGCCACCGGTTTCTCCTCCGCCTGACCTTGAAAGTGCCGCAGAGTGTAAGCGCGGGGGTGAGTGATGCAAGAAACGCCAGAAGTGGCAACGCCGCGGGCGCGGGGAGCGCGGCAGACTCGTTACTCGAAGCGGCGAGGCTGGCGACGCGAGTCGCGGCGGACGTCGATGACCGAAACCAGAAGGTTCGCGTCGTCCACGCGAAAAAGACGAGAAAGGGGTGGACGACGCAGCGGCGGACGCCACTTCCAGTACTCCGGCTCCGCCCGACGACAGGAAATCGCGACGGCATCGCGTCCAGCCCGTCCAGGCTCCGTCAGGATGCGAGCGATGGTGTCGCCCGCCGCCTGGCGCGACTGTTCACGGACGTAGGAAAAGATCTCGTGAAGCTGCTCGTAAGCCGCGGGCGCGATCTCGACACGATAGTGTTGCGCCATGGCCGGTCACTGATCCAGAAATTCACGGCGCAGCTTGGCCGACGCCTCTTTCCAGTCCGGACCCTCCCCGCGGGCGATCTGCTCCTCCGCGCGGTCGATCGGGTCTAGCAGTTCCTCGTCCAGTTCCGACTCCTCGAGCATCATCCGCTGGACCGCCGCCTCGACCGCCGCGTCGCGCGAGGGGAATCGCCCGGCCCTGACCTGCTCGTCGAGGAACTGCTCCAGCTCCGGCTTGCTGAATTGCACCATGCCGACATCTTACCATGACAGCCGCCCGGGCCGCGGGATCAGGCGGGCGCTCCTCACCACAAATCCGCCGCTCCACCCCGCCGCGGGCGCGACTTGATTGATGTCCATCGTCTCCTGCTCGCGGCGCTGCAGGTCACTTCAACCCCCGTGCGGGCGCGACTTGATTGGGCGGCGGCGGCGGCGACGCCGCTGGGCGCGGGGACCCGTCACTTTCCCTTCCGCAGCTCGTCGAGCTGTTCCTGGAGCTTGCGGACCTGCACGACCAGGTCGGGCAGGCGGCGCAGGGCGGCCTGCTCGCGCAGGGACTGGCGGTGCGGGAGCGCGGGCAGCCCGGAGACGATGGTCTTGGCGTCCACGTCCTCCGCGACGGCGGAGCAGGCGGCCACGGCGCTACCGTCGCCGAGGCTGACGTGGTCGCGCACGGCGCACTGCCCGCCCAGCACCACCCCCGCGCCGAGCCGGGCGCTGCCGGCGATGCCGACCTGGCCGGTGATGATGCACATCGGGCCGACCACCACGTTGTGAGCGATCTGCACCAGGTTGTCGATTTTGCTCCCCCGGCCGACGCGGGTGGTGCTGAACTTGGCGCGGTCGATGCACGCGCACGAGCCGATCTCGACGTCATCCTCGATGACGATGGTGCCGATCTGCGGGACCTTGACGTGCTGCCGCCCGTCCCAGCGGTAGCCGAACCCGTCAGTGCCGAGCACCGCGCCGGCGTGGATGACGACGCGGTTGCCAATCGTGACGCGCTCGCGCACGACCACGTTGGCGAACAGCTCGCAGTCGTCGCCGATGGTGACGTTGGCGCCGATGACGACGCCGGCGTGGAGGACGGCGTTGCGACCGACGCGGCAATCCTCGCCCAGCACGACGTGCGGCCCGACGCGGGCACCCTCGCCGATCGTGCTACCGGCGCCGACGATGGCGGTGGGGTGCCGCCCGGCCGGCGGGCGCGGGACCGGCGGCGCGAACCGCTCGAGCAGCTGCGCGACGGCCAGATCGGCGTCGTCGACGATCAGGACCGACCGCCCGTGGTCCGCCGGCAGCTTCACGCGCTTCTGCACGATGACGGCGGCGGCGCGCGTCTTGACGAAGTCGGGCAGGTACTTTTCGGAGCCGAGGAAGGAGAGGTCGGCGGGGCCGGCCTCGACCAGAGTGGCAATGCCCGTCACCGGGCGACCGGGGTCGCTCGGTGACGGGCAGTTGAGCAGGGTTGCGATGTCGGAGAGGGTCTGGGTGAGCATGGTGTGGGTCGGATGATATCCGACGCCGCGCCGCGCTCTACCCCGTGCGCGCGGCTCGTGCCCGCGCGTGGCCGCGATCAGCGTCGAGGGGCCGG
>DASQDR010000210.1:0-32561 GCA_035634055.1 Tepidisphaeraceae bacterium | reverse complement strand
GAGATGTTCCGCATCCAGGAACGCTTCGGCGACGCCGGCGCCCACATGGTCGCGCTGAAGACCGGAAAGGTGCTCTGGAAGAAGCCGTCGCAGAAGGCGGCCGATGCGGGCGGCGACAAGGGCGAAGGCCCCGGTCGCGGCCTCGCGGTGGACATCGACCCGCGCCATCCTGGCGCCGAAAGCTGGGTCCTGGGCGCGGGGATCGAGGGCCTCTGGGACGCGAAGGGCAAGGAGATCGGCACCAAGAAACCCACCATCAACCTCGGCGCGGGCCAGGAAACCTTCGGCGTCAGCGCCGCCGACAACCCCCGCGGCCGACAGGTCGCCACCTGCAATTTCCGGGTCTACTGGGACGGCGACGGCCTGGACGAGCTGCTGGACCGCAACCAGATCGCCAAGTGGGACTGGGAAAAGCAGCAGAGCCGCACCCTGCTGGTGGCCGAGGAGTGCACCTCGATCAACGGCACCAAGGCCAACCCCAGCGTCTCGGCCGACTTCCTCGGCGACTGGCGCGAAGAGGTCGTCTGGCCGACCACCGACGGCAAGGAGCTGCGCATCTACACGACGACGATCCCCACGGAGCGGCGGATCTACACGCTGATGCACGACCCGGTCTACCGCCTGGGCATCGCGTGGCAGAACGTCGCCTATAACCAGCCGCCGCACGTCAGCTTCAACATGGGCGACGAGAAGCAGGCCCCGCCGAAGCCGAACATCACGCTGGTCAAGCCGAAGGGTGTCGCGCGGGCCAACGCGAGGTAGCAGTAGAACGACGTCAAAGGGGACATGGGCGTCTCGCCCGGTGCCGGGTGGGCGCGACGCGAACGACCCTGTTCACCCAGCTGCGCCCGGGAGCGGGCGCGCAGGCGGTTCGCGCGCCCGGTGCGTTACATGACGCCGTGGGTGCGCGTAACGTGACTCGCCTCAGTGGTGACTGTCGCTCCATCGCGCCGGCCGTCCCTAACCCTGCCGGCTCTTGCGATACATCGCCGGTGGGACGCCCGCGAGCTTTCGGAACTGGCGCGAGAAGAAGTAGACGTCGTTGTACCCCAACTGCTGTGCGATGGTTTTGATCGGGAGGTTGGTCTCCCCGAGCAGCCGGCGGGCGGTGGCGACGCGGGCCTGTAACACGTACTCGTGCGGCGGCAGCCCGACGGCGGCGCGGAACCGTCGCCGCAGCGTGCTCTGCGCCATGTCCAGCTCCGCCGCCACCGCGTCATAGTCGACCGCCTCGCCGCGCGCCGCGTCATCGAGCCGCCCGATCGCCTTCTTCAGCCACGCCGGGCGGCTCTGCGCTTGCTGGCGGTCCTCCGCCAGCTGGATCAGGATCGATTCCAGCAGGTGCGTCGCGCGCAGCGCCCCGTACCGGTCGCCGCCGGTCGCGTGGCGCAGCAGCTCGTCGAACGCTTCACCATAATCGCGCATGCCCGGCGGGCGCTGCGGGTCGATGGGGAACAACCCGTCGTCCGCCCACCGCTGCACGCGCGCGCCGCGGAAGGCGATGTACCGGTGCCGCCAGAAACGCTGCTGCCCGCAGGCGCTAAAACGGATCCGCGGCCCCGGGTAGGCGGACCAGAACCATGGCCCCTCCAGCCGGTACGCCTGCGCGCCCACCGCCAGCTCCACGCCGCCCGCCGTCATGTACTGGAGCGTCTGGTACCCGGCGAAGACCTTATCGATCACGTGCGTGCAGCGCGGGACCGATTCGCCGTAGAGGAAGGTGAGGTCGGGTGCGGGCATGGGCGGTTGGGGCGCGGCCGGCAGCGCGGAGCAGCAGGCCGATCCGCCTCCACCCACTACGCGTGCGCCGCCGCGGCGCCTGATCGAATAGTACAAAAACGGCTCGAACAGTCCATTCCCCCGCGGTTGCCGCAAAGTTAACCTTTGCCTCCATGGCTGAGGACTTTCCCAAGGTCGGGCACTTCAAGGACGTACCGGCGTTTCGCGGGCGGCTCGCGGAGCTGGGGCTCGATCTCCCGCTGGACGATTCGGTCCTCAGCGCCCAGCAGGCCTCGCCGCTGGCGCAGCCGCTCGATGTTGGCGGGTTCGTCGTTGGCAACCGCTGGTGCGTCCACCCGATGGAAGGGTGGGACGGCACCACCGACGGGCTGCCCAGCGAGCACACCGTCCGCCGCTGGCGCAACTTCGGTCTGTCGGGCTGCAAGTGGATCTGGGGCGGCGAGGCGTTCGCCGTTCAGGATGACGGTCGCGCGAACCCGAACCAGATCGGCATCATCGACAACGACGTCGAACGCGCCGCCCGCGGCCTGGCGCAGCTCATCGAAGCCTGCACGAACGCCCACCGCGAGCAGATGGGTAGCACCGACGACCTCCTCGTCGGTCTCCAGCTCACCCACAGCGGACGCTTCTGTCGACCCTTCGACAAGAAGAAGCTCGAGCCGCGAATCGCCTACCACCACCCGATCCTCGACCCCAAGTTCCACATCCAGCCGGACGATGACTCGGTCGTGATCACCGATGATTACATCAAGCGGCTGATCGCCAACTACGTCCGCGCCGCCAAGCTCGCGCAGCGGATCGGATTTCGCTTCGTGGACGTGAAGCACTGCCACGGCTACCTCGGGCACGAGATGCTCAGCGCGTTCACCCGCGAGGGGCCGTACGGCGGGTCGTTCGACAACCGCACCCGCTTCGCCCGCGAGATCATCCAGGGCATCCAGGCGGAGTGCCCCGGGCTGCTGATCGGCGTGCGACTGAGCGTGTTCGACGCGCCGCCGTTCAAGCCGGACCCGGCGCGCGGCGGCAGCGGCAAGCTCGGGCCGGGCATCCCCGAGGCGTTCGAATCGTTCCTCCCGTACCGCTACGGGTTCGGCTGCAAGATGGACAACCCGCTGGAGATGGACCTCCGCGAGCCGATCGAATTCATCAACATGCTGGCCGGCATGGGCGTGCGGATGATCAACGCGAGCGCGTGCTCGCCTTACTACAACCCGCACTTCCAGCGGCCGGCGATCTTCCCCCCCAGCGACGGGTACCAGCCGCCGGAGGACCCGCTGGTCGGCGTCGCGCGGCAGGTCGACGCCGTCCGGCAGCTCAAGGCGGCCTGCCCCAACTCCGTCTTCGTCGGCACCGGCTACACGTACTTGCAGGAATACCTCCCGCACGTCGCGCAGGCGGTGGTTCGCCAGGGTTGGGCGGACTCGATCGGCCTCGGGCGGCTGGTCCTCAGCTACTGGGAGCTGCCCGCCGACACGCTTGCCGGCCGGCCGATGACGACGAAGAAGATCTGCCGCACGTTCAGCGACTGCACGACCGCGCCGCGCAACGGGATGATCAGCGGCTGCTTCCCGCTCGACCCGTACTACAAGGAAGACCCGGTCCACGCCCAGCTCAAGGGAAAGAAGAACGAGCTGCGCAAGGCGCTGATGGTCATCCAGGGGCACGCCGACGCCAAGACCGGCGTGCCGGGGTAGCACGTTGAAGTTCGCGGCGGCGCGTCAGAGATTTCAAGTTGGCGTGGGCGCCTCGCCCATGCGTTCGCGGCGACCCGCCGCTCCGCGGGAAGATCATGGGCAACGCGCCCATGCCACGTGAAGAAGCGTTATGCAGATCGACTCCAACATCTCCCCGGCCGACCTCACCCAATCCGTCAGTCGCCTCTTCGACCTGGCCGGCCAGAAGGTCCGCCTGATCGAGAAGTCGTGGGACGCGGCCAAGGGCACGCCCGTCTTCACCGTTGAGGGCAAGTACACCAGCAAGGGGTGGACGGAGTGGACGCAGGGCTTCCAGTACGGCTGCGCCATCCTCACCTTCGACGCTACCGGCGACCGGGAGCTGCTCGACCTCGGCCGGCGCAACACGCTCCAGCACATGGCCGCCCACGTCACGCACACCGGCGTGCACGACCACGGCTTCAACAACCTCTCCACCTACGGCAACCTCCGCCGGCTGATGCGCGAGGGACGGACCGACCGAAATGAGTGGGAGCTGAACTTCTACGACCTCGCGATCAAGGCCAGCGGCGCCGTGCAGGCGGCGCGGTGGTCGGGCGTGCCCGTGAAGGAGCCGAGCGCGCGCATCGCCAATTCCGGCGCGCTCGGCTACGTCTATTCCTTCAACGGGCCGCACTCGCTGTTCATCGACACGATGCGCACCATCCGCATCCTGGGCGCGGCGTGGCAGCTCGGGCACAAGCTGATGCACGAGAACGACCGGGCCGCCGACCTGCTCAAGCGGTCGGTCCTGCACGGGCTGTGCACCAACCAGTACATCGTCTTCCACGGTGACGGCCAGCACGCCTACGACGTCCGCGGCCGCACCGCGCACGAGGGGATGTTCAACCGCAACGACGGGAACTTCCGCGCCCGCAGCACGCAGCAGGGCTACTCCCCGTTCAGCACCTGGACCCGTGGCCTCGCCTGGGCCATGCTCGGCTACGCCGAGGAACTGGAATTCTTCGCCGGCATCGACCCCGCCGCATTCGAGCGGTCGGTGGGCTTGAAGAAGGCGGACGTGGTTCGCACGTACGAGGAAGCGGCGCGCGCGACCTGCGACCACTACGTCGACGACTGCGCCGCCCGCGACGGCATCGTCTACTGGGATGACGGCGCGCCGGGACTCGCCCGCATGGGTGACTGGCGAGCCCGCGCCGCCGATCCCTTCAACGACCACGAGCCGGTGGACGCCTCCGCCAGCGCGATCGCTGCGCAAGGGCTGCTGAGACTTGGGCGCTACCTCGGCGAAACCGGCAAGCGGTACACGAGCGCCGGGCTGGCGGTCTCGCAGCGACTGTTGTCGGATGATTACCTCGCCACCGGCGCGGACCACCAGGGACTACTGCTCCACTCCGTCTACCACCGCCCGAACAATTGGGACCACGTCCCGCCCGGCCGCAAGGTGCCGTGCGGGGAATCGTCCATGTGGGGCGATTACCACCTGCTGGAGCTGGGCGTTTACCTCCAGCGCCTGGCGGACGGGAACAAGCCGTACCTGACGTTCTTCGACGCGTGATCGCGATCGTTGTGTGGGGAGCTGTGCCACCGGGTGGCCGGCCCGGCCGTGCGCTCGGCCTCGACGCGGGGATCGGTGCGGATAACATCGGGGCGTGCGACCACGAGGCCACCGGCGGGAGGACGCGTTGACGAAGCTGCTGTTCTCGACGATCGGGCTGCTGCTGCTGGTCGTGGGCGCCGCCCCCGTCGCGCGGGCGGCAGGCGCGCCGGGCGATTCGCGGGCGGCCTCGCAGCCGACAACGGAGAGCGCCTTGGAACTTGCCGCCGACGCCGCGCCGCCGGAAGGTCCTCTCGCCCTGTGGTACCGCCGCCCGGCCAAGCACTGGGTCGAGGCGCTGCCGGTCGGCAACGGGCGGCTGGGCGCGATGGTGTTCGGCGGCGTCACGCGCGAGCGGCTGCAACTGAACGAGGACTCGCTCTGGTCCGGCAGCCACCAGGAGGCTGACAATCCCAACGCCGCCGCCGCGCTGCCGGAGGTTCGCCGGCTGCTCTTCGAGCGAAAGTACGTCGAGGCCGAGGCGCTGGCGCAGCGATCGCTGACCGCGACGCCGAAGACCGGGACCGGCTTCGGCCGATCGGCGAAGCTGCCGTACGGGTCGTACCAGACGTTGGGCGACTTGTGGTTAGAGTTCGACGTCCCGCCGGCGCGCGTCGAGCGTTACCGCCGGGAACTCGACCTCGACACCGCCGTCGCCCGCACGACGTACACCTCTGGCGACGGCGTCACCTTCACGCGCGAAGTTTTCTCCAGCCACCCGGACCAGGTGCTGGTCGTGCGCCTGACCGCCGACCGGCCGGCGTCGATCAGCTTCAATGCCCGCCTGACGCGTCCCGAGCGATCGACCACTCGTCCGAGCGGCGCTGAGCTGGAGATGACCGGGCAGCTCGACAACGGCGCCGGCGGCGGGGGGATGAACTACGCGACGAAGCTGCGCGCCGTCAACGAGGGCGGCTCGATCAGCGCGGGTGAGAACGCCCTGCGCGTCGAGCGCGCCGACGCCGTCACGCTCCTCTTCGCCGCCGGCACCGATTACGCCAACAAGTACCCGACCTTCCGCGGCGACGCACCCGCGCCGCGCATCGCCGCGCAGTTGGACGCGGCGGCGAAGCGGCCGCACGTCGAGCTGCTCGCCCGCCACGTCGCCGACTACCAGCCGCTGTTCCGCCCCGTGGAGTTGAACCTTGGCGACGCTCCGAACATCCCCACCGACGAGCGCTTGATCGACCCGGATCGCGCGGCCGACGATCACGCGCTGCCCGCGCTGCTCTTCCAGTTCGGCCGGTACCTGCTCATCGCCAGCTCGCGCCCCGGCGACCTGCCGGCGAACCTCCAGGGCATCTGGGCAGACGGCATCCAGGTCCCGTGGAACGGCGACTACCACCTCAACATCAACCTCCAGATGAACTACTGGCCGGTCGATGTGGCGAACTTATCTGAGTGCTTCGAGCCGCTGGGCGCATGGGTGCAATCGCTCGTAGCCCCGGGGACGAAGACCACGCGCGCGCAGTGGAACGCCAGCGGCTGGACCGTCCACACCGTGAACAACGTCTGGGGCTACACGACGGTGCCGGAGGCAGTCTCTTGGGGCCTGTCGCCGATGAACGGGCCGTGGATGTGCCAGCATTTGTGGGACCACTACGCTTACACCGGTGACGTCGAGTACCTCCGCACCATCTGGCCGGTGCTCAAGGGGTCGGCCGAGTTCGCGCTCGACTGGCACGTGCCGCACCCGCAGACCGGCCGACTCGTCAGCGCGCCGAGCGTGTCGCCGGAGAACAGTTTTCTCGTCGGCGACAGGAAGGTCGCCGTCAGCGCAAGCCCGACCATGGATGTCCAGCTCGCCCGCGACCTGTTCGAGCACGTGGTCGCCGCCGCCGACGCGCTCAAGGTCGAACCGGAGCTGCGCGCCCGCTGCATCGCAGCGATCGAGAAGCTCCCGCCGATGCAGGTCGGCAAGCACGGGCAGCTCCAGGAATGGTCGGAGGACTTCGACGAGGCCGAGCCGCACCACCGGCACATCTCGCACCTGTTCGGCCTCTACCCCGCCGGCCAGATTTCGCCGAGCAAGACGCCAGAGTTGGCGCGGGCGGCGCGCGTGACGCTGGAGCGGCGCGGGGATGAAGGCACCGGCTGGTCGTGCGCGTGGAAGGCCACCTGCTGGGCGCGGCTCGGCGACGGCGACCGCGCGCGGCAGCTCCTGCTCACGCAGCTCCGCGTTGCCACCACGATCGACAAGATTTTGACCCACGGCGGCGGGTCGTACCCGAACCTGTTCTGCGCCCACCCGCCGTTCCAGATCGACGGGAACTTCGGCGCCACCGCCGCCATCGCCGAGATGCTGGTGCAAAGCCACGACGGGCGGATCGACCTTCTGCCGGCCCTGCCGCAAGCGTGGAAGGCCGGCCACGTGAGGGGTCTGCGGGTGCGCGGCGGCGCCGAAGTGGACGTGCGCTGGTCAGACCGGCAACTGTCGCGCGTCACGCTCCGCTCGACCACCGGCGGAAAGTATTTCCTCGCGCATGGCGAGTCCGCGGCGCAGGCGGAACTGAAGGCGGGGGAAGCGGCGACGTTCGACGGGAAGCTCAACCTGGTGAAGTGAATTCTTACTGATCGGCCGCCTGTTCCAGCACGGGCGGCGCGCGGAGAGGAAGAAGCGCGTGAAGCGATTTGTCCAGAATTTGAAGACCGACTGGCTCTACCTGCCGCAGGACCGTTCGGCCGCCAAGGGGGTCAACTTTGACGAAGCGAAGTGCGCGCGAGTGAGCCTACCGCACGCCAACGTCGAGCTGCCGTACCACGGGTTTTCGGAGCAGGAGCACTGCTTCGTCAGTTGGTACCGCCGGCACTTCAAGCTGCCGAAGGGGGCGAACGGTAAGCGCATCTTCATCGATTTCGAGGGCGTCATGCTCGCCGCCACCGTTTTCGTCAACGGCCGGCAGGTTGGCGAGGAGCATCGCGGGGGGTACACGCCGTTCAGCTTTGACGTCACCGATCTCGTCAACCTCACCGGCGACAACGTGGTGGCGGTGCGCGTCGATTCCACCGAGCGCAAGGACATCCCGCCTTTCGGCAACGTGGTCGATTACCTCACCTTCGGCGGCATCTACCGCGAGGTGCACCTGCGCGTGGTCGATCCGGTCTACATCAAGCACGTCTTCGCGCGCCCGGGCGGTGCGCTGGACGAAACGCGGTGGCTGGACGTTCGCGCCCGCGTCGCCAACACATCGGCGGACGATGTCGAGGTGGACCTGTCGGCCAACATGCCGCGCGTGAAGGGCGTGCGCGCGGCGACCACCGCCCGCGTCCCGGCCCATGGCGAGGCGGAGGTGAGCGTCACGCTCGACAACCTCCAGGGCATTCGCCGCTGGGACCTCGAGACCCCGGAGCTCTACGACGTGAACGTGCAACTCGGCGGCGACGGCGACCGCGTCGAGACGCGCGTCGGCTGGCGCACGGCCGAGTTCCGCGAGGACGGCCTGTTTTACCTCAACGACCGCCCGGTAAAGCTGCGCGGCCTGAACCGCCACCAGACCTACCCTTATATCGGCGCCGCCGCCCCCGCCCGGCTCCAGCGCAAGGACGCGGAGATCCTGAAGTTCGACCTCGCCTGCAACGTGGTGCGCACCAGCCACTACCCGCAGTCGCGGCACTTCCTCGACCGCTGCGACGAGATCGGCCTGCTGGTCTTCGAGGAGATCCCCGGCTGGCAGCACATCGGCGACGAGGCGTGGAAGCAGCTCAGCCTGCGCGACGTCGACGCCATGATCATCCGCGACCGCAACCACCCGTCGATCATCCTCTGGGGCGTGCGCATCAACGAGTCGCAGGACGACCACGACTTCTACGCCCGCACCAACGCCCTGGCGCGACAGCTCGATCCCACCCGCCAGACCGGCGGCGTGCGCTTCCTCTACGAGAGCGAGCTGCTCGAGGACGTCTACACGATGAACGACTTCGACTACGACCTGCGCCCGACCAAGCACCCGCGATGGTTCCACACCGAGTTCGCCGGGCACATGTACCCCACCAAGACGTTCGACCAGGAGGAGCGCGTCCGCCAGCACGCCATCCACCACGCTCACGTTCACAACCAGATCGGTGCCATGCGCTCGGCCGGCGGGGTGGGGTGGTGCGCGTTCGACTACAACACGCACGTGCAGTTCGGCTCCGGCGACCGCATCTGCTACCACGGCGTGATGGACATTTTCCGCCAGCCCAAGATGGCCGCCCACTTCTACGCGTCGCAGCAGGACCCGGCGCTGCGACCGGTGCTGGAGCCGATCAGCTACTGGACGATGGGCGACAAGTCGGGCGCGGGCGTCGAGCCGCTGCTGATCGTCTCCAACTGCGACGAGGTGGAGATCGTGGTCGGCGGCAAGTCGCGCGGGCGCGTGCAGCCGGACCGGCAGACCTGGCCCAACCTCCCGCACCCGCCGATGGTGGCGACCGGCCTGAGCGCCGGGTGGGGCGGCGACTGGGAGCCCTTGGAGCTGCGCGGTTTCGTCAATGGCAAGCAAGTGGCGACAAAGCGCATCAGCCACGACGGCCAACCCGCGCGGCTGATCGTGGCCGCGGACGACAAGTCGATCGACGCCGACGGCAGCGACATGACGCGCATCGCGCTGTCGATCGTGGACGAGTTCGACAACATCCTCCCCTTCGCCATGCAGCCGGTCGTGCTGGAGCTGACCGGCCCGGGCGCGATCGTCGGCGAGAACCCGTTCTCGATGCCCGGCGGGCGCGGGGCGGTCTACGTGCGCTCGACGCGCAAGCCCGGGACGATCACTGTCACCGCCACCACGTCGCGCCTCAAGCCGCAGAAGGTCACCATCCGCGCCGTCGCGCCCGAGGAGGCGTCATGAGCGAGCAGGAGCGGCAGAAGCGCGGCGTCGCGATGGTGACCGGCGGGTCGCGCGGGATCGGGCGCGGCATCGCCGTCGCGCTGGCGCGGGCGGGCTACGACTGCGCCCTCAGCTACGCCAGCAACGCCGCCGCCGCCGAAGACGCGCGCGGCGAGATCGCATCCCTCGGCCGGCGCGCGGTCATGATCAAGGGGGACATCGCGTCCACGGACGATCGCAAGCGGCTGGTCGATGACGCCGTCGCCGCGCTCGGCGGGATCGACCTCCTGGTCAACAATGCCGGCGTCGCCCCCAGCGTTCGCGCCGACATCCTCGACGCCGGCGAGGAAAGCTTCGACCGCCTGATCAGCACGAACCTCAAGGGCCCGTACTTCCTCACCCAGCTCGTCGCGCGGCACATGATCGAGCGGAAGACGCCGGGCAAGATCGTCAACATCACCAGCGTCAGCGCCTACACCGCCAGCACCAACCGCGGCGATTACTGCATCAGCAAGGCGGGGCTGTCGATGATGACCGCGCTGTATGCCGCCCGCCTGGCCGAGCACGGCATCAACGTTTACGAGATCCGCCCCGGCGTGATCGAGACGGACATGACCGGCCCGGTGAAGGAAAAGTACGACAAGCTGATCTTCGAGCAGGACCTGACCCCCATCCGCCGCTGGGGCAAGCCGGACGACGTCGCCCGCGCGGTGGTAGCGGTGGCGACCGACTTGCTGCCGTTCAGCACGGGGCAGATCCTCGACGTTGACGGCGGCTTCCACCTCCGCCGGCTGTGATGCGTCGTCGCACGTGTCGCGCGACACGCCTCGGCAGTCGTAGGCTGTCGGTTTGACCGCCAGGACTTCCAACCTATCCGCCGTTCGCGCGGCGGCCGGCGTCACGCAAACACGGTGAAACTCATGTACCGCACCCGCCTGATCGCGCTCTCGATGACGCTGCTCGGCTTGATCGCGCCCGCGCGGGCGGCGGCGGGGGCGGGAGGGCAGATCGAGGTCTACGAAGCGGATCGAGCCGGTGCGTTTCCGCTCGTGTCGGCCGGCGGCGCAGCGCGCGTGGTGTTCGACGAGCAGGACCACCGCGTTGTCGCCATCGCGGCCAATTGCTTCGCAGAGGACGTGGAGCGCGTGACCCGCGCGAAGCCGGCCGTCGCGCACGAGGTTCCCGGCGGCGGCGGCGGCGCCGGCGGCGGCGCGGTGATCATCGGCTCGCTCGACCGCAGCCGGATCATTCGGGCGCTCGTCGACGCCGGGAAGCTGGACGCCGCGGACCTGAAAGGGCAATGGGAATCGTTCCGCCACGCGATCGTCGACGGCAACCTGATCATCGTGGGCAGCGACCGCCGCGGCACCGCGTACGGCGCGTTCGAGCTGAGCCGGGCGATCGGGGTCTCGCCGTGGTCGTGGTGGGCGGACGTTCCGCCGGCGCGCCGGCAGGCGCTCTTCATCTCGCCCGCGGGCGCGCGGCACGGGCCGCCGTCGGTCAAGTACCGCGGGATCTTCCTCAACGACGAAGACTGGGGCCTGCAACCGTGGGCCGCCAGGACCTTCGAGCCCGAGGTCGGCGACATCGGCCCCAGGACCTATGCCCGTATCTTCGAGCTGCTGCTGCGCCTCAAGGCCAACTACTGCTGGCCGGCGATGCACGAGTGCACGCGCGCGTTCAACGCCCACCCGCGCAACAAGCAGGTGGCCGACGATCACGCGATCGTGATGGGCTCGTCGCACTGCGAGCAGATGCTGCGGAACAACGTCACCGAGTGGCCGCACGACCAGCACGAGCGGTGGAACCCGGTGACGCATCTGCCGGCCATCGCGAAGTACTGGGAGCAGCGCGTTTCGGAAAACGCGAAGTTCGAGAGCACGTGGACCGTCGGCATGCGCGGCATCCACGACGGCGGCATGCCCGGCGGCGGCACGCTGGACGAGAAGCGCGACCGCCTGGAGCGCATCATCGCTCTCCAGCGCGACCTGCTGGCGCGTCACGTCAACCCCGACCCGTCGCGCGTCCCGCAGATCTTCTGCCCGTACAAGGAAGTGCTCGACATCTACCGCGCGGGCATGAAGCTGCCCGACGACGTGACGATCGTCTGGCCCGACGACAATCACGGGCACGTGCGCCAGCTTCCCGACGAGCGCGAGCGCCGCCGCACCGGCGGGCACGGGATCTACTACCACCTCTCGTACAACGGCCGTCCGCACGACTTCCTCTGGCTCGAATCGGTCGCGCCCGCGCTGATCTGGCACGAGCTGACGAAGGTTCACGAGTTCGGCGGCCAACGGCTGTGGGTCGCCAACGTTGGCGACATCAAGCCGATCGAGGCCGGCACGACGCTCTTCCTCGAGCTGGCGTGGAAGGTCGACCGCTACGGCCCGGGCGTGCAGAAGCAGTTCCTCGGCGACTTCTACACCGAGCAGTTCGGCGCCCAGCACGGGCAGGCGATCGCGGCGGTGATGGACGAGTACTTCCGCCTGTGCGCGATCCGCAAGCCGGAGACGCTCGGCTGGAACACCGTCTACCCCACGAAGCCGATCCGCGACACCGAGTTCTCGCACGAGCCGCCCAACGACGAGGCGGGGCGGCACGTTGAGGCGTGGTTGAACCTCGACCGCCGCGCTTCGGCGATCGAGCCGCTGCTCCCGGAACCCGCGCGGCCGGCGTACTTTCAACTGGTGCACTACCCGGTCGCAGCGGCGGCGGCGATGGCGGAGAAGATGCTGCTGGCCGAGAAGAGCCGCCTGCTCGCCGCGCGCGGCGATGCGCGCGCCAACACTTTTGCGGATCGCGCCGAGGCCGCCTTCGCGCGGATCGGACAGCTCACCCAGCGCTACAACGAGCAGCTCGGCGGCAAGTGGCGCGGGATGATGGACGCGCGGCCGCGCAAGCTGCCAGTGTTTGACATGCCGGTGGTGGGGCGCGTCACTGCCGCCGCTGAGGGGCATGTCATCTCGCCGACGACGTCACAGGCATCAGCCACGTCGCAACCGGCGTCGTCCCAGGCGTCCGCGCCCCGGCAGGAGATGGTGGTCGCGATGCAGGCGTCGCGCTTCGCGCGCGCGGAGAAGCGCGGCGGCGGCGTGGGCTGGATCACCATCGACGGCCTGGGCCGGCGTGGTAGCGCGATCGCGCTCCAGCCACGCGCCGCCGCGGCGACGCTCCGCGACCCTGACGAGATTCGAGATCGGGCGCCCGTCGCGGAATATGCCCTGGACGCACCGCCCGGCGGCGAGGCGACGATCATTGTCGAGGCGACCCCGACCCAGCCCATCACGCCCGCGCACGAGTTGATCACCGCAGTCTCGTTCGATGACGCCGCCCCGACAATCGTTCGCTTCGAGCAGTCGAGCGAGGAAAGGGACCGGGTGTGGCAGCAGAACGTGCTGCGCAACGCGATGTTCGCAAAGGTGAAGTTGACCGTGCCGCAACGCGCGCGTGTGCTCAAGTTGTGGGGGGCAGATCCGAGCGTGGCCGTCCAGCGAATCACGATCGATTTCGGCGGCGAGACTGGCGAGGGCGCCACTTACCTGGGCCCGCGCCAATAGGGCGGTGCGCGTCCGTGCGTGCGCGCGACGCTGGGGCTACGCCGGCATCGCCGCCGGCTCCTGTGTGGCAAGCATGCGGTGGAAGTGCCCGCGGGCGGACCAGAGGTGTTCGAACGGGCCTTGCTCGACGATCCGGCCGTCGTGCAGCACGACGATGCGGTCGGCGTTGCGGATGGTACTCAGGCGGTGCGCAATGGTGATGACCGTGCGCCCCGTCGCCAGCTCGTCCAGCGCCGCCTGGATCAGGCGCTCGCTCTCGTAGTCGAGCGCGCTGGTCGGCTCGTCGAGGATCAGGATGGCAGGGTTGCGCAGCAGCGCGCGGGCGATGGAGAGGCGCTGCCGCTGCCCGCCCGACAGCATCGCGCCGCGCTCGCCGACGACGGTGGCGAACCCGTCGGGCATGGCGGCGACGAACTCCTCGGCGTGCGCCCGCCGGGCCGCCTGGCGGATGTCGGCGTCGCTCGCCTCGTCGCGCGCGAAGCGGATGTTGTCGGCCACCGAACCGCTGAGCAGGATGCTCTCCTGCATCACCAGCGCAGTGTGCTGTCGGAGCCAGCGCATGTCGAGGTCGCGCTGGGGCACCCCATCGATGCGGATCTCGCCGCCGTCTGCCGCGTACAGCCCGAGCAGCAGCCCGGCGACGGTGCTCTTGCCCGCGCCGGAGCTGCCCACCAGCGCGACGCGCTCGCCGGGCTCGATGGTCAGGGTGAAGTCGGTGAGCGCGTCGCGCTCGGCGCCCGGATAGCGAAAGGTAACGCGATCGAACTCCACGCGCCCGCGGATCGGGTGGAGGGTGCGCGTGCCGCGCCATCGCTCGGTTTCGCGCTCGTCCAGCAGCTCGTTGATGCTGTTGTACGCCTCCTGTCCGAGGAAGTACTGGTCGGACAGGTTGGAGAACATCTGGATCGGCTGCACCAGCGCCGGCAGCCCGGCAACGAACGCCAGGACGGTGCCCGGCGTGACGTGGCCGTAGATCGACAGCGCCGCGCCGCCGGCGATGACGACCAGCGAGAGGAACTGCACGCTCCCCCAGGAGAACGCGGCGAAGCTCGATGACGTATGGATCAGCTCCAGGCGCGAGCGCGCCGCCTCCTGGTTTGCCTGGTGGAGCTGGTCGCGCGCCTGGTCTTCCTCGCCGTAGCTGCGCACCAGCCGCAGCGCGCCCAGCAGCTCGCTGGCGGTGCCGGTCAGTTGCTCCTGCGCCTTGCGGTTCTTCTCGTTGGTCTTCTGGAGGTACTCGAAGTAGACCGAGCGCATGATGGCCATGATCGGCAGCATCAGCACCACCACCGCCGAGAGCTGCCAGTTCATCGCCACCAGGATGATCAGCGTGAGCACGCTGTAGACGGCGTTGGGGATGAAGTGGTTGAGCACCGGCATCGCCACGCCGTCCACCTTCTGGGTGTCGAAGGCGTACTTGGCGAGGAGCCGGCCGGCCTTTTGGCGATCGAGGTAGGTGAAGCTGAGGAATTGGATCTTGTCAAACACGCGGGCGCGCAGGTGGAGGATGAGCTGCGTGACGGCCGCCCCGAGCTTTTCGGCGCCGCGGACGCTGAAGAACTGGTGGGCGACCAGCAGCGCGACGGTTAGCGCGCCCATCCACGCGATGCCGCGCAGGTCCTTGGCGGGCATGAGGGTGTCGATGACGTGCTTGAAGATGATCGGCAGCGGCGCAATCGTGACGATGCGCCCGACCGCCAGCGCAAGCCCGCCACGGAACGCGCGGCGCTGCGACCAGAGGAAGCGGAGAAGATTTTTAGGCTGGGGTAGCTCGCGGTGCACGAACGTGACCTAGCAAATCGACGGCCGGCGGAAAATCGCCCGCTCAAGGTTCGATACCGGCGAGGACGACTTGCTCGACGGACATCGCGGCGCGGTCCAAGCTCACCGCTGGCCGCGCCGAGATCGCACGGCCCGTTACGCCGGCTTGGGCACGACCGATTTCGGAAGGCTTGCGGCGGCGGTGGCGGAGGACTGCGCCTGCACCGTGACGCTCACGCTCGGCCGGCCGGCGGCGCTCGTTCCGCTCGGGCCGCCCGGGGTCGTTGGCTTGGCAACCGGTTTGTGCGGCCCGGCGAAGTGCGAATAGCCGTTGATCGGCAATACGCCCGCCGGCGCCGTCCACGGCGCCACCGCCAGCTCACCAAGAAGGCACTTCTTCGAGACCGCCAGTTGCATGGCCGGCACGATGTTGCGGATGGAGCGGAGCAGGGCGTTGTCGGAGCTGGGGCCGACATCGATGAACGACGGCGGCACGTCCACCACGGGAGCCGCCTCCGACGCCGCGTTCACCGACACCACGTGTACCCGCGCCGCCTCGAGCGACGATCCCGGCGAGCTCTCAATGCCGTTGCGAACCCACTGCTGGAAGCCGGCGAGCATGTGCCGGTGCGGGTGCGACGACAGCGGCAGCACTTCGAGCTTCTCGCCGACGAGGATCTCGATCTGCCGCCCGGCGATGTAGCGGATGCGCGCGCCGCGATCGGTCTCAACGGTGATGATCGGGTCAATGTTGACGTTGCACGCGTGCGTGTAGGCGACGAACACCCTCGCGCCGCTGGCCAGGGTGTAGCGCAGGCTGCACGTGTCGTAGTTTTCGATGCGGTTGGCGCGGTACAGCTCGGCGGCGACCTCGACCGGCGGGGCAGACTGCCCCTCGGCCGGGCCGAGCAGGAACAGCGTCAGGTGCATGAAGTGCGCCAGCGCATTGCTCGCCGGGCTGTCCATGATCCAGCGGCCGTCGCGGCGAAACTTGCCCGCCCAGTCGTTCCGCCCGTAGTACCGCTCGCTGCGCGGCCAGCACCCGATCACGGTGGCGGCGACCGGCGCGCCGAACTCGCCGGTGATGATCCGCCGCTTCAGCGCGACGAGCGACGGCTGGTACATATCCTGGAAGCCGATGGCGACCGGCAGGCGGGCGCGGTCGCGGGCGGCGATCATGGCGTCAACGTCATCGACGCACCCGGCCGCCGGCTTCTCGCAGAAGACCGCCTTGCCGGCGTTCAGCGCCATCTCGGTGTACGGGCGGTGAAGGTCGATGGGCAGGGGGAGCCAAACCGCTTCAATGTCGAAGTTCAGCAGTTCCTCGAACGTCCGCACCACGTGAACGCCGCGGGCCTGAAGCTCCTGCGAGCGGCGAGCGTGGCGCTCCAGCTCCGGATCGCAAATGGCGAGCAGGCCGGCCGTGGGGGTGGCGCTGCCGTGCTCTTCGAGGATGCGGTCGCACACGTAGGCCGCGTATCCGCCGAGGCCGGTCAGACCGAATCGAACGGGCGTGAGATGGCTCATGTCATTCGTGGCCACGGCGGTCTGCTCCATCAATGGGTTCGTGCTCAGTGGCGACACACTGCAACTTTACCATCGGTGGGTGGAAGATCAACCAAAGCGCAGGTCGCAGCCATTGCCGATTTACGGCTTAACCTTTCGATATTGCAGTGTTTACGCCGTCCCGCACCCGGTGAAAAATGGTGAAATATTTGTTGACACATACTCCGCCTGCCCGCACAATCCGCCCAAGTCCACCAGCACGTTCACATGCCCGACCGCTCCGCACCGATTGTCCGCGGCTACCCGCACCTGCTCCACGGCGGCGACTACAACCCCGAGCAATGGCGGCAGAGCCCGCAGGCGTGGGACCAAGATTTCCAACTCCTCCAGCAAGCCGCTTGCAACACCGTCACGGTCGGCGTGTTCGCTTGGGCGGCGCTCGAGCCAGCCGAGGGGCGCTACGACTTCAACTGGATGGACGCGATCTTCGAGCGGTGCCGCTCCGCCGGCCTGCGCGTCATCCTTGCGACGCCGGGCGGCGGGATGCCCGCCTGGCTTGCCAAGGCCTACCCGGAGGTCCTGCGCGTCGACAGCCGAGGCCGCCGGCGACGCTGGGGCGGGCGGCACAACCACTGCTTCACCGCTCCGGTCTACCGCGAGAAGGCCAGAATCATCAACGGCAAACTTGCCGAGCGCTACGGCCAGCACCCCATGCTGTCGCTGTGGCACGTCAATAACGAGTACTCCGGCGAGTGCCACTGCGACCTCTGCTCGGCGGCATTCCGGCAGTTCCTCCGCCGGCGGTACAACGACAGCCTTGACGCCCTCAACCACGCCTGGTGGTCCGCCTTCTGGAGCCACACCATCACGAACTGGGACCAGATCGAGCCGCCAAGTCGCGAGATCGGCGAGTTCCAGGTCCACGGGCAGACGTTGGACTGGAAGCGGTTCATCACCCACCAGACGATCGACTGCTTCAAGGAAGAGGCCGAGCCGCTTCGTCAAATCTCGCCCGGCGTCCCCGTCACCACCAACCTGATGATGGGCGGGTTCACCGACGTCGATTACTACCACCTTGCCGACGCCTGCGACGTGGTGTCCTGGGACAGCTACCCCTCCTACCACGACCGCCCGGGGGACTACTTCGGTCCGCTCGGGCCGCTGTGGGTCTCCTTCATCCACAACCAGCGCCGGGCGATGAAGAAGAAGCCGTTCCTCCTCATGGAGATGTCGCCCGGGGCGCAGAACTACAAGCCGGTCTGCAAGCTCAAGCGCCCGGGCGTGCACCAGGCGGAGGCGCTTCAGGCAATCGCGCACGGATCGGACTCGGTGCTGTACTTCCAAGTCCGCAAGAGCCGCGGCGGGGTGGAGAAGTTCCACGGCGCCGTGATCGACCATTTCGCGACGCCCGAAGCCCGGGTCTTCCGCGAGGTGGCGGAGGTCGGGCGCGTCCTCCAGGGGCTCGACGAAGTGGTCGGCACCCACTCGCGTGCGGATGTCGCATTCATCTACGACTACCAGAACCGCTGGGCCCTGAACGACGCCGCCGGGCCGATCAACCTGAAGAAGGACAAGGACTACGACCCGGTCTGCCGCGAGCATTACCGCCCGTTCTGGTCCGCCGGCGTCAACGTCGACGTCATCTCGATGGACCAGCCGTTCGACGGGTACAAGCTGCTGGTCGCCCCCATGTTGTACATGGTCCGCCCCGGCGTGGCCGAGCGGATCGAGAAGTTCATTGACGCCGGAGGCACGTTCGTGACCACGTTCCTCTCCGGCGTGGCCAACGAATCGGACCTTGCCTTCACCAACGGCTTCCCGGGACCGCTGCGCGGGGTCACCGGCGTGTGGGCGGAGGAGATCGACGCGCTGTACGACGACGAGCAGGTGCCGATCGTCGCCGGCGAGAACATCGCCGGGCTGTCCGGGCGCTACGGCGCGAACTTCCTGTGCGACGTGATCCACGCCGAGGGGGCCGACGTGCTGGCGACCTACGGCGGCGAGTTTTACGCCGGCCGGCCCGCCGTCACCCGCAACGCCTTCGGCCGCGGCCGCGCGTACTACATCGCCGCCCGCACCGACGCCCGCTTCAACGCCGACTTTTACAATCACCAGATCCAGGACCTGGGGCTGCGCCGCGCGCTCGACGCGAACCTGCCCGACGGCGTCACCGCCGCCACGCGCGGCGACGGGCGCACGCGCTTCACGTTCGTCCTGAGCTTTCGCGGCGAGCCGTGCGAGATCCAGATCGGCCCCGCGCAGCAGGGGTTCACCAACGCCCTTACCGGCGAAACGGTCGGGCGGCGCCTGATGCTGCCGGCGTACGGGACGCTCGTGCTGCGCAGCGACGTTCACGAAGGAGACGAGGGTTGATGACGAAGAAAATGCTCTCCGCCAATTCGGCCCTGATCCCGTGGCTTGGGCATCTTGCCCGAGCGTTCGCCGCGCCAGCGGCCGAGAACCAAGACGCGGCTGGTCGCCGCGAGCGCTCGGGCAAGATGCCCAAGCCACGAGAAGGCGGCTTCGCCCGCCGCGCGGCAGTGGCCTTCGCCTGTCTCGTCCTCCTCGCCTGTGCGAACGATCTTCGCGCCGCCGGCCCCGCGCCGCGGCGGCCGTCGCCGGTGCTGGCCGGAAACGTTGATCGCCCGCTCCGCTACCGCCCGGACAATGACGGCTTCGTCATCGAGAACGGCCAGGAACGGTTTAACCGCCCGCTGTACGGCTCCCGCACCGCGTTTCGCGTCGATGCGGGTGATCGCCCGATCTTCTCGCTCTACCTCCCCGGCCGCGGCGGGAACCTGCGCCTGGGGCTGAAGACGCAGTCGGGCGCAAAGTGGCTGGACGAATCCGCCGCCACCGTCACCCGCTACGCCGCCGGGCGGCTGGCTTACGAGCTGCGCGACCCGCTGTTCGGGGACGCGCCCCTTCGCCTGACGGCCGTCGCGATGAGCCGCGGAGAGGGCTTCATTGTCCGGCTCGAGCCCGGCAATGCGCTGCCCGCGTCGGCGGAGCTGATCGTGGCGGTCGGCGGGTCCAGCGGCGAACGCGCGCGGCGCGATGGCGACATCGGCACCGAGCCGATCCCAATCAGCCAGTTCTTTGAACTCAAGCCGGAGCACGCGCGCGGCAACTCGGTCGAGCCGCGCGGCGACGGCTTCGTCCTGCACGGCAAGACCGCCGACCTCGTTGCCATCCTTGGCCCCGGCGCCAAGGTGGCGGCCGGCGACGCGACGCAGTGGAACGATCCGCAGCGCCTGCTCGACTCCGCCGGCAAGGCAGCAGATGCGCCCGTGGCCGTCGCGACGCTCTCGCTGAAGCCGGGCGCGGCGCAACTGCTGGCGATCCACCCCGCGCCGCCCACCGCCGGCGCGACCACGCGCGGCGGGACGGACGCACCGAGCGATTACCGCGTCTCGCTGTTGCCCGACTCCAATCCCTCGACCAGGCGGGCCGCGAGCAATGCGGTTGCGCCGTTGCGCAGCGAGGACCTGGCGCGCGCCTGCGCCGAATCCGAAGCGGACTTCGACGCGATCGCCCGGCGCATCGTGGTCAGGACGCCCGACCCGTTCATCAACGCCGCCGTCCCCGCAGTCTGCGTGTCGGCCGACAGCGTGTGGGACGACCGGCAACAGGCGTTCATGCACGGCGCCGTCGCCTGGCGGACCAAGCTGCTCGGCTGGCGCGGCGCGTACTCCGGTGACACCCTCGGGCTGCACGAGCGCACGCGCAACCACCTGGAGAACTGGTTCCCAAGGCAGAACACCGACCCGCCTCCAACCCAGCCGATCGGCCCGGACCCGGAGGAAAACCTCGCGCGCTCCGAGCGCTGGCTGCACACCAACGGCGACCTGACGAAATCGCACTACGACATGAACCTGGTGGCGATCGACGCGCTGTTTCGCCACCTGCTCTGGACCGGCGACATGGATTACGCGCGCAAGGTCTGGCCGGTCATCGAGCGGCACCTCGCATGGGAGCGCCGCCTCTTCCGCCGCCCGTTCGGCGACGCCCAGGAAGAGCTCCCGCTGTACGAGGCGTACGCCTGCATCTGGGCGAGCGACGATTTGCAGTATCACGGCGGCGGCGCGACGCACAGCACGGCGTACAACCTGTATCACAACCGCCAGGCGGCCCGCGTCGCCAGGTGGATCGGCGCCGACGCCACGCCCTACGAGCGCGAGGCCGAGCTGATCGCGCGGGCGATGCGGCGCGAGCTGTGGCTGGCGGACCGCGGGTGGTACGCGGAGTTCAAGGACCTGCTCGGCAAGCGGCTCGTCCATCCCGCCGCCGCGGCGTGGACGCATTATCACACGATCGACTCCGAGGCGGCCGACCCGTTCCAGGCGTGGCAGATGACCCGCCAGGTCGAGACGCAGCTCGCCCGCATCCCCGTGCGCGGCCCCGGCGTGCCGGACGGGCACTACACGATCGCCACCACGCGCTGGATGCCGTACCTCTGGTCCATCAACAACGTGGTGATGGGCGAGACGATCCACACCGCGCTGGCGGGCTTCCAGGCGGGGCGGGCGGAGCAGGGGTTCGCGCTGCTCAAGGGCGCGCTGCTCGACAGCATGTATACCGGCCTGTGCCCGGGCAACGTCGGCATGGCCACCAAGTTCGACGCCTACAGGAGCGAGTCGCAGCGCGACTTTTCCGACGGCGTCGGCATCACCTCGCGCGCGATCGTCGAAGGTTTGTTCGGCCTGCGCCCCGATGCGCTGGCGGGCGAGCTGACGGTCCGGCCCGGCTTCCCCAGCGACTGGTCGAGCGCGTCCATCGAGCACCCGAAGGTGCGATCGTCGTTCACCCGTGACGGTGACGCTGAGAAGTTCGTGATCGAATCGCGCTTCACCCAGCCGATGCGCCTGCGGCTGCGCGTCCGCGCGCGTGCGGTCGGCATCGCATCCATCACCGTGAACGGGCAGTCGGCAGAGTGGAAGGGGATGGAAGAGGTGGTGGGTCGGCCGGAGATCGAGGTCGTCGCCGCGCCCGCCGAGCGGTGGGAAGTCTCGATTCGCTACCGCGACGCCCAACCCGCCGTCGCCGCCGCACCGGCGGTCGTGGCGCGGGGCGAGGCGCTGGAAGTGAGCGTGGCGCCGGCGACGCTGCTGGAAGTCTTCGACCCGCAGCAGGCGCTGGCGGACATCACGCGACAGCCGCAGTCGCTGAGCGCGACGGCGGCGGGAGAGCCGGGCCACCGCACCGCCTTCGCCAAGGTGCGGCAGGGCGACCTGACGTGGTGGCTGCCGGTCACCTTCGAGGTCCGCCCGCCGATCGAGATTATCCCAACGCCGGAGCAGTCGGCCGACGCGCTCCGCTTCGTCGTGCGCAACAACACGGCCGCACCGCTGGAGGCGACCGCCGCCGGCGGCGCGGCCGTGATCGCCGCGCCGATGCAGGATTCGGAGCCGGTGACGCTGCCCGCCGACCACCTCGTGCCGGGGGCGAACATCGTCGCGCTCGACATCGCCGGCGGCGGGACCGTCCGCGGCGAGGTGACCAACTGGAACATCAAGCTCGGCGACCGCGCGGCGAAGCTCGAGCCAATCGCGCTGAGCGGCGCGTTCAACGACCGCGTCACGCAAATCTTCGCCAACGAGTACCTGTCCCCGCGCTCGCCTTACTGCTCGCTGGCGCTGCCGAAGCACGGGTTCGGCGGGTGGGCGACGAACAAGCGGATCCCGGAGATAAGCGACACCGGCCTGCGCGCCGCCAGTGACTCCGGCGGCGGGCGCATCGCGCTGCCGCAGGGGATCGCCTTCGCTACGCCAGGCAAGGGCGACGCGCCCAACGTGGCGTTCGTCAGCCAGTGGGACAACTACCCGCGCGAGCTGGCGGTGCCGCTGGAAGGGCGCTCCTCGCACGCGTGGTTCCTCGTCGCCGGTTCGACCAACGCCATGCAGAGCCGCCTCGACAACGGCGAGATCGTCGTGACCTACGCCGACGGCAGCACCGCAACGCTGGCGCTGCACAACCCGACGAACTGGTGGCCGATCGAGCAGGACTACTTCACTGACGATTTCGCCTTCGCTCGGGCGGAGCCGGTCCCGCCGCGGGTGGACCTGAAAACGGGCGAAGTTCGCCTGCTCGACGCGGCGTCGCTCAAGGGGCGCGGCCGGTCGATCGCGGGCGGGGCGGCAACGGTGGTGGACCTGCCGCTGGATCCGGAGAAGCCGCTGAAGTCCGTCACCGTCCGCGCCATCGCTAACGAGGTGGTTATTGGACTGATGGGCGTCACGCTGGCACGATAGTGGCAGTGCTGACTGGCAGTTCGAGGGAGAGAATGCGATGACCTTAAGACGTTCCCGCTCCGCCGCACCAAAGTGGTTGCGCTTCGGCGCCTGGCGGCGCTGCGCGCCGTTGCTGATCCTGCTCATGGCCCCCGCGCTGGCATCGGCGCAGACGTCGCAGCCGGCGTTTCCCACCGCCGAAGGGTTCGGCCGGTTTGCCAGGGGCGGGCGCGGCGGGAAGGTGCTGTTCGTCACCAACCTGAACGACTCCGGCCCCGGCTCCCTGCGCGAAGCGGTGAAGACCAAGGGCCCGCGCACGATCCTCTTCCGCGTCTCCGGCACCATTGAACTGAAGAGCGGCCTGCGCGTGGACGAGCCGTTCGTCACCATTGCCGGCCAATCGGCGCCGGGCGACGGCATCTGCCTGAAGAACTACGAGCTGTACGTGAAGACGCACGACGCGGTGATCCGCTACCTGCGCGTGCGCCCGGGGAACGGCTCGCCCGGCGAGCGTGACGCCATCACCGTGCGCGACTGCGAGAACGTCATCGTCGACCACTGCTCGGCCAGTTGGGGGGTTGACGAATTGTTATCAACAACCGGGTCGACTAACGTCACCGTGCAGTGGTGCTTCATCACCGAAGCGCTGCACCGGGCCGGGCACCACAAGGGGAACCACGGCTTCGGCTCGCTCATCCAGTGCAAGGGGGCGAGTTACCACCACAACCTCTACGCCCACAACCGCTCGCGCAACCCGCGGCCGGCGTCGGGGGAGATCGACTTCCGCAACAACGTCATCTACGACTGGGACGCCATGGCCGGCTACGCCGAGGGGAACAAGCAGCGCCTCAACTACGTCGGCAACTACCTCAAGGCGGGGCCGTCCACCAAGGTGCACCGCGACAAGGCATTCCACTCCGGCGGGCCCGAGACGTTCGTGTACTTCTCCGGAAATCTGCTGGAAGGCGCAGCGGGCAACGATGCCATCCTCAACCTGCGCAACGGCGGGCATCGCCTGCCCGAGCCCTTCGCGGCGCCGCCGGTGAAGACGTCGTCGGCGGCCGAGGCGTTCGACGCGGTGCTGGCCCGCGCCGGCTGCTCGCTGCCGAAGCGCGACCCGGTCGATGCCCGCGTGGTCGAGCAGGTTCGCACCGGCGGCGGGCGGCAGATCGATTCGATGAACGAGGTCGGCGGCTGGCCGGAGCTGGCGAGCGCGGCGGCGCCGCCCGACGGCGACAACGACGGTATCCCCGACGCCTGGGAGCGCGAGCACGGCCTGAACCCCGCGAACCCCGCCGATGCGGGCAAGGTGGGCGCCGATGGGTACACGAAGCTCGAGGGGTACCTGAACGCGTTGGCGCCATGACCTTCGCGGCGCTACTGCTCGCCCTTCTCACGGCGGCTTCGACGTCGCCCGCGTCAGCGCCGGCGTCAGCGCCGGCTGTGACGACGCGGCCGGTCTTGCCAGACTCGCGCTTCGTCACGGGCGAGCTGTTGTTCGCGGATGACTTCCACGCGCTTGATCCCCAGAAGTGGGTGGCCGAGCTGGAACGGCCCGGCACGGTGGCGGCACGCGACGGGCGCTTGAAGATCGACGTCCCCGCGGGATGTACCGTCTGGTTCAAGCCGATCCTCGACGGGCCTGTAATGATCGAGTACGACGCCACCGTCGTCGCTCAGGGCGGGAAGAACGACCGGGTGAGCGATCTCAACTGCTTCTGGATGGCAATCGACGCGCGCACGCCGGACGATCTGTTCGCCTTGAAGCGGACGGGCAGATTTGCCGACTACGACCAATTGCGCTGCTATTACGTCGGCCTTGGCGGGAACGGCAACACCACGACGCGCTTCCGCCGGTACATCGGGGAGAAGGAGAACCGCCCGCTCCGACCCGATCATGACCTTCGCGGGGCGGCCGACCTCATCACCCCCAATGTGCCCCAGAAGATCCGCCTGATCGCCGCGGGAAACGTAGTACAGTTTTGGCGCGGCCAGAAGAAGCTTTTCGAGCTGGACGACCCCGCCGCCTACACCCGTGGCCACTTCGCCCTCCGCACCGTCACCAGCCATTTAAGCATCCGAAACTTCCGGGTTTATCGCCTGCGGGAGACGGAACCTGTCCGTCCGGCGGTGGGGCCGGCGGTAAAGGTCCTTCCATAGATTTCCGCGTGAGCCGCAAAAGCGGCAGCCTCGCCACGTCTATCTTGTGGTGGGGCTCGGTACGACGTTGAAAGGCGCGGTAGATGATGAAAATTGCATTGACGGCGGGGGGGCGGGTATTCAATAATCCGGGCGTTAACTGAACCACGAGGGGCGAGGCAAAGCATGTCGATCTTTGAAGTTGCGAAGCTGGCGGGGGTATCCAGTTCGACGGTTTCGCGCGTGATCAACAACCACCCCCGGGTCGCCCCCGAAACCGCGCAGAGCGTGCGCAAGGCGATGAAGACGCTGGGCTACACCCCGTCCGAGCGCCGGCCGGGGCCGAAGCCCTCGTTTCGGTCGCGCTCGGGGGTGGCAAATATCGCTTTCCTCGTGCTTGGCGCCTCCCGCAGCCGCGCGACGCCCGCCTTCGAGGATCTGCTCCGCGGCGTGTCTGGCGGGGCGTCCAACAACGACCTCAATCTGATCTTCAACCATATCACCGAGCTGGACCAAGTCCCGGGGCGGGTCTTCGACCAGCGCGTCGACGGGTTGCTGCTGCACGGTGCCGTGCCGGCCGGCGAGTTCCGCGAGCAGCTGCGCCGGTTCCCCACCGTCTGGCTGATGGGAAACCGCATCCGGCCGGACTGGGGCGATCAGGTCCTGCCCGACGCCTTTGAGATTGGCCAGATGGGGGCGAACCACCTCCTCAGCCGGGGCCACAAGCACCTGGTGTTCCTGAACCTCGACGCCGGCCACTGGGCGCTTCGGATGTACGGCCACGCCTTCGCCGCCACCGCGTCGGACGCCGAGGCGCACGTGCACAAGATCGAGCAGGTCCACGAGAAGGCGCCGGGCTACTGGCACGGGTACAGCGTGGAGTCGGTCGAGCAGATCGTCCAGCGTTACCTCGCCCTGGAGCCGCGACCGACCGGCATCTTCGTGGCCGACGACATGCAGGTCGCCATGATCCAGCCGGCGCTGCAAAAGCACGGGGTGGACCTGGCGGCGGGCGGGGTCGAGGTCATCTCGTGCAACAACGAGCAGCCTTACCTGGTCGGCCTGCACCCTCGGCCGGCGGTAATCGACATCCGTGTCGAGTCGATCGGCCGGCGCGGCGTGGACCAGCTCTTGTGGCGGCTGGAGCACACCGACGTCCCCGAACGCATCATCACCACCATTGAACCCTTCGTGGTCGAGCACGAGACCGCCATGGCCGCCCGCGCCTAGCCGATCCCCGCGACCGCCCGCCCGACCCTCCGCAGATCTTCGTTCGCTCCGGCGAACATCTCCTTTGCGCTCTTGCGGTTGTTCTTCTCTCCTTTGCCTGCGCACAAATCTTGTTTCAGGCTGGACTTGCTGGCGCTAGTCTCGTTCCAGGCCACGAGCACCACTACGAAGTGCTGATATCTTTCCTGCAACGGGCATGAAAATGCGGTGAAAATTTCACATTTGTGGTTGCCCTATTTCAGTAAGGTGACAATACTCAACCCAACTTCACTCGAAAGAGGCGACTCCGATGTCCATGCGGGAAGTTGCTCAGCTTGCCGGCGTATCCAACTCCACCGTCTCTCGGGTCATTAACGACCGCCCCAACGTCGCGGCCGAGACTGTCGAGGCTGTGCGACGGGCGATGCGTCAGTTGAACGTCTCCCCCATCGGCCGCGGTAGCGGCTCCCCCCGTGCGGCGCGCGGCACCCGGTCAGCGACCATCGCCTTCCTAGTGTTCGGCACCTCGGGCTCCCGGCCCGCCCCCTCGTTCGAGAAGCTGTTGCGCGGGGTGAGCGCGGCGGCGGAGGAGCACGGGCTGAGCATGGTGTTCAGCTTCGTCTCCGACCCCGCCCACCTCCCCCCGCGAATCGCGGAGCGTCGCGTTGACGGCCTGCTCCTGCACGGCGAGCGCCCCAGCGAGGACGTGCAGCGGCAGCTCCAGGCGATGCCGACGGTCTGGCTGATGTCCAACCGCCAGCGCCCCACGTGGGGCGACCAGGTGATGCCGGACAACGCCGCCATCGGCGAGCTCGCCGCCACTTACCTCCTCCGCCGAGGGCACCGTCACCTCGCGTTCCTCAGCGCCGCCGGCGGGTCGTGGGGGATGGAGGTTCGGGCGGTTTCCTTCACCAAGGCGGCAGCCGACTTCGGCGACGAAGCGCAGGCGCACGTGCTGGAAGCCAGCGACTACCGCGCCGGTGACCTGTGGCGGTCCGACAGCTTGGTCAGCTCGGCGGACATGATGGTGGAGCAACTGCTCGCCCTGTCGCCGCGGCCCACCGGGCTCTTCGTCGCCGAGGATCGTTTGGTGCCCGCGGTCGAAGCGTCACTTTCCTTACACGATGTGAACGCCACCCCGGGCGGGGACGTAGAATTGATCTCGTGCAACAATGAGCAGCCCCACCTGCTCAGCTTGCGAACCGTGCCCGCCACCATCGACATCCGCGCCGAATCGATCGGCCGACGCGGCGTCGAGCAACTGGTCTGGCGGCTGTCGCGGCCGCAGTCATCCGAACGAATCCGCGCGATGGTCGAGCCCGTTCTGGTCGAACCGGCGTTGCCGGCCGCGCGCTCAAATATTGACGTCTTTCCTGCGAAAGCTGAACAGTTAACGCCTTAGGCACGGAGCTTGCGAAACGATGTATGGACGCTGGTCGAACAAGAGGTGCTGTATGAAGCGAAAGGGTTTCACGCTCGTCGAGTTGCTGGTGGTGATCGGCATCATCGCCGCGCTGATCGGGATCCTCCTGCCCACGCTGAGCAAGGCGCGCAACAACGCCATGCGGGTGAAGTGCGCTGCGCAGTTGCGACAGGTCGGGATCGCGTCGGTCATCTATGCCAACAACAACCGCGGCTACTTGCCGCCGGTGTACCAGGAAGAGTCCGGATCGAAGCCAGGGAAGATTCCTGACTACAACATGGCGGAGATCAACCGGGTGCACATGAACCAGGCTGATAGCTCCGGCAAGGATCCCAACGATCCGGGCGTCAACCTGGGCCGATTGCTGACGACCAAGAGCTTGAGCTCGACGGCTCAGGATTGGAAAAACAATCCGATCCTGTGGTGCCCCGCTTCGGCGAAGGAGAACTACCAGAGCGGGACGCTGCTGGGCCGCTTCAATTACTACTACAACCTGCATCCGAAAGACGTGACGTTGCCGCTTGGTGGGACGGCCCGGCAGCGATGGTGGCCGCGGCTCGCCAGCTACGGCAAGGTGCCCAAGACCGAGGTCCAGGCGAACGTGGGCGGCGCCAAAAAGGCATTTCGGTTCCCGACCATGATGTACGCCCTGGCGGCCGATCCGATGTACGGCCTGGAGCATGCCACCCACGCCCAAGGCCGCAGCCGCGCGTGGAACCTGCTCTATGCCGACGGGAGCGTGAAGGCGGCCGTCACCGACCTGCGGGCGCAGCGCGCCGGCGGGGACTGGGGGAGGTTGCTGGACCAGCTCGGCTACCTGGAGCGCGTCGCGGACGGCCAGCAGGTCACGACGCCGCCTAAGTGGAACGATGAGCTCAGCGCCGTCCCGATCGATCCGCCGGGCCGGTAATGAGCGGACGCTACTGTCGGGGGCATGATCCGAGACGTGAGGTTCAACATGCAAGGTAAGTATTCGCCCCGTGGCCGAACCGGCTTCACACTGGTTGAGTTGCTGGTGGTCATCGGCATCATCGCGGTGCTGATCTCCATCCTGCTGCCGACGCTCAGCCGGGCGCGCAACAACGCCATGAAGATCAAGTGCGCGGCGCAGATCCGGGAGATCGGCACCGCCACGGTGATGTACGCCAACGAGAACAAGGGCTTCATCCCGCCGATGCGGTTCGACAACGGCGCGCTGGACTGGGGCGGGGTCCACAACTACACCTGGACGCAGGACTGGCCGGACAAGGGCGCCGATATCGGCGCGAACATCGGCCGGCTGGTCCAGCGAAAGCACCTGAGCACGAACAAGATCGTGCAGTGCCCGGCGGCGCAGGAGGGCGTGACCGACTACCTCCAGAACTACCGCTACAACGTGCACCCCAAGATTCAAACGGTGGCGGGTAAGGACATCATGCGGCCGTGGTGGCCGAAGCTGGCCAGCTATGGGCGCGTGCCGGCCAGCCCCGTCCCATCGGGTCGTTGGGCGGGCGATGCGCCGAAGGTGCAGCAGTACCCGAGGATGCCCTACGCCCTGGCGACCGACGCCATGTACAACCTCGGCACCGCCGGCCACGCGCAGGGCAACAGCCGCGCGTACAACCTGCTCTACGCCGACGGCAGCGTCCGCACCGCCATCGTCGACCGCCGCAGCGACCGCGACATGCAGAACAAGGCGCTGGCGAAGTGGGAATTCTTCCTCGACGTGCTGGGCTACCTCGAGCGCGTGGCGGACGGCCAGGAGGTGAAGCCACCGGGCTCGGCGTGGAACACGTACAACTACATGCCAATCAACCCGTAGCGCGCCTCGCGATTTGCCTGCCGCGAATAACCACCGGCTGGACGATACTCAGAACCGCCGCCGCCGCCGCCAGAATGCCTTGGCGGCGGCGGCGTTTTCGTTTCGCCCGCCTCCTCTTCCCACTCCGACAGGCCGGCGGATATGCTGGTCTTCGATTCTTCACTCGTGCGGAGGCGATCGCGATGGCAGACAAAATCACGCGGCGGAACATGATCGTTCAGACGGCAGCAGGCGTGGGGGCGGCGGCGCTCTCCGGCGGCGCGGGGGCGACCGGGGCGATGGCGCAGCAGGCGGCGGCGACGCAGGAGAGCTCGAACATGCCCGCTTCCAAGAATGGCCGCGTCAACCAGTCGGTTTGTCAGTGGTGCTTCAAGGGGTGGGACAAGGAAGAGTTCTGCTCCAACGCGCAGAAGCTCGGCCTGAAGGGAATCGACTTGGTCGGGCCCGACTGGTTCGACGCGCTCAAGAAGCACAACCTCGTCGGCACCATGACGCCGAGCCACGGCCTGACCAAGGGGCTGAACCGCAAGGAGAACTGGGACGAGTGCCTGACCAAGATCCGCGCGTCGATCGACGCGACGGCCGAGGCGGGCTTCCCCAACGTCATCTGCTTCAGCGGCAACCGAGGCGGCATGGACGACGACGAGGGGCTGAAGAACTGCGCCGAGGCGCTGAAGCAGGTCGTCGGCCTGGCCGAGCAGAAGAAGGTCACCATCTGCATGGAGCTGCTCAACAGCAAGGTCAATCACAAGGACTACATGGCCGACCGCACCGCGTGGGGCGCGAAGCTGGTCGACGCAGTGGGGTCCGACCGTTTCAAGCTGCTGTACGACATCTACCACATGCAGGTCGACGAGGGGGACGTGATCGCCACCATCCGCAAGTACAAGGACCGCATCGGCCACTACCACACCGCCGGCGTGCCGGGGCGCAACGAGTTGGACGAGAACCAGGAACTGTTCTACCCGGCGATCATGCGCGCGATCGTGGACCTCGGATTCAAGGGATACGTCGCCCAGGAATTCGTGCCGAAGAAGAAGGACCACTTCGCGTCGCTCGCGCAGGCGGTGCAGATCTGCGACGTGTGAGGCTTGGAACTTGAGGATCGAAGACTTGAATGGCGCGGAAGGCCGGGCGGCCCCCCGTCGGAAGCAACCCATCGCGCACCGCCCGCCTTGTGCGGCAGCCACCTTCATGCTTCGTCCTTGATCCGCGAGGTCATGACCAGCAACCACAGAGGGGATAACGGGTAACCGGATCGGCCTTCGTGCTCCTCCCCACGCTCCTCATCCTTGCCGCGTTGTCGGCCCTGACGGGGGGCTACCTCGTCTGGCGGGGGGCGCGCGGGCGGGTGGTGGGGGACCATCCGATGTGCGGGCAATGTGGGTTCGACCTGGTGGGCACGCCGCCGGAGGCACGCCGCTGCTCCGAGTGCGGCGCGGACCTTGAGGGCGCGGATGCCGTTGCCATCGGTGCCCGGCAGCGGCGGTGGCGCGTGGCTGCCGTGGGCGCGGCGCTGCTCGTCCCGGGCCTGGGGCTGCCGGCGGTCGTCGGGTGGGGGCGCGCCAACAACGTCGACTGGCAGCAGCGCAAGCCGGTCTGGTGGCTGGCGCGCGAGGCGGAATCGCGCGATGCGCAGGTGAGCCTTCCGGCGCTGCGCGAACTGCTCGCCCGCAGCAAGGCGGGAACGCTCTCCAAGCAGCAGTCGGCCGACCTCGTCGCCCGCGCGCTGCGGGCGCAGGCGGACGCGACCCGCCCCTGGCTGGGAGAGTGGGGCGACGTGGTCGAGCAGTCCCGCCGCGCCGGCGACGTCACCGATGAGCAGTGGGCGACCTACGCGCGGCAGGCGGTGCGCGACCTCGTCCAGTTCCGCACGCGGGAAAAAATCCGGCGCGACGGGCGCATTCGCGGCCGGCTCGCCCTTGGCGCCGCGCGGGTCGGGCGCGGGCGCGATCTCACCGCGTACATCCGCGTCGACGCGCTGGAGATTGGCGGGCACGACCTCATGGCGGGAACGAAGCCAATGGACGTGGCTTGGCGGGTGCTCGCTGCGATTCCGGCCGCGCTGGCGGGAGGCGAGTTCGCGCCCCGCGGGCGGGCCGCGCTGGAAGGGGCGCCGGACGGGCCTCAGGCCGGCGTGATGCGCGGGCGCATCCGGGTGGTCGATGGTCCGACCCCGTCGCAGCGCGCCATCCCGTTAACGACGGTCCCGCCGCCGACGAGCAATCCGGAGGCGATACGAAAGTGGGTCGCCGACCGGCAGCAGTCGATGCGGGCGCTATACTCCGGTGACCTTCAGACGGCACTGGCGGACGTGAACTTCGAGGTGCCGTTGAAGTTCGAGCTGGTCGGCCGCGAGACGCCGCTGGCGCGGCCGGTCGTGGACGAGAAGCTGCGGGCAGAGGTCCAGCGCTGCATCAAGGTCGCGGAGGTGCGGCTGTCGGACGTTGTGCCTCACGTCACTTTTCGCGCCGTCCGGCCGCCGGTGGACCTGGCGTTCAAGATCTTTGTCCGCGACGGCGATCGCGAGCTACCAGTCGGCACCACCGCCTACAGTCGCGCCGACGGCGCAATGCAAACGCGCCTCGGCGGGATCCCCCACTTCGAAGGCGACGGGCGGCCGTCGCCGGTCCTGAAGGCGACGACCGTCGACGTCATCCTCCGCCCCGACGCGGGCGTCGCCGAGGAGACCGCGGACATCGTGGAGTTCTGGGGGGAGGAAGTGGTATTCCGCGACGTGACGGTGCTGGGTCGGGGCGAAGGCACGCGCACGCGCGTGCGAAGCTTCACCGTCCCCCGTGCCGGGCCGACGCCAACGTCGCCGCCCGCGACGCAAAGGTGAAGCGGGGTGCGCGCGATGCTCCACGCGCAGCAGTCCGGCCGCCGCGGCGATCACTCGGCAGGCGAAGTCCACCTATTTATACGGACCGGGAAAAGTGGCCGCGCTCGTAGGGGCGAGAGTCGCGTCGCGCCCTCTTCGGCAGCGAATGCGGGCGACACAAGTGGTGTCGCCCTTACAGTCAACGCGCGTCGAGTTTTCCCGATTCGTATTAGTCGCGACCGCGGCAGGCGAGGTCGACCGATTCGACCGCGACCGCGCGCGCTCGGCTGTCACTT
>DASQDR010000209.1:0-13998 GCA_035634055.1 Tepidisphaeraceae bacterium | reverse complement strand
TGGACCTGCTTGACGTTGTCGCGGTTGAGGAACAGCTCGACGCTGCGGAGCAGCGCCTCCCGCCCGTCGATCTTCACGTAAGCGCCACCGGCCTCGACGGCGTGCCCCGGCGGCGCCGCGGTCAACAACAGCACGCTGAAGCTCGCCGAAGCGGCGGCATTTTCGTCGGCCATGACGCTCTCTCCAGTTCGCGCAAGCCCGTCGACGATGGTGCGGCGGGCGCCGGCGCCAGCGGCAAAACGCGCGCTCGCGCGGCGCAACCGGATCATTCGACCGCCCGCCAAGGGTGTCAAGCCGCGCCCGCCCGCGGCTCGCATTGACACCCGAACCGGCACGCGTAATATCTTCCTCCCCAACCGACCGCTCGGGCTCGTAGCTCAGTTGGTTAGAGCGCGTCCCTGATAAGGACGAGGTCACAAGTTCGAATCTTGTCGGGCCCACTTGCAAGACCCCAGCTCGCCAGAGTTGGGGTTTTCGCGTTGCTGGGCTCCGTCCACATCATTCCGTCGCGAACCAAGATCCGCTCACGGCCGCCAGTCGGACGTGATGGGGCGGTGCTTGCCCGCTGAGGTCTGCGGGACATTGGCGACGAGTTCGACGCGAACGCCTCGACCGGGGACGGCGCGGGAGATGGCAGCGCGGATGGCGGCAGGGTCGACCCGCGCGCCCGCGATTGGTTCAACCTGCGCCAGGATGTCGCCCTGGGCGGACTGGTGCAGGCGGTAGCGGCGCACGGTCGGGTGATCGGTGGACTCGAAGATGCGGTCGATCTCGGTCGGATGCACGGGCGTGGCGTCGGCGGCGTAGAGGACGTCATCGTTGCGGCCGCCGACGTTCAGCAGGGTTGGGAACGCTTCGTCCGTCGCGCCCAGCGGGGCGTCGGTCACGTCCTCGATGCGGTAGCGCAGCAGCGGGAAGTCGAGGTTGTCCAGGACCGTCTTGACGATGTCGTACCGCCCGTCGGCGCGCGGCACGGTTTCCATCAGGACGTGATCGCTGCGGACGCGAAGGGTGCGGTCCGGCCACTCGTACGCGGTAACGCCGCACTCGGTCGAGCCGTACTCGATAACCGCTGGCACGCGGAAGGCGCGCTCGACGGCGGCGACCATGTGCGGGAACGCCGGCTCGGACGTCATCATCACCACGCGTAGCGACTCGCAGCGGAAGCCGCGCGCCGCCGCTTCCAGCGCCAGCAGGTGGATCGCCCGGCTGTATCCGTACAGGTAGGTCGGGCGCAGGCGCTCCATCCGCCGGAGCTGCCGCGTCAGGTCGGCGGAGCCCATCTGGTGAACTGGCAGGCGAACGCGGTTGCGCAGGCGATCAGTGATCGCTTCGCGCGCGGCACTTGCGAACGCCTTCAAACCGCGACGAGCCCGCGTCGGTCCGCCCCCGCCGAAGAAGGCGGATCGGTCGAACAGCTCCAGTCCCCACGCCTGGCGGAAGCGATACTGGTAGCGCAGGATCGCCTGGTGGGTCGGGGCCGACGCGAAGAAGCGCATCGGGACGCCGGTCGACCCGGAAGTGGACCGCCACTTGCCGGGGCCGGCGACGGCGGAGACGAATTCCTGGGAACGGTGTCGGAGCGTTTCCTTGCCGAGGATCGGCATTGCGCTTAGGTACTGATCGAGCGAATCGAACCGCGGCGGCAGGCGGCGCTCGCGGGCGAGCGCCCGGTAGTACGGCACGTGCTGAGCCGCGTGCGACCAAAGGGCGTTGAGGCGCTCGAGTTGGAACGTGCGCATCTGCGCCGCCGACCAGCGCTCGCGCGCCGCCAGTTCCGCCAGTTCGCCCTCGGCCCGGCGGAAGCGGGGCAGGTGGCGGGCGATCCTCACGCGGGCTCCTGCGCGCGTGCGGAGCCATTCACGGTGGCCTCCGCGGGTGGCGTGGCGCGGAGCAGCCGACGGAACGCCGTCGCTTGAAGCGCCAGCGCCGCAACCCCGCCAAGCAGGTTCGCCCAGGCGAGGCCAACGAGACCGAGCCAGTAGAGCCCGAGCAGCCCCAGCCCCACGGTGATGGCCGAGTCCAGCAGCGTCGAGGTGAACTCGATATCGGCGCGGCCCAGCGCGCGAATGCCGTCGTTGATCGCCATGCCGACGGCGCCGACCAGGAACGTGAGCCCCAGCAGCACGATCAGAGTGCGGTGGCCGGCGTACTCAGCGCCGTAGAGCAACTGCACGAGCGGGTCGCCGCCGAAGAACAAGGCGGCGCAGAACAACGCCATCACGATCGCCAAAACGGTCGCCGCGCGGGCAATCAATTGCCGCAGCGCGATCGGGCCGTGCCGGGCGAAGGTCTCGGCGGCGCGCGGGGTGAGGATGTTGCCGACGGCGAGCATGAACGGGTTGCAGAGCAGCACGATGGCCAGGCAGGCGGCGTAGACGCCGGTGGATACGGTCCCCAGCACCGCCGCCACCAGCCAGAAGACGCCCTGCGTGTTGAGCACGCCCAGCACCTGCGCGCCGGCGATCCAGCGGCCGAAGGCCCAGCTTCGCCGGACGTCGGCGCCGAGCGCGTCGCGGCGGAAGGCAATCTGGCGGCGCAGGGCGACCGCTCCGACGGCGGCGCCGGTCGCGGCGGCGGCGCCAAGGGCGAGGAACGCCGTCGCCGCCGACAGCCGCCCGGCCGCCGCCAGCAGCGCGAGTCCTGCAATTTGCAAGGCCACCACGGGCATGTCGACCGCCAGGGCCGTCACGACCGATAACCGCGCGTACCCCATCCGCCGCCCGAACTCCCGCAGCAGCAGGAGCGGCACCGCCAGCGCCATCGCCCACGCCGCCGGCCGCATGGCCACGGGCACGATCGCGCAGGCGACCAGAAGGCCCGCGAGCACCGCCGCCAGCATTGCCAGTTGCATGATGACGGTGCTGCCGGCGTAGGCCCGTGGGCAGACGTGAGGTTGGTGGTGGTGGACCGCGTAAGGCGTCGTCACCAGCGACATCTGCACCGCCATCAGCGCCAGCGCGACCGACCAGCCGAGCGAGTAGATCCCAAGGTGCTGCGGGTCAGCGAAGCGACCGATAAGAACGGTGGTGAGGAAGCTGGCGCCGCTCACGGCGGCCTGGTCGAACATCGCCAGCACGGCGGGGCGGCGAAGCGTCGCCGCGGCGCGCGCGAGGGCGTCGGCGGCCCCGCCCGGCCGGCGCACCGTCGCGGCAGGAAATGCAGGCGCATGTTCGTTGATAGTGCTTCCTCGCCCTCTGGTCGCCAAACGCGGCGTCGCCCGGCAGCCCTACGCGAGATTCTGGGCAAGCCCTGCCGCGCCGCCCGGGCAAAGCTCAAGGCGGCGCGCGGGCGGCCCGATCTTCACAAAGGATTCACAACCGCCCGCTTGCGTCCGTTGCCGACGCAATGGAGATTATCCGGCCCGGGGGCACGTCTGCCAAAGGCCGGGGCAGCGATTTTCGAGTAAGCTTGCCGGCGTCGCCGACGGAATGTAGCAGCGGTGCCGGTCGGGAGAAGTGCCGTCCGAGAAGTGCCCTGCGAGAAGTGCCCTGCGAGAAGTGCCGTGCGAGAAGTGCCGTGCGAGAAGTGCGGGGGCGGTCGGGGTGCGAGGAGAGCGGTGAAGGTCTTACTGTGCCACAACCACTACCAGCAGCCCGGTGGTGAGGACCAGTCGTTCGACGACGAAGCGCGCCTGCTCGAGGCGCGCGGGCACACGGTGCTGCGCTTCACCCTGCACAATAATGTGATCCCGCAGATGGGGCGTTTGCGGCTGGCGGCGCGGACGCTTTGGCATGGTGACGTGTACCGCCGCCTGCGCGACCTGCTGCGCGCCGAGCGCCCGCAGGTGATGCACTGCACCAACACGTTCCCGCTGATCTCGCCCGCCGCCTATTACGCCGCCCGCCGCGCGGGCGTGCCGGTGGTGCAGTCGCTGCGAAATTACCGGCTGCTGTGCGCCAACTCGCTGTTCCTGCGCGACGGGCGGGCGTGCGAGGAATGCCTCGGGCGCAAGGTGCAGTGGCCGGCGATCGTGCACCGCTGTTACCGCGGCGAACTGGGGGCGACCGCCATGGTCGCCGCCATGGTCAGCGCCCATCGCGCGGTGGGAACCTGGCGGCGGGCGGTCGACATGTATTTCACGCCGAGCGAGTTCGCCCGGCGGAAGTTCATTGAGGGCGGGTTCTCGCCCGACCGCATCGCGGTCAAGCCCAACTTCGTCTTCCCCGATCCCGGTGTTGGCGCCGGCGCCCGCGGCGGCGCCATCTTCGTGGGCCGCCTCGCGCCGGAAAAAGGGATCGAGGTCCTGCTCGACGCGTGGCTGCGCCACGGTCTGCAACTGCCGTTGCGGATCATCGGCGACGGCCCGCTGGCCGAGCGGGTGGCCGACGCCTGCCGTCGCAGCGACCGCATCGAGTGGCTCGGGCGGCGCCCGCTCGCCGAGGCGCTGTCGCACATCGGCGACGCGTCGCTGCTGGTCGCCCCCTCCATCACCTACGAGACGTTCGGGCGCAGCGTGGCCGAGGCGTTCGCCAAGGGGACGCCGGTGCTGGTCTCCGATTACGGCGCGTCGGCCGAACTGGTCACCTCCGGCGTGAGCGGGCTCCACTTCCGCTCCGGCGACGCCGACGACCTGGCCGCCAAGGTGCGCGAGCTGACGGGCGATCCCACCCGGCTGGCGCGCATGCGCGAGCCGGCGCGGCTGGAGTACGTGCAGAAGTTCAATGGCGACATCAACTACGACCGGCTGATGTCCATCTACGACCGCGCCATCTCGTTTCACGGCGCGCCCCCCAGCCCCAGCGCCGTTCCTCAGCGCGCAGCGGGCGCCATCACCTCGGCCTCGTCCTTCATGGCCGCCGCCGTGGAGACGTCGGTCTCTCTGGGCGCCTGCTCCGGGCTCTGATTCGCGTTGGTGCTCGGCCCGGGATCCCGCCGCCGCCGCCGCCGCGGGCGGTCAGGAGCCGCCGTGCGTCCCCGGGTCGTCGTCCTCCTCCTGCTCCAGCCGCGCGATGACGCCGTCGACGAAGGTGTCGAGGTAGCCCTTTGAGACGAACAGGTCCACCGCGCGCACGGTGTCGAGGTGGTTCATGCCCCAGACGCTGACGCGCTGGTCCTTCAGCTCCAGGTCCATCTGGATCACCAGCGTGTTCTCGATGGCCACCGGCGTGGGGAGCTGGTCGGTCAGCAGGGCCGCCAGCGCGTTCATGCCGGGCCCGCCGATGCTGATCGCGGGGCGGTCCTGCGCTTCCTCGCTGTTGAGGTAGAACACGTCGCTGACGACGACGGGCGCGAGCCGGGGTGGCCCGTTGGGCGGAGCTGCGCCGAGCTTCTCGCCCAGCCGCCGCTTCATCTCCGCCTCCACCTTGTAAGCCAACGGCCGGTCCCCCAGTTCGGCGGTGAGCTGGATCCCCACGACGATCCAGATCAGCCGGTCGGTATCGATCTCGGCCATGCGGCGATGATACGCGCAACGCGCGAAGAGTTCCCGCCGCCCGATCGCGCGGGGCGGCAGTCGCCCGAGCATGCGTGTGGAAGCGGAAACGCATTCGACCAGCCGGCAGCTGATGGCAGCGCCCGGCCCGTCACTGCCCGCTGCCGATGGCGGATTGGGGCTCGGCGCGGTTGGGGTTGAGGCGTTGGCGCAGGTCGTTCTCGATGGTCTTGATCGAGCCGGCGTACGGCTCCTCCAGCGGCGGGCGCATGCGGTTGATCGCGTCGATCAGCTCGACGGCGGCGCGGAGCTGCTGGCCGTTGCGCAGGCGGTCCACCTCGTTGCGCATCTTGCGCCCGACCGCTTCCTGGTTCTGCTTGTTCAGCGCGATGGAGCTGGCGGCGAAGTCGGCGGCGCGGGGGTACTGCCGGCTGGCCAGCAGGGCGTCCATCCGCTGCTCGAGCAGGGCGCTGGTGATCATGGCCTGGTTCGGGTTGCCGCGGAAGAACTCCAGCGCGAGGTCGAAGTACTTGTCCGCCTCCTCCGCGCGCGCGGTGGCGCCGGCGGCGTCGCCGGCGCGGGCGGCAGCTTCCGACAGCTTCATGAGGTCCTGCCCGATGTTCTGCCGGACCGTCGCCAGGTTTGCCTCGTCCTTGGCCGCCACCAGCCGCTGCGCCAGCACCTGGAGGATCTCGATCCGCCGCTCCGGCTCTTCCTTGAAGCGATCGACCCAGCGGAACAGTTGCGGCACCGTCGCCGTCTCGTCCGGGAAGCGGTTGCGCAGCACTTCCCAGGCGCGCTGCCGGATGTCGGGCCTCTCCTGCGGCGAGCGCAGCACGTCGTACAGCCGCGGGGCGTGGGCGAAATTGGCGGTGGTGTCCAGCGCGTTGAGCGCCTCGAGGCGGACCTGCGGCTCCCCGTCGTCCAGCGCGTTGACGACGATGTCGGCGGCCCAGGGCTGCTCGAGCCGGCCCAGCGCCCGCAGGGCGGCGATGCGGACCGGTGGCGGCTCGCCGGGGCGGAGCATCCGGATGTAGATCCCGCGCAGCTCCGGGTTTCGCAGCGGGCCCATCGCCTCCACCAGCGCCGATCGCAGCGCGCCGCTGCCGGGCGAGCCGGTGCGGCCGTCCAGCGCCTCGCGCAGCTCCTGGGCAACCCGGCGGGAGAGGTTCTGGTCCTTTTCGATCAGCGGTCCCAGCTCGCGGAGCCCGTCCGCCGCCACTTCCGCCACCGCGGTCGAAGGGTCGCGCAGCAGGCCGAGAAGCGGCTCGACCACTTGCAGGTCTCGCGTCGGCGCCAGCGCCTCGGCCAGCGCCGCGCGAACGTCGGCGTCCGGCTCCTGCCTGAGCTGCTGGAGCAGCGCTGCCACCGCGCCGGGATCGTTGAGGAAAAACAGCGCCTGCGCCACCGACGCCCGCACGCGGGCGGAGCTGTCGCCGAGCATCGTGCGAAGCTGCTCTCGCGCCGAAGCCGGGATCGGGCGGTTCTGCTTGAAGTCTTCCTGCACGAGCTGCACGCCGACCACGCGCACCTCGGGCTCGGCCCCGCGGAGGTAGCGGGTGAGGATCTGCTCTCGAACCCGCTCCGGCGCGGTCTGGTATGCGTCGGCCAGAAGCGACTGCGACTCGCGGACGACGCGGTCGAAGCGCTGCTCCAGCCGCGCCAGCCGGGCGGCGCGCGCCTCGAGCAGTTCGCGCTGGAACTGCGCGTCGGGGCGCGGCGCGCTCGCCGCCCACCAGCGCTGCCATTGCGGCGCGTCCTGCCCGAAGCTCAGGCCGGTCATGCCGGTCAGCGATTCGGCGGCGGCTTTTCGGACGGCGGGGCTCTCGGCGTCGTTGCCGACCAAGCCGACCAAAGCGGCGGCCGCCTCTTTCTCGACCATCGTGCCCACCGCCCGGATCGCCGGCAGCCGGCTCGCTTCTCGCTGTTGCCGGCCTTGGTCCAAGGCAATGCCGATCAAGCGGTTTCGCACCTCCTCGTTGTCGCGGAAGGTGCCGAGCGCCTGGATGGCGGCGTCGGTCAGGGTGGGATCGTGGCCGATCAACCCGATCAGCGGTCCGACCAGCGCGGGCGGGGCGGCGGGGTCGAACGGAACCGCCCGGGCGACGGCAAGCTGCGCCCGGGGGTTGCTGGCGTCCGCCAGGACCGCCGCCAGCGCCTGGCGAGCCTCGGGCGTGCTCCGCTGCACGAGCCGGCGGGCGGCCTCGTCGCGGTCGGCCTGGGGGACGACCGGCGCACGCAGCGTTTGAATGGGGTCGGTTACCCGCGGCGCGGCAGGCGCGGCTGCGCCCGGCGCGGGAGCCGGAGCGGGAGCGGCGGCGGGAACCGGCGGGGGGGGCGGCGGGGGGACGGATTGGGCCATGGCGCGGGCGGTCACGGCGACGGGGCTGCCCGTCGCCGCCAGCATCGCCAAAATGGCCCATCGCGGTCGCCGCACGCTGTTGCCCGTCTCCTTTGCCCCTCCGCGCGCCGCGGCGGGACGCCCGCTCGGCCGGTAGCCTCAGCGCGGGGGCGGGACGTTGCTGCCCACCGGCGGCCGAAGCAGCCGGTCCGGTTCGCCCCGCGCCGACATCCGCGGCGCGCCCGGTCGGCAGCCCTCCGGCGCACGGCCGGGCCGCACATTTGATTTGATCGGTCGAACCGGCGCGCCGACCCAGGTCCCGCGGGCGGAAAATACTGTATTTCCCCCCCGCGGAAAAGTCGCGGCCGCATCAGTGGATACGAATCGCCCGCAGGGGCGAAAATTCCCGGCAGCGGCGTGCGCGGCGTCTTGTAAATTTTTCGCCGCGGGAGGTAGATTAGCGGCTCTGTCATCCGCGCAGCGGTTGGACCGCGCACCAGACCCTTGCCGTTTCTCGTGAACAGCGGCCGGAAGCGGGCGTCATGAACGACTGGAACGATGCCGAGCGACGCGTCGAACGGGCCCAGGAGCTCTTCGAGCAGCGCAAGCTCCAGGAGGCGGTGGAAGAGCTGCGCGCCGCCATCGCCATTAATCCCTACAACTCCGGCTGGTTCTACAACCTGGGTGTCACCCTCGATGAGCTGGACCGCGCCGAGGAAGCGATCGACGCTTACAAGCAGGCGCTGGACATCGACCCAAACGATCTTCAGACCATGAGCCGCCTGGGGATGGACCTGCACCGCGTCGGGCGGTTCAAGCAGGCGCTGAACACGTTCCAGAAGATCGAGCACATCGACCCCTCCTTCGAGCCCAGCTACTGCAACCGCATCATCACCTACGCCGAGCTGGGCGAGCACGAGAAGGCCGAGGAGATGTTCTACCTCGCCCGGCTGTACAAGGAGCACTGCCCGCGCTGCTACTACTACATCGGGTGCAGCCTGCACTCGCGCGGGCAGTACGACCGGGCGATCTTCTGTTGGCGCAAGACGCTGGACCTGGACGAGACCCACCCCGACGCCCACGTGCGCATCGCCGAGGCGCTCTGGGCCAAGGGGGAGCTGGAGCAGGCGCGCCGGCACTACCTTGCGGGGCTGCGGCAGGACCCCGGCTGCACCGACACGCTGCTGGACCTGGGGGAGCTCCTGCTGGAGATGGGGCGGGTCGACGAGGCGGGCGAGAAGATCCGCCGCGCCATCGAGATGTCGCCCGACGAGCCGGCGGCGCACTACGCCCACGGCCGCTGGTTGGTCGGCCGCGGGTGCGACGAGGAGGCGGCGACCGAGCTGCTTAAAACGTTGCGCCTGGACCCGACCTTTCCCGGCGCGCACCTGCAACTGGCGAAGATCCACCAGCGCCGCCGCGAGCCCGCCGAGATCCGCCGCCACCTCCGCGGCGAGCTGCTGCTCAAGCCGGAGGAGCCCGATGTCCTGCTGGGGCTCGGCAACCTGCTGATGGACTGCGGCGACAACCGCCTCGCCGTCGCCACCCTGAAGCGGCTGGTGCAGCTCCAGCCGAAGAACGTCAGCGCGTGGATCAACCTGGCGGTGGCGCAGTTCGCACGGCAGCGTTTCCACGACGGCATCGAAGCCTGCCAGCGCGCGCTCAACATCGCCCCGTGCAACCCGCTGGCGATCTTCAACCTGGCGCTGGCGCACGAGCACCTCGGCGACTACGACGCCGCCCTGGACTGGACCCGCCGCGGGCTGGACATCAACCCCAAGGACGCCAGCCTTGCCAAGCTCGAGCTCCGCCTGAAAATCCTCCGCCTCCGCCACCGCTTCGTCCGCGCGATGAAGTGGATCGTCGGGCGGTGAGGCCGCCTCGCCGCGCTTCACTTGGACTCCCGCCTTGCCGGCGGTCTCCGCTACAGGACGTGCGCCGCGATCATGGTCACGTCGTCGCTGCGCTTGCTGATGCCGACGAACTTGCGGAGTTGCCACAGGAGGTTCTGGGCGACGGTCTCGGCGCTGTCGCCGCCGGCGGAGAAGGCTTCGTAAAGGCGCTTCTTGCCGAACGGCTCCTGCTTGTAGTTCATCGCGTCGGTCACGCCGTCGGTGTAGATCAGGAGTTGGTCGCCGCTCTTGAGCTCCAGCAGCGACTGCTTGTACGGCTCGTCGGGATTGATGCCGAGCACCATGTTGTCGCTCCCGAGCTCGATGATCTTCCCGTCGCGCAGCACCAGCGGCGCGGGGTGCCCGGCGTTGCAGTAAGTGAGGCGCTTGTTTCCCGGGTCGTAGACGCCGTAGAAGAGGGTGACGAACTCCGTGTCGCGGGTGTCGCGGTAGAGCATCATGTTCACCCGCCGCATCACCTCGTACAGGTAGTAGACGTTGTCCACCTGCGCCCGCAGCGCGGCGCGGACCGAGGCCATGATGAGCGAGGCGGGGACGCCCTTGCCGCTGACGTCGGCGATCACCATGCCAAGGTTGTTGTCCGGCAGGGTGATGAAGTCGTAGAAGTCCCCCCCGAGCGTGTAGGCGGGCACGTAGACCGCCGACAGGTCCAGCCCCGGGATCTCCGGAGGCGTGCGCGGGATCATTCGCTGCTGGACGTCGGCGGCCATGGTGACCTGCTTTTCCAGCGCCTCGGCCTCGATCGCCTCGGTGATGAGCCGCGTGTTCTCGATCGCCGCCGCCGCCTGCGCCGCCACCGCCTTGAGCAGGTCGATCTGCAACGGCGTGAAGACCTGCTCCTCCGCGGTGTAGACGCGCAGCACGCCGACCGCCTGCCCCTTGTAGCGCATGCCCGCCGACAGCATCGAGACGATCCCCTCGCGCTTCGATTCCTCGGGGTACTGCGTGCGCGGGTCGTCGGTCAGGTTGCGGACGTACTCGTAACCCTGCTCGCCGAGCGCGGTCTTGTCGATGTCCGCGCGGCTGAGCCGGACGGGGCCCTTGGCGAGGTATTCCTTGGAGAGGTTGTGGCCGGCCTTGATCACCAGCTCGTCGTGCTCCTGGTCGATCAGGCGGATCGAGGCGGCCTTGACGCCCATCACGTCGGCCACCAACTGCACCGTGCGCTGGAGCACCGCCTGGAGGTCGCGCGTGTCGGCCAGCATCATCGTCACGTTGTAGACGACCGTCAGCTCGTTGATGCGCTGGCGGAGCTGGTACTCCTGGTAGCAGAGCCGCGCGATCGCGTTGGCGAGCAGGAAGAGAAACTGGATGGCGGCGGGGCGGGTGTTGCGGCCGCGGATGAGCTGCGCGATCAGCGTCCGCGCCTTCTTCGGGTCCATGCCGAACTTCTCGGCAAGCTGCGCGATGCGGGCGTCCTCCAGCCCCGGCAGCGAGCCGTTGGCGGCCATGCGAATGGTCCCCAGCCGCTGCCCGCCGACCATGATCGGCGCGACGTACTCGCGGCCGGCGCGCTGCGGCCCGTCGCCTTCCTCGGCTGCCGCCAGCGTCTGCTGGCGCTTGAGAAATTCCTTCGTCGGCACCGGCTGGGTGATCAGGTTCCCCTGCGCATCGGTGATGGTCGCCTTGACGTTGGCGACGGCGGCGAAGCTGTCCTGGATCTCCTGGAGCGTTTGCACGTCCATGAAGTCCGTCAGCCGCAGGTTGGCCTGGGTGTGGTCCGACATCAACCGATCGTTCGCGCCAGCGCGCCGCGGCGTTACGCAGCGCGCGGCAGCCTCCGTGCCCGTGCCCCCGTCCAAGCCGGCGATTGTAGGGCATCGATCGGCGTGTTCAACGCGGTGACGCTGAGATGTAAGATCGCTGCCATCGAAGCGGGGAGCGCGCGCGCGCGCGCCAGAGCGAAGGAGCAACCCATGCCGGCAAAGACCATTTCGGGAACGGCCATCCACTACGAGGAATCCGGCAGCGGGCCGCCGCTCGTGCTGCTGCACGGCTTTCCGCTCGACGCGCGCGTCTGGGCGCGGCAGCGGGAAGACCTGGCGGACATGTTCCGCGTCATCACCCCCGACCTGCGCGGCTTCGGCCGGTCCGCGTCCACCAGCCCCTTCACGTCGCTGAAGCAACTCGCCGACGACGTGCGCGCGCTGCTGGTCGAGCTGGGCGCGCTGCCGGCGGTGCTCGGCGGGCTGTCGATGGGCGGGTACGTCGCGCTGGAGTACGCGAAGAAGTATCCCGCCGACCTGCGCGGCCTGATCCTGGTGGACACCAAGGCCGAGGGCGACACCGCCGAGGGGAAGCAGGGGCGCGACAAGATGGTCCAGCTCGTGCGCGAGAAGGGTTCGGCCGCCGTCGCCGAGCAGATGATGCCCAAGATGCTCGCCCCCAGCGCCGCACAGCGCATCCCGGCCGTCGCGCGCGAGCTCCGCGCCATCATGGAGGCGTGCCCGCCGCTGACCATCGAGCAGGCCCTGCTGGCGATGCGCGACCGCGACGACCACGCGCGCGATTTGCCGTCCATCACGGTCCCGACGCTGGTGATCGTCGGCCAGCACGACGCCATCACCCCGCCGGCCGGCGCGGAGAAGATGCGGCAGGCGATCCCCCACGCGCGGATCACGATCGTGCCCGACGCCGGTCACATGGCCCCGATCGAGCAGCCGGAACAAGTGAGCCTGGCGATCGGCAGGTTCATCGCAACGCTGTGACGCCCGGTTCCCGTTCCGGCGCTCGCCGGACTACAATCCCCGCATCATGAACCGTGAGAAGACCGCCTGGATCGTCGCCGTCGCGCTCATCGCGATCCTCGCCTTGCAGATCCCGGGTTCGGTCGCGCCGCGGGACGATGATTACTCGTTCGTCCGCCGGCTTGTCGACATCCACCGCCAGGTCGCCAGCAACTACGTCGAGCCGGTCGACGAGGACAAGCTGCGCGAGGGGGCGATCGACGGGATGCTCGAGGAGCTCGACCCGTTCAGCGTCTACGTCCCGCCGAGCCGGCAGGAAGACTTCGACCGGATGCTGGAGAACAGCTTCCGCGGGGTCGGCATCCAGCTCGACCAGCGCCCCGACGGCGGGCCGATCGAGGTGGTCACCCCGATCGACGGCAGCCCGGCGTTCCGGGCGGGCGTGCAGGCGGGGGACGTCATCCTCAAGGTCAACGGCGAATCGATCGAGGGCATGCGCCTGCCGGAGGTCGTCAAGAAGATCCAGGGCAAGCTCGGCTCCGAGGTGCGCCTGACGGTCAAGCACACCACCGGCGAGGAGGCGGAGCTGAAGATGAGCCGCGAGGACATCATCATCCCGACGATCAAGGGGTTCCAGCGCCGCCAGAGCAACGACTGGGACTACTACTGCTGCGACGACCCGAAGATCGCCTCCCTGCGCATCACGCAGTTCACCAGCGAGACGCACGACAGCCTCAAGGGCGCGCTCGACAAGCTGTTGGCCGACGGGATGAAGGGGCTGATCCTCGATTTGCGGTTCAACCCCGGCGGGCGGCTGGACCAGGCGATCGAGGTGGTCGACCTGTTCCTCAATAAAGGCGTCATCCTCAGCACCAAGGGCCGCAGCCGACCGGAGGCGGTCGTCGAGGCGAAGGAGGAGGGGACGCTGTCGTACTTCCCGATGATCGTGCTGGTCAACGAGCACTCCGCCAGCGCCGCCGAGATCGTCGCTGGCAGCCTGATGGACAACAAGCGGGCCCTGGTCGTCGGGCAGCGCAGCTACGGCAAGGGGAGCGTGCAGGAGCTGATCCCGCTGGACGCCAAGGGCGGGGAGCTGAAGCTGACGGTCGCCTACTACTACCTGCCGAGCGGCCGGCTGGTGCACCGCAAGAAGGACGCCACCGACTGGGGCGTGCAGCCGCAGATCACCGTTGCGATGACGCCGGAGCAGGAGCGGGCGGCGATGCAGATGCGCTACGAGCAGGAACTGTTCAAGCGCCCGATCTCCAAGAGCACGACCCGCTCGGCCACCCAGCCGGCGACGACGCAGTCCACCACCGACGCGCAGCTCCAGCGCGCGATCGACACGATGGTGGCGCTGGTGGTGCTGGTGGGCGACCGCGAGGTAACCGACGTCCTCCCCAAGACGCCGATCCCGTCCCTGCCGGTGACGACCACGCAGGCGATGACGCCGGCCTCCACGACGACAACCGCGCCCGCCACCACGCGCACGACCGCCCCGACCACGGCGCCGTGAGTGCGGTGAGAGTGCGTGAGGGGGAAGAACAGCTACGGGCGGGCATGACGATTGAAGATTGTGGATTGAAGACTTGAAAGGCGTCGCGGCGCGCGCCGTTCAAGTTCCAATCGTCAGTCCTCAAGCATCCTGCCTGGCCCGGCCCTCACCCTAACCCTCTCCCGGCG
>DASQDR010000208.1:0-4177 GCA_035634055.1 Tepidisphaeraceae bacterium | reverse complement strand
GGCGACGGGCGCCGGGCATTGCGAGGAGTGCCGTATGAGCAGCATCGTTCCCCAGGACCGCGTCGCCAGGATCGAGTTCTACGAGAACCACGCCGCCGCGTGGACCGCCAGCGCCGTCGCCATGGGCAGCAGCGCCCCGGTCGTCGCCGCGGTGGTGGCCAAGGCGACCGCCGCGCGGGCGAAGTTCGAGGCGGCGCAGCAGGCGCGGCAGGCGGCCAAGGTCGCCACCGTCGAGTTCTACGACGCGGTCGACGCCATGGCCCGCGCGGGCGCGGACGTCATCAAGCAGGTCAAGGTCAGGGCGGCCATGGAGGGCAACAACAACGCCTACAACCTGGCGCAGATCCCCCCGCCGGCCATCCCCGGACCGGCGCCGGCGCCCGGGTTGCCGTCGAACTTCAAGGTGCAGTTGCTGAACGACGGGTCGCTGGAGTTCACCTGGAAGTGCCACAACCCGGGCAACGCCCACGGCGCGATCTACCAGGTCTACCGGCGCATCGGCGCCGCGCCGGAATACGAGTTCGTCGGGGCCAGCGGGATGAGGAAGTGGATCGACGCGACCCTGCCGGCCGGGGCGGGCGCGGGGCAGGTGACCTACCGCGTCAGGGCCGTCCGCTCCACCGCCGTTGGGCCGACCGCGGAGTTCAACGTCAACTTCGGCGTCGGCGGCAGCGGGCAACTCACCGCGTCGGTCAGCGCGGCGCCCAGGATCGCCGCCTGAAGCGACGGCGGGCGGGAGAGAAGGACGCGGGGCTCGGAGCGATGATGCTCCGAGCCCCGTTTTTCGTTGGGGGAGGGGGAACATCAAATGTCGGATGTCGAAGGTCGAGTGTCGAAACAAGATGGGAGAAGCACGAAATCGAAGGAGGAAATCCTGAACCAATTAAAAAGGAGGAAATGAGGCAAGCGCAGAGGGGCGCGCATCGCCGCCGACGGCCGACCGGAGCTGCGGACGCGCGCGATTGCTTCCGCCCCCGCCTCGTTTTCCCCCTTTCTTCATTTGGAAGTTGTTTAGGATTTCCCCCTTAGGATTTCGTGCTTCGTCTCGCCATTGGACCTTTGCTATTCGACGTTCCCTCCTCTTCCCCGCAACTGCCGCAGGAACTGGTCCTGGGTGGCGCACAACCGGCTGATCGCCTCGGCGTTCTGGCGGACGACGCTCATGAGCTGCTCGAGCTGCACGCCGTCGGCCATGATGCGGGCGTGGGCGTCGTCGAGCTGCTCCTCGCGCTTCTGGCTGTTGCGCCGCTCCCACAACCACATCGCCCCCATCAGCCCGGCGGCGCCGAGGCTGGCGAGGTTGTCCAGCGGGGCGGGAACAGCGGCGAGAAGGGGGATGGGGAACATGCCAAGCTCCTTGGGGCAAAGACCAATGTCCGAAGCGAGAAGCACGAGATCCGAAGCGGGAAGTCCTAGACAAACTCCAAGTAGCGAAATTGTCCCCCCGCCCCCCGCCCCCCGCCCCCCGCCTGCTTCTCCAATGTTGTTTCGAGATTCGACATTCGACATTCGATATCCTCCTTTACTCTCTCTTCATCTCCAGCACGTTCAACGCCCGCGCCGTATCGGCGCGGCCGTCGCCGTTCAAGTCGAGTTCCAAGCGCGCGCTGCGCAGTGCCCGCCGGTAGAGCTTCTCGTACAGCTCGACGCGCACCTCCAGCGCCGGCGCGTCGGGGGCGGCGGCGGCCAGGGCGGAGTAGATCATGTGCAGCGTGCCCAGCGCGCAGGGGCGCTTGAGGGCCGAGGGGTTGACGATGCGGTCGGCGGCGTCGGCGGTGGGGGGCAGCCCGGCGGCCTGGAGCAGCAGCTCGCTGACCACGCGCCGCTGCGGCCAGAAGGTGCGGACGACGAAGGAGAGGCCGTTGCCGCTGCCGACCGGCACCGCGGCCGGCGGCGCGCCGCCCGCGCCGCCGCCCGCGCCGCCCGGGGGGAACAGGTCGTCGTACAGCGCGCTGAGCGTGCACTGCGTCGCCCCCTCCACGCTGACGATCGGGTAGGACGCGCTGTTGGCGCCGGTGACGACCATCACCTGCCCCGGCGTCACGTGCGCCGCGGTCAGCGATCCGGAGGCAAGGGTGAAGACCGCGCCGGCGAGGTTGCCGGTGCCGGCGATCAGCGTCTGCGACGCGAACCCCGCGTCGCGCGCGATGTTCGGCTCCCAGTGCAGAAGGTCGATGTCGGTGCAGAAGGTCATGTGTGTCTCCCGTGAAGGCCCGCGCCCGCCCGCGCCGCCCGCGCCCGCCCGCGCCGCCCGCGCCCGCGCCGCGTGAACGGCGGGGGGGGCGCGGCGCGCGGAGTTGGCGATCAGGTGACCGAGGCGAGGAAGGCGCCAGCGGCCTTCCTCGCCCCGTCACGCGTCACTGGTCAAATGGATCGGGGAAAGTGGCCGCGCTCGCAGGGGCGAGCGCGCCCTCTTCGGCGCGTAGGGGCGCGACTTGCCGCGACCGTTGGGCAGGGAAAGCGGGCGACACCAGTGTCGCCCCTACGGTCGGCGCGCGGCGAGTGTTCCCGATCCGTATCACTCGTCACTCGTCACGAGCCACTGACCACTAGCAACTTCTCACTGGCCACTGGCCACTGGCCCCTCGCCCTCATCACGCCGCGGCCCGTCACCCCAGACCCTGGATCACGCCGTGGGCGTTCTCGTTGCGGAGCTCGAGGGTGTACTCGCCGATGACCTGGCCGCCCTCGCGGTCGCCGGTGGTGGCCAGGGGCTTGAAGTAAAAGCTGCGGCCGGCCAGCGGCATCACCTCGATGCGGCTGCTGTCCAGCAGCAGCACCGTCCCCCTGGGGACGTTGCGGCTGAGGACGATGCGGCAGGCGCCGAAGTCGCTCTCGTAGGTGGTGACGTTGTCGCGGAAGGTCTGCTCGCCGCCGCTGAACTTGCGGCCGATGGCGACGAACTGGTTGATCTGCCGCTTCTCCTGCCCGCCGACGACCACGAGGTCGACGTGGCCGTTGCTGGAGGCCCAGATCTGCCGCAGGGCGAGGTTGAGCTGTTCCTCGCTGAGGTCCACGTCGGCGGGGAAGCCGCCGACGCCGGGGGTGAAGACGTGGGTGGCGAGGAACGAGCGGATGCCGCGCATGGTGCGCCGCACCGTGGACGATCCCTCCGGGGCGGCGGCGGGGGGGGCGGGGGCGCGGCCGTTGATGATCGAGTTCTCCAGGTCGCGCAGCAGCTCGCGCGTGCGCTGCACCTTCTGGTAATCGAGCTCGTCGCGCACGCCGATCTGCCGCACGGCCAGCTCCGACCCGCTCACCTCCACGCTGGAGGTGAAGATCTGCGTGTAGTTGCTGCGCCGCGAGCGCGCGGTGAAGCGGGCGGCGGCGGCGTCGTCCCCCTCCAGGGCGGCGTTGCCGAGGATGACCAGGTTGGCGTTGTCCGACAGCGGCTGCGCCGCGGTGCCGCCGTAGCCGCGGACGACCGTGAGCGTACTGGTGCCGAGGTTGACCGCCGTGACCAGCATCACCTCGTTGCTCGCGTCGATCTTGATTTGGTCGCCGGCGCGGAAGCGGTCGGCGTGGTCGACGACGAACTGCGCGTCGGTCAGCGGGTTGGCGAAGGTGGCGTCGTTCACCTGGTCGGTGTTGGGCAGCAGGGCGTCCTCGAGCCACTCGTGCACCGTGGAGCGCGCGGCGCGCGCGGGGTCGCCGAGGGCGTCGAGCAGCGGGGTCTCGTGCGGCGAGGCGATCGCGACCAGGTCGGCGACGTCCTCGGCGATCTCCGGCAGCGCGCTGCCGGCGGTGTAGGTTGCTTTGCCAGTGAATGCCATGATGGTTGCTCCTCTTGCGGGGGGGGTGCGGTGCGACGCCGCGCAACGGGCGCGACGCAGCGCGGGATGAAACGATGGAAGCGGTGGCTCGGGCGGCGCCCCGGGGCGGCGGGCGCCCTCCCCGATCGGGGGCGGCCGGTGCCGCGCCCGCGCGGGGGCGGGCGCCGTCGGCCGCGTCAGGGGATGGCGCGGCGCAGCCGCAGGTACTCGACGACGAGCCGGCGGTTGTTCGACCGCGCCAGCTCCGCCGCCAGTTGCAGCAGCTTGACGCGCGGGTCCGACGGCTCGTCGCGCGGCGGCGCGGGCGCCACCGGCGGCGACTCGCCGGGCGCCTGCCCGCCGTCCTCGACGGCAGCGGCGGCGGCGGCGGCGGCGGCGGCGGCGGCGGCGGCGGCGGCGGCGGG
>DASQDR010000207.1:0-5616 GCA_035634055.1 Tepidisphaeraceae bacterium | reverse complement strand
CTCGCTCAACTACCTGTTCTGGGCCAAGCCGTTCGTGGACAAGAGCAACTTCGCCAACTCCATGGCCGACCAGACGCGCGAGGCGGCGCTGGTGTCGCCGGTGTTCCTGCGCGGCTGCTCGCAGTTCATCGTGGAGTTCGCCGGGGACTTCTTCACCCAGCCGGAAGACTTCGGGGTCACCGGCCTGACCGATCGCACCCCGTCGGGCGCGACGCGGTGGTACGGCCTGCACCGCGACCTGAACAACAATGCGGCCGAGGACCCCGAGGACGTGAACCGCCTGACCGAGCCGCCGACGCCCAGCTCCACCATGAATGGCGGTGTGACGCCAGGCATGATCGAGCACGAGACGCCCGGCGGGTCCGGGATCTTCGCATACGGCTGGGGCCCGGAGGTGGCGACGGTCCCGGCGTCGGTCGTGCGCCCGACGCTGATCCGGATCACGCTTGAACGGATCGACGCCAACGGCCGCCTGCCCGACGGGCAGCGGATCGAGTTTGTTTACGCCATGAAACCGTAGCCGCGTGCCCGCCGCCGTGCGTCGCCGCCGCCGCCGCTGGGGGGCGGGCCGGCGCGACAAAGCGGATCGACCGGCGACGACCGCCGCCGCGCGGGTCGCAGCGCGGCGGTGCCCCAGACGAGACGTTTTTCAACCACCCAGAGACGCATCCACCCAGAGACGCATCCATGCCGAAGTTCATCACAACGCGTTTCGCCGCCCTCCGCCGGCTGCCCGGCCTGCGCGGGCGGCGCGGCTCGATCCTGATCATGGTCGTCGCCGTGCTGGTGCTGCTGGCGCTGATGGGGACCGCCTTCATCTCCACCGCGCGCATCGACCGCCAGGGCGCCGTGCCGCTCAACGCCTCGACCGTGCAGGAGGTCATCGACGGGCTGCTGCCGAGCCTCAAGACGATGGCCGAGGACGCGGTCCTCAACGACGTGACCACCGTGACCGGCGGCTACCGCCCCGCCGGCGACCTCGATTACGACCACTGGGACTACGCCGCCTCCAACTGGGGTAAGGACGGCAGCGCCGGCACGGGGCTGGAGTTCGACCGGCTCAACGACTACTGGCTCGCCAGCCGCATCCCCGAGCTGCGCGGTGTGAGCGGCGGGCTGAACCAGGAGAACCAGATTTACCTCTGGAACTCCCTCAGCCGCCCGCTCAACCAGCCCGTCCCCACCGCCACCGGCACGAGCAAGGTCGCCAAGAAGTTCGAGTCCCCGTTCGACAAGGGTTACAGCGACGCGCAGAAGACCGGGCTCTTCTCCTTCTACCCGCGCTACGGGCAGGATCTGGACGAGAAGTCGGCGCTGGGGGCGGCGTACCCGATCATGTTCGCGCCGTCGAGCCTGGCCATCACCTACCCCCCGACCCACCCCGAAGCGTCGCTCCAGAAGCGCACGCGCGTCTACCCGGCGCTGATGATGTACCACCCGCAGGGGGCGTCGGGGTCGATGCTGATGGACCCGAAGGACAGCGGCGACGCGTTCAAGGTGCTGGCCGCCGACGCCGACGGCGACGGCATCGCCGACTCCGGGCTCTGGCCGATGGACCTGGAGATCGACGGCGTCCGCTACTACGCCGCCGCCCGCATCGTGGATGAAGGGTCGGCCATCAACGTGAACACCGCCTGGAGCGAGTCCGGCGATTTCTCCGCCGGCGCCGGCAGCGCGGGCGGGTGGGATTCGGCGCCCAACTGGGTCTTCCCCACCAGCGTCGGGCTGCTCGAGCTGTTCCCCGACTACACCACCGGCAGCAAGCAGTCGGCCCACATGGCGGTCATCAACACCGCGCGGTTCAACGGCGACGGTGTGCCGCTCAAGCCGCCGGTCGAGGATGCCGTCCCGGTCTCGGCCAGCGCCAATGCCCGCAACGACTTCGAGTACACCCTCCAAGGCGAGGCCCATTACTTCGGCACCGTTTCCCGGCTGGAGAACCCTGGCTTCCGCAAGTCCGGCGGGCAGGGCGCGACGCCCGACGATCGCACCTTCAAGCCGTTCCGCGCCGACGAGAACATGGACCTGAAGTACCGCTTCGGGATGATGAACCCCGGCGACATCACGCCGCGCGGGTCGCTCGATGCGCTGCTCAACGGCAACGGCGGCGGGACCGGCGTGGCCAATGACGCCCTCTACCAGAGCGCGCCCAACTACACCAAGCCCACCCCGCAGGCGTCGCTCGACAGCCGCTTCCGCTTCTTCCCGCCGGCGGAGGAGAAGTTCTGGTTCTACCTCAACTACGACTCCACCGGCAGCCGCGCCACCGCGGTCGATCCCAAGGGGCAGTCGCTGCTGGGCACCCCCACGCCAACGCAGCCGCTCCGCTCCTTGCTGACGACCAGCAACGGCGTCTCCAACTCGATCCTGAAGCACCTCGGCCCCGGCGGGGACGTGCCGCACGATGGCATGCTCCCGTACGCTAGCAAGGGGCGCTGGGAGCTGAATTACGCCAGCACCGTCGGCTACAAGCGCGGCGATGTCATCGTCCACAGCTACTTCCCGGTCGCCGGCACCGCCCCGGGCCTGACCCGGCCGTTCGTCTGCATCCAGGACGTCAAGGGCGCCGGCGAGCCGAACACCGACACCACCAACTGGGCCCCGCTGATCGCGCGCGGGCAGTGGCTGGCGACGCCGGTGATGGGCGGCGCGTTCGTCAAGGGGAACATCGTCCTCTTCGATGACCCCGCCACCGCGGGCGCGATCGAGAAGGACCTCTACGTCTGCATCGCCGACGGCGGCAGCGGCGCGCCCAACACGGACGCGAACCACTGGGCAAAGGTGACCGGCGGCGCGACGCCGGCGCGCGTCTCGCTCAACACCGCGCCGTTCGCCGAGCTGTTCCGCGGGTTCTGGAACGTGATGGCGCCCGACGTGATCGGCGACGGCTCGGTCTTCGACGCCAACATCACCGCCGCCGTCGGCGCCTACGCCGAGCCGTCGGGGACCGCGACGTTCGGCGGGCCGACCGGCGGCCGGTCGTTCAACAACCCCTACATCGGCAACAAGTTCCAGCCCTACGAGTACATCGACGCGACCGCCGGCGGCGCGGCGCCGTTCCAGCCGGTGGCGGCCACCGCCGGCACCGAGCCGGGCACCCACCCGGCTCACATGTTCCGCTCGAGCCTCCGCGGCGTCCCGAACGCCGCCGGCACGTTCACCACCGACACGCCGCGGCTGGCGCCCGACCAGATGGTGCTGCTCCGCGCCGCCATCGCCGCGGTCAACGCCGAGGACATGCGCGACAACGACTCGGACGTCACCGCCCGCGAGGTGCAGCTCAAGGCGTGGGTCGGCGGGGTGGAACTGCCGGTCCAGGTCGTCGTCTACGGCACCGAGCCGCAACCGTTCATCACCGAGGTGTACGTCAATACCGACACGATCCGGCCCGCCCCTGCCGCCGCGACGCCGAACCCCAACGGGTACGTCGCCATTGAGCTCTACAACCCGTACCCGGTGCCGATCAACCTGACGAACTGGGCGCTGGCGCGAGTGAACCGCCAGAACGGTCGCCCCACCCCCGACCTGAACGATGGCACCACAAATCCGCTGTACACCGCGATCACGCCGCTGGCGAACTTCGTCGCCGGCGATCCCAACCCCGCGACGGAGACCTTCCCGGTGGCAGGGAACGCCGCCCTGGTGATCGAGCCGTACGGGTACATGATCCTGGAGAACTACAACTCCGCGGCTTTGACGGGGGAAGTCCCGCCATCGGCAACGGGAGGCGAGGCGACCTATCGCCCGCCCAGCTCCGGCATGATTGCGGAGGGCCCGATCACGTTGGCGGGGGCGTTCCCGTCGGTGAAGACGGTCTTTGTCCCCGGCCTGGGCAGCGGTGTCGCGCCGTTAAATTTGACCGCCACCAATCACGAAGTCGTGCTGATGCGCCCGCGCCTCGCCAGCGGCGCGTTCTCTTGGTACGTCAGCGCCAGCGAGAACGGCCCGGCCACGCCGGCGCCCGGCGCGCAGCCTTACCCGTCCGGGATGCCGTACGACGAGCGCCCGACCAGCGCCAGCCGCTTCCGCGACCTGGTTCCGGTAGATTCCTACGACTTCACCGGCCTGACGCTGCCCATAGCGGCCGACGAGGCCAACGCGCAGGCGTGGCACTACGTCCGCAGCAACTCCACGGGCGCGCTGCGCGCGTTCCACTTCGTCTATCCCGGCCGGTACGACGCCGGCAACACCAGCGGCGTCGCGCCGTTCCGCTCGCGCCAGGCGGGGACGCAGGAGACGCTCATCTGGTTGAACGGCAACGCGGCAAACGACCCGTGGGATCCGACAATCGGCGGGATGCCGCCCGGCTATTCCGCCTCCACGCCGCCCGATCCCGCCGTCGCGGTCCTGGGGCCGCCCATGACGCTGAGCCAGGTGTTCAACGGCACGATGTACGGCCCGCCCGCCGGCGCCGGCGGGGACGCCAACCAGAACAACGACGAGAGCTACCCCACGTCGTTCCCCATCCAGATCGCCAACGGCAACTTCGCCATCCCGGCGCCGGGGACGAACATCGCCTCCATCGGGCACAACCCGGTCCTGGCGGGGGTGAACAAGTTCCCGTTCGGCGGGTTCTCCCGCACCGGGGACGTGCTGGCGGTGCCGTTCATCGGCGCCTACCGCATCTTCGCCCCGACGATCGGCGCCAGCGGAGCGATCCTGGAGATCAACTCCATCACCATGGACGCCGCCATGGCCGAGGACACCATGACGATCGGCGACCCCGGCATCCCCGCGGGGCTCAGCGCGTACGACGTGGAGATCGAGCAGGTCGGACGGTTCTGCCCGTCCTGGCGCCCCGAGGGGCTGCGCACGCTGGTCAGCTACGACTGGGCGCGCGACATCTTCGACCACTTCACGGCCATTCAGAATCACCACGACGACTTCATCCCCAACGTTGATCCCGCCCGCTACCCGCCGGCCACGCCGCCCAAGGGCGTGTCGAACCTGCTGGGCGCTTTCCCCAACACCGCCGACGACCAGGGCGCGCCCATGCAGGGGCTGGTCAACGTCAACACCGCGTCGCGGCGGGTGCTGGCGGCGCTGCCGCTGGTGATCAACCCCACGACGGGCGAGATCGACAGCGTCAAGACGTTCGAGCTGGCCGACGCGATCGTGAAGTACCGCGACGGCGACGGCACCAACCCGCCGCGCGGGCCGTTCAAAAGCTTGTTCGAGCTCAACGACGTGGTGAAGACCGGGTCGGCGGACGGGTTCTACAACATGATGGGGAACTTCACCGCCGACGCCGACGACACCGCCGGCGACTTCACGCCGCAGAACGCCTCCCTTGTCGGCATCCAGCCGGCCCTCGAGGGCGTGCGCAACGACTACGAGGAGCGCTACCTGAACCTGACGCGGCTAAGCAACCTGATCACGACGCGGTCGGACAGCTTCACCTGCTACGTGATGATCCAGGGCTGGCGCGGCGCCGGCACGCCGTACCCGTACCTGGTCGGCGAGCGCCGCGCCGCCTTCACCATCGACCGCAGCCAGATCGGCTCCAGCAACTCGAGGGTCAATTCCCTGAGCATCCCCACGCGGTAAGCGGACGGCACCCTCAGGACCCCAACGAAAAGCGGGAGGCGCGCCCGACGGCGTGCCTCCCGCTTTTCG
>DASQDR010000206.1:0-4694 GCA_035634055.1 Tepidisphaeraceae bacterium | reverse complement strand
CGCGGGCGGTTCGTCCCTCCCACACCGACCGTCGAAGTTCCTAGCCCCATCGGTTCAAGGCCAGCGGTCCGGCGGCCTAGCCCTCCTGCGCGCGGGCGCGCGGATGACAACGCGCTCGGTTCAGGCTATACCCGAACCTTGTTGGCCTTGAACCGGAGGGGATGATGCCGCACGCCACGCTCACGCTCGAGCGCCTCGAAGCGCGTCGCCTGTTCGCCTACGACCTCCAGTTCGGCGAGGCCGTGGTCGGCGCGCTGCCGCGGAAGGCGGGCGATTCCGTAACCATCACGCTGCCCGTGCGGAACTTCGGCGACCGCACGCTCACCCAGCCGTTCGACGTGGAGTACAAGCTGGTGCGGAACCCGTACCTCGCGGCCGGGCAGCTCCCCGACTTCTTCTCCGCCGGCGCGGTGCCGCTCAGGACCGTCACCGTCAACGACGACATCTTCGCCGGCAGCAGCGGCCAGGACGTGACCACTACGCTCACGCTTCCCGCCGGCGTCGCCCCGGGGCGCTACTCGATCATGGCGCGCGTGGACGGCGCGGGCGCGATTGCCGAGACCAACGAGAGCAACAACTACTTCGCGTCGGCGGGCCTCAACGTGCTGTCGGCGGGCGGGCGGCTGCTGGTGGAGACCGGCGGTGGCAACGATTTCGTCCAGCTCCAGCAGTTCGCCACCACCGGCACCGGCCAGCCGTTCTACCGCGTCATCGTGAACGGGCAGCAGCAGGACACCTTCGGCGCCGGCGAGTTCACCGGCGCGGACGTGCGCACCGGCGGCGGCAACGACGTGATCACCTTCTTCGGCGTCGTCCCGGGCGCGGCCGCCGACGCCGGTGACGGCAACGACAAGATCGTCGGCGGCTCCGCGCCCGAAACGCTGACCGGCGGCGCGGGCAAGGACACGCTGTTCGGCGGGCTCGGGAACGACCGCCTTAACGGCAACGGCGGCAACGACCGACTGTACGGCGAGCTGGGCGCCGACCGCCTGTACGGCTACGCCGGCAACGACATCGTCGACGGCGGCGCGTCCGCCGACCGCCTCGACGGCGGCCTGGGCGCCGACGCCCTGCTCGGGCAGTCCGGCAACGACAAGTTCTTCGCGCGCGACGGGGCGCTCGACACGCTCTACGGCGCTTCCGGAACCGACCGCGCGGACGCCGACGAGGCCGACACCCGCCTGAGCATCGAGCGGTCCCTCGACGGGTAGAGCGGCCCGCGGCGCGGAAGACGAAGATGGGTTGCCCGAGTGCTTTGAGTGGCGGGCGGGCACCCGCGCTCCCGGCGCAGGTGAAGCGAGTTGGCCGCGCAACGAGGCGCGGCGGCCGGTGCTCGCGTCGCAGCCACCGCCGTTTCCTGCCGCGCGCCGTCGGGCAGCGCCCGCCCCGCGGGGCCCGCCCGGGTCACCACCCCCGGGGGCCCGGGGCGCCTCACCGCTCCATCCACGACCGGAGGTGTTCGTACACCTCCGCCGTGATTCGGGTCGCCGAGTTGTTCCGCACGCTCCCGCCGGTGCCGTAGGCGTGGATGGCGACGGCGGTGACGCCGTTGGCGTCGGTCCGCAGGAGCGGCGCCCCGCTCTGCCCGCCGGCGGTGTCCATGTCGTAGTAGACGTTGGTCGGGCTGACGTCCACGGCGCGGCGCCGGTCGCGCCACTGCGTGCCGGTTTCCTCGTCCAGCTTGTCCGCGGGGTAGCCGCAGAGGGTGAGCTCCGCCTCGCGCAGCTCGCGGTCGGTGGCGGCGGCGAACCCGATCTGCCCGACGCGCGCCCCCAGCGGCACGGGCAGGAAGATCGCGCCGTAATCCACGCGCGGGTCGGCCTGGTGGATCCAGCCGTCGACGGAGATGAAGCGTTCGCTGACCGCGCCCTGGAACGGCTCGGCGTTCCCGTCGCGTCCCGGGCGGACGGTGATTTTTTTCACCCATCCGCGGCTCTGGGGACGGTCCTGGCTGTGGACGAAGACGCAGTGCCCGGCGGTGATGACCGTGCGCGGCGAGATGAACCAGCCGGTGCCGACCCACGTCGAGCCGTCGGCGGCGATGATCTCCAGTGAGGCGATCGCGCAGTAGGGGAAGACGCGCGTATCGGCGATGCGGACGCGCTCGTCGTCGCCGATGACCGTCCCCAGGGCGTCCGCCGAGTCGCCGTGCATCGCGGCGGCGACATCCGCCAGCGGCAACGGAGGCAGCCTGAGCCGCGCGGCGCGGTGAGCGCCGAGGTCGACGGCCTTTCCGGGCGCGCCCGGCCGGCCCCGCGTGATCAGCCGCTTGGGCGCGCGCCTTCCGCCGCTCGGGCGCGACCCGCCGCGCGGGCGCGACGGGCCGTCAGCGCCGTCGCGGGCCGGCTTCTTCGGCTTCCCCGCGGCGGCGGCGGCGGCGGCGGCAGGGGCGGCTGCGGCGCGCTTTCTCCTCCCCCGTTGACCGTTGGCCGCGCTCGAGCGCTTCGCGCCGCCAGCTTGCTTTGCGCCGCCGGTACGCTTCGCGCCGTTATCGCCTTCTGCGCCCTTCGCGCCGTTCCCGCCGTTCGCATCCTTCGCACCCTTCGCGCCGGCGGACTCGCCGCCCGCGTTGTCCGCGCCGCCTCTCGCTACCTTCCTTTTCGTCGACTTCTCCTTACCGGCCGCCATGGCTTCCCCTCCTTGCGCTTCAGCGGTTGAGTTGATCCCGCAGCGCCCACCACGTGTAGGTGTTGCTGATGCACCCGTGGCAGGCGATCTGCCCGTTCATGCTGCGCAGGCCGCAGACGCGCACCTTGGGCGGCAGCACGTAACCCTGCGGCGCCTCGCGCAGGCGCGACCAGGTGAACTCCGCGTCGCCCCCCTCCGCCGCCGGCAGCGGCTGCGGGCCGAACCCGCCCAAAGCGGCGTAACGGTTGGGCGGCGGCGGGGGCTGCGGCGGCGTTGCCTCGCCTAAATCGCGCCCGCGCACCACCGCGTACTGGTAGATCTGCGTCAGCGGCCAATCGTCCTCGCTGAACGTGCTGAGGATCGGCTGGCGCACGCGGTCGAGCACCACCCGGTATTTTCCGGCGCCACGGGTGTGGGGAACCTGGGCGGCAAAGCTGTAGGCGGAGACGGCCGGTTCCAGCAGCAGGATCGAATCGACCGGCCGCGAGACGCTGCCGCCCCCCTCCACCGCCGACAGCACGACCTTCCCGCCGTAAGAGTGCCCCACCAGGTGGACGCGCGCGGAAGATCCCGCGAGCACCGACCGCACCAACCGCGAGACGCCGTTCGCGCCGACCGCGCCCGCGCGGTCCTTCATCATCCAGACGCTGGCGGCGCGGACGATCCAGCGGGGATCCGGCAGCGCGGACGCTTCGGCCGCGGGGCCAGCTTCGGTCGGCGCGACGGCGGCGACCGCGGGCGCGCTCGCCGCGGGAGCGTTTGCTGCGGGAGCGGCGGTCGTCGTCGCTGCATTGCCCGTGGGCGCGTTTCCGGCGGGTTGGTTTCCGGCGGGTTGATTTCCGCCCGGCTGATTTCCAACCGGCTGATTTCCAATCGGGCGGTTGCCGACGGGGCTGTTGCCGACCGGATTGTTTCCGATTGCCCCGTGGCCCGGGCCGGCGCCCGCTCCGGGCTGCGGCCCGGGCGAGGCCGTCAACTGCTCCGCGTTGCGGGCGGCGGCGACCAGCGCGGCGGCGGCGGTCGAGTGATCGCGCTCGACCTCGTCGTCATCGCACGCCGGCGCCAGCAGCTCGGCCAATTGCTGCCCGCCGCCGCCGGAGCGGACGCTCTCGATGATCTGCTGCTCGATCCGGCGCGCCGCGGCGGCGTCGTCGCCGGCCAGCTGGCTCGCGAGGTCGCGCGCCTCGCGGCGAAGTTGGTCCTGCTCGACCAGTTCCGCCGACGACACGCGCCGCGCCCCCCCCGCCGCGCCGGGCGCCGCCCCCGCTTCGTAGCGCGGTCCGCGCTCGGCCGCGGTCATCAGCAGCGTGCTGGGCCAGATGACGCCGACGAACATCGGCTTGAACGGCCGGTCCAGCGGGTGCTGCGCGAGCTGCTGGGAGAACCCGCTCAAAAAGTCGTTGTACAGGTGCGTCGCCGCCGGCCAGTCGTTGTTCCAGCCGTGCGAGAGGATCACCACGTCGGTGAACTCGCCCGCCCTGGCGCGCTCCACCACCTGCGCGAGCGTCTGCGGCGACTCGCACCGGCCGGACTTGTCGTAGTTGATGAGGTAGAGCGGCGCGTCGTACGTCGCGTCGGCCGACGCGCTGCTGCGGACGGCGATCGACCGGTACGGCTCGGGCGCGCGCGTTTCCCGCGATGCGCACCCGGAAAGAAGGATTGCGGCCGCCAGCGCCGCCGAGGCGGCGCAGCGCCGAGCCGTGGTCACGAACGTGGAGCGGCCCGCCATGATGTGACTCCCTTCCGCTGGAACACCCCTGCACACCGGCCGTGGGCCCGCGAGGGGCGGCCGCCGGTGCGTGATAATGAATTGTGCTCAGCGTGTTACCCCAACGACGGCGCGGTGGCAAGCTTTTTCCCGCTTGGTGACACGCGCGCTCGCGCGGCGGCGGCGGCGGCTCACGCCGGGCGGGCGACCGGCGCGCGGCCGGGGTCAGCCGTCGAGCGTCGGGGATAGGCGCAGCAGTTCAGCGGACCGTACCCGCCGCGCGCTTCGACGCACGCGGACGGCGGCGGCGGCGCAGCAGCGCGCTCGCGCCGGCGCCGGCCAGCGCCAGGCCGCCCGG
>DASQDR010000205.1:0-9706 GCA_035634055.1 Tepidisphaeraceae bacterium | reverse complement strand
GCCGCTGCCGCCGCCCGCGCCGCCCGCGCCGCCCGCGCCGCCCCCGCGCGTTGCGGCGGCGATCGCGTCGATCAGCAGTTGCGGCGCGCGGTACTTCAGCCCGTCCACCAGGTGACGGTCGAACGTGTCAGCGTAGTTGTCGAAGCCGCTGGCGACGAGTTCCGGTGGCACCGAGTCAAACGCCTCCTCGCCGGTCAGCGCTGCCAGTTGGAACCGCAGCCCGCGCGCGTTCGGGCGGAGCCTGACGGCGGCGCGATACGTCTCCACCGCATCGCCCTTGCGGCCCTGCTGCTCGAGGGCGACGCCGAGGGTGAGGAACGCGCCGAGGTGGTCCGGCTGGAGCTCGATCGCCCGCCGCGCCTCCGCCTCCGCCGCCGGCGCGTCCGCCAGCGCCAGCAGCGCGATCGCGAGGTTCGAGTGCGCCTCGGGATAGTTCGGCTGCTGCGCCAGCGCATCGAGGTAGCACTGCGCCGCCTCGCGGTAGAGGTAACGGGCGCGCAGCGCGTTGCCGAGGTTGTTCCGTGCGGCCGGGTAGTGGTGGCGCAGCTCGAGCGCGCGCACGATCGACGCGATGGCCTCCTCGACCTTCCCCTGTCCCAGCAGCGCGACGCCGAGGTTGCTGTGCGCCTCGGGATAATCCGGCTGGAGCGCGGCGGCGGCGCGCAGCGCCTCTTCCGCGGCGTCGGTGCGCCGCTGCGCCAGCAGCACCGTCCCGAGGTTGTTGTGAAAGCCGGGCACGTCCGGCGCGGCGGCGATGGCCCGGCGGATCAGCTCTTCCGCCTGCTGCTGGCGGCCCTGCGCGTGGTGGACCATCCCCAGCAGGTTGAGCGCGTTGGGCTCGCTCGCATTGCGCTGGAGGATCTGCTGGTAAATGGCCTTGGCCTGCTCGAGCTGCCCGCGCTGGTGGTGCGCCAGGGCGGCGCGCAGGAGGTCGTCAGGGTCGCTCATCGGCCGTCATGTTAGACGGATCGCCCGCGACCGGCACGGCCGGAGGCGGCGCGCAAAAAAGCCACCGGCGTCGGGTACGAAGGAGGAAAACCCGGCGCCGGCGGCGTTGGTTCGAATGACTCGTTGTCCGGCCGGCATCATCTCGCCTGGCCTCATCTTGCCTGACATCATCTGGCTTGGCAGGCGATGGCGGCGACGCCGCGCCATCGCAAGCAAGGGCGGGGCCGGCCGAGCCCTCGTGGCCGACCCCTTGAGTGCCCTTGCAGTGCCGTCGCGCTTCCCTGCCTGGCGGCCGCTCTCTCTCGAACTCCCTCGCTCGCGCCGCCCGCGGGGGCGGCTCACTCGTTTCTCCGACAGCGTCAGTCCTGATCCCTCGTCGTAGTCGGGGCGCGCCCGAGCCCTCACTCAGGCGGCCAGCGGTTGGGTCGACAGGTACAACCCGAGCATCCCGCGATCCATTTCATCCATGTCCACCAGCCGCCCGGCGACGTCGACGCGCTTCTCGTCGATCTTCATCACGCGGGCGACCGCCATCCAGCCGACCCACTCGCGCTTGGGCTGGAGGTCGTTCTCACCGGCCTGGATGAACGGGGCGATCCCGGCGTAGTCCGGCAGCTCGATCCGCACGCGGACCTGCTGGTCGGCTCGAATGTTGGTCTGCTCGGTCCTGATACGAACCCCGCCGGCGGAAAGATCAACGATCTGACCGAATTGCTGACCCACCTTGCGGGCGCCGTCCCAGCGGTCGATGGAGATGCCCTGCTGCTCCATGTCGTGCCGGCGGTGCTGGCGGCGCTCGTCGCCCTTGGGGTCTACGGTGACGTCGAACTTGGCCTTGTTCTGGTACTCGTGCAGGGTGGTCATCGCCGCGGCTCCTTCGTTGGGGGTTTCTCGTCTCTGGCACCCCATGTATCGACCCGACTTGCCGTCCACTTTTGTTAATCTGGGTAAAATGGGAGGGCGAGGATCAAATCGGCTTATCGGACTTCGCGGGCGAAACTGCGACCGCCCTTCCCGCGTGCCTCTGGCGGTTGCGCCGCATCGACTTGGGCGGGCGCACGAGCTAACGTAAGTCCCGGCCCGTTCACGACGATGGGTGAAGCACGTGTCGCGATTCCTGCTGCTGCTGTTGTTCCTGATCTGGATGGCTTGGCGGTCGGATGCCGCCGCGCCGCGCGCCGCCCACCCGCTGGATCTCGCCCTGTTTTTCGGGATGTACGCCCTGGTGGTGGTGACGCTGGGGATGTGGAGCCGGCTGCTGGCCCGGCGGATCGTCACCGGCCGCGCCCGGCGCGGCAGGCGATACTTCGGCAAGGTCAGCTTTGCCGCCCAGCTCTTCATCCCGGCGTGGCTAGCCGTGGGCACCTTCTTCCTCGGGTGGGGGCCGACCGTGCAACGCATCCTTGGCCCGGTCGGGGAGATGCCCGTGCAGGTTCCCGGCGCCCTGATCGGCACGCTGCCGGCCCTGCTGACCTGGATCGCGCTGTGGTGGTCGCAGTACCCGGCCGACCGCGCCCTGCGCGACCAGGGGCTGCTGGTCCGGCTGGACCAGGACCTGCCCATCAGCGCCTCCCCCACGTTGGGCGAGTACGTCCGCCAGAATTTGCGCCTCCAGATCCTCTTCACCGCCGCCCCGATCGTGCTGATCCTTGCCCTGCACGACGTGATCATGGTCGGGCTGGGGCGGATGCTGCGAATGGACCTTCAGGGGTCCGCCGCCGAGGGGATGGTCACGCTGTTCTCGGCCATCACCGTCTTCGTGATGTCGCCGATCCTGCTGGCGCGGATCCTGGGGGCGCGGCCGCTGCCGGCATCCGACCTGCGCGACCGCCTGCAGGCGATGGCCTCCCTCTACCGCCTGCGCTTCCGCAACATCCTGCTCTGGCCGACGCACCACCGCATCGCCAACGCGCTGGTGATGGGCGTGGTGCCGCGCTTCCGCTACGTGCTGCTCAGCGACCTGCTGCTGGAGGAGATGACCGACGAGCAGATCGAGGCGGTCTTCGCCCACGAGCTAGGCCACGTCGTCCACCGCCACATGATCTGGTACCTGGTCTTCATGAAGGTGCTGGTCCTCGCGCTGGCCGTGGTCGCCCTCGTCCTGGAGGCGGCGCAGCAGCGCTGGATGCAGTTGCCGGCGTGGATGCCGGTGGACCTGCTGATGACCCTGATCGGCTTCGGCGCGTTCCTGCTCGCCTTCGGCTACGTGAGCCGCCGGTTCGAGCGCCAGGCGGACGTGTTTGCCGCGCGAACGCTGGAACGCCACTTGGCGCCGCTGCTCGGAACCGCCGCGCCCGCGACGACAAACCTTCTTGCCGGTTCGCAGCCGTATGACGACTCGGTGCAGTTCCCTGATGCCGCCGAAGCCGCCGGCGACGCGCCGTGGCAGCAAATCTCGCAGATGCCGCAAACGGGAGTGGCCCGTTCGCCGACGGCGATCGCGCCCGCGAACCCGGCGACCTCCGCGACCCCCGCACCGGCCCCAACGTATCCCGGGCATCGCTCCCACGTCGGCCCGCTCGGCGCGAGCATCTTCGCGTCGGCGCTGGAGCGCGTCGCGCTGATCAACAACATGCCCATCGGCTCGCCGCGCCGGCTGGAAGGGAGCCTCATCCAGCGGCTCGGCTGGTTCGCCGAGCAGTTCGCCGACCTGGCCAACAACTGGCTCCACGGCAGCATCTCGACCCGCATGCGCGCGTTGCAGCGCATGAGCACCGACCCGGCCCACACCCACCGCTTCGACCAACGCATGTCCCGCCTCTACGCCGGCCTGCTGGGCGCCTTGCTGATCACCGCCGCGCTGGCGTGGATGATCAAGCTGCCGGTGTAGCCGCGGCCGCTCGCAGGGGCACGGGCGGGAGATCTGGCGCGCGGATTTTGGCCGACAACCTGGAATTCCGTTGCTACTTTGGCTCCCGCAGCCACGGCGCCCGTCCGCCCGCGTTGAAGCGGTGCGCTGACGCCGGGGCCCGCCGGCCTGCGTGAGGCCGGCGAAAACAGAGCCCATTTCTGAGAGCCGGAGGTGTCTGGCGAGCAGGCGCCCATCCTGCATGGCGGTCATTTGTCGAAAACGAACCCAATTTCGCGCGCCGTCGGATGTCGGTCAAAACGAACCCAATTTCGCGGCACCGGAGATTTGGCGAAACGAACCCGATTCGGCCGCGAGGTTGATTCGCCAAAACGAACCCAATTTCCCGCCGCCGCGGTGGCAGGGGCGGAGGGCCGCGCTCAGGCGGTTTGGGCGGGTTCGGCGGGCTCGGGCTCGTCGCCGCTGGAGGACGGGTCCTGCGGGCTGATCACCTGCACCGGGATCTCCGGCGGGAGCAGCGCTTCCAGGCGACGCTGGAAGTGCCCCTTGATCAGGTGGTACAGCACGCCCTGACGGCTGGTGCCGATCAGGACGCGGTCGCAGCCCCAGGTGGCGGCGTTCTCGGCCAGAAGCTCGGCGGCGTCGGGGCCGCTGTCGTAGACCGGGATCACCGGCACGCCCGCCTGGTGGCCCAGCTCCAGGAAGCGCGAGAACGCGCGCAGGGCGGCGGGGTCGGTGTCGATCGTCAGCCGCTTCTCGTCGTACTTGTAGCTCAGCTTCACCTGGCGGATGAAGCAGACGACCAGCGCCGCGTCGAGCCGCCGCGCCTCCTCCAGCGCGGCCGTCGCCAGCAGGTCGGAGCCGTAGGTGCCGATGAGGATGCGGCGGCGGGCGAGGTTGGCGCCTTGGAGCTGGTCGGCGATCGCGCGGCGGAGCAGGCTCGGTCGGTCCGGGCGGCGGCGGGCGAGGTAACGGGTGAGCTGGCGGGCGCTGAGCCCGACGATCATCACGATCGTCACGAACGCCAGCGCGTGCAGCTTGGTCAGCGCCAGCGTCACCCAGATGAGGCCGAGCAGCGCGCCCAGCGACAGCGCCGCCCCCTTGCGCCACCGGCTGCGCAGCCGCGGGTGCGTGGAGACCAGCGTGATGTTGATGGCGACCGCGCCCACCACGCCGATGGCGTACAGGGCGGCGAGGTGCTCGAGATCATGGCTGACCAGCAGCACCAGGCACGGGACGGCGGTGGCGATGACCGCCGGCACCCACGGCACGCCGAAGCGGTTGAGCTTCTGGAACGCCGCCGGCAGCTCGCCGTCGCGGCTCATGAGGTACTGAACGGAGATCATGTCGGTGATGACGGTGTTGCACGCTGACAGCAGCAGCACGCCGCCGATGGCGCGCACCGCCCACTCGCCCCACCCGCCGACGTACGCGCTGGCGAGGAACGCGAGCATGTCCTCCTTGTGCTCGGCGCCCTGCCCGTCGTCCAGGCGAGAGACCATCGCCAGCGCGAGCAGGATGTTGAAGACCGCGACCTCGATGGCGACCAGCCAGATCGCGCGCCCGGCGGTGCGGGCGACCGGCTTCTTCATCACGCCGGTGAGGTTGCCGATCGCCTCCACGCCGCTCAGCGCCAGCACGATGCCGACGAAGTGCAGCCAGAGCAGGCGCGGCGGCTCGCTGAGGTGGCCGATCCGCTGCGGCACGGCCGACCAGTTCACCTGCGGCAGCGCAAAGGCGGTGATCAGCAGCGTGATGAACATCATCCCGACTGCCGCCGCGATGGCGAACGCGCCGGTGTGCTTCGGCCCGAGCAGGTTGAAGCCGCCAATGGTGATGATGGAGACCATCGCCCACAGCCCGGGGGAGTTCACGGCCCAGAGGGAATCGGTGTGAGGGAGGTTGAAGTAGTGGAAGGCGTCGAGGGAGCTGAGGCTGGCGGTGACGACGTAGTCGGCGAACAGCAGCAGCGCGCCGACGACGGCGAGCGACTGGCTCTTGTGCTTGGCGGCGGTGTAGACGCCGCCGCCGTCGGGGTAGATGCGGCAGATCTGCGTGTAGGCCCAGCCGACGGCCAGGATGAGCAGGCTCATGGCGGCGATGAGCCAGACGCTGGTGCCGCGGGCGAAGAAGAAGGCGAGCCCCAGGACGTACAGGCGGCTGGTGCCCCAGTCTCCGAAGAGCAGCCCGGCCGCCTGCCGCCAGCCGACGTTCCGCGGGCGCTCGCCGGACAACAACGCCAGCGCCTCGGGCTTGGAGCGCCCGTCCGTAGCGGTCTGCATTTTCGATCATCCAAAACGAACGCCGGCCGCCCGCGCGTCGGTCCTGTCCGCGCGCGGGGGCACGAAATCGTTCATCGACGCACAGCGTCGGCTCAGAGGTGGATGGCCGCCCGGGAACGCGCGCCGAACAACGAGGCGGCGCGACGAGCGGTCATCGCAGGAGAGCGCGGGCGCGTGTGCCCTTTCAAGTGCCTACGGGGTTAGCTGACGGGCTGGGGCCTGAAAGTGCCCTGGGACTTTCGTGAGTCCCTTCGCCCCCGGTGCCGGCCCACTCTACGGCCGACGCCCTTGGGTCCCCCGCCCCCGCGCCGGGCGGCGCGGGACTCGGCGGTCACAATTTGCGGGCACAGCGTAGGCAGCCCGGGGCGGCGGTGTCAAATGCAGGCGGCCGGCCAAGGCGCTAGGCGGCGGCGGTGGTCGGGGGCGTAAAGGTCGGCGCGTTCAGGACTTCCACGCGCACGTCCGGCGGCAGCAGCGCCTCCAGGCGGCGCTGGAAGCTCCCCTTGATCAGGTGGTGCAGCGCCCCGCGCCGGCTCGAGCCGATCAGCACCCGCGCCACCCCGTTCATCGCCGCGTGCTCCGCCAGCAGCTCGGCGCCGTTGGGGCCGGTGTCGTACACCGGGATGACCGGGACGCCGTAGTTGTGCCCGTGCGCGAGGAAATCCGTGAACAGTGCCAGCGCCGCCGGGTCGGTGTCCAGCGTGAGCCGCCGCTCGGCCTCAACGCGGTAGTTCAGCGCGACCTCGCGGATGAAGGTGACGACCAGCGTCGCCCCCTGCGCCTGGGCGATCTCCATCGCCGGGATCGCGAGTTCGTCGGAGCCGGCGGTGGCGAGCATGATGCGCGGGCGGCTCCACGCTTCGGGCGGGAGCTGCTCGATGATCGCCTGCCGCAACAGGCTCGGCTTCGGGCGCCGCGCCTGCGCCCAGCGCGTGACGGCGCGAGCGGACAACCCGACCGCCAGCACGATGGTCACGAACGCCAGCGCGTGCAGCTTGGTCAGCGCCAGCGTGATCCAGACCAGCCCGAGGAACGCGCCGAGCCCGAGGATGGCAGCCTTGCGCCACGCGCGCCGCATGCGCGGGTGGATCGCCCCCAGCGTGCAGTTGAGCGCGACGGCGCCGACCACGCCGATGGCGTAGAGCGAGGCGAGCGTCTCCAGGTCGTGGAAGAACAGCAGCACCACCGCCGGCACGCTCGCGGCGACCACCGCCCCCAGCCAGGGCGCGCCGAACCCGTTGAGCTTCTGGAGCACCGCCGGCAGCTCGCGATCGCGGCTCATCACGTAGAGGATGCTCATCAAGCCGTTGACCGCCGTGTTGGTCGCGCTCAGCAGCAGCAGGCCGCCGAGGATGCGGACCGGCCACTCGCCCCAGGCGCCGATGTACTGCCCGGCCATGTAGGCGAGCATGTCCTCCTTGTGGGCGTCGCGCGGCGGCGACAGGGCGACCATTACGGCAGCGAGGATCAGGTTGAAGACCGCCACCTCGATTGCGACCACGTAGATCGACCGCCGCGCCGTCTGGAAGACCGGCTTGGTCATCACGCCGGTCAGGTTGGAGATCGCCTCCACCCCCGACAGCGCCAGCACGATGTAGACGAACCCCTGCCACAGGCGCAGCGGCGGCTGCCAGAGTTGCCCCCATTGCACCTGCGACCAGTTCACCTGCGGCAGCGCGAAGACCACGATCAGCAGCGTGATCGCCACCATCCCCACCGCCGCGAAGATGGCGAACGCCGAGGTGTGCTTCGGCCCCAGCAGGTTGAACGCCCCCAGCGCCAGGATCGACACGATCGCCCACAGCCCGGGGCTGTTCAGGTGCCAGAGTGATTCCTGCGGCGGCTTGGGCTTGGCGGCCGCCTCGTCGGCGGCGTGCTGCTCCTCGGGCAGCACGATCGCGTCGCCCGGGTCCTGGGCCACCTGCGCGGCGTGCTGCTCGTGCTTGCCGAGCCCGAAGTAGTGGAACGCCTCGACGCTGGAAAGGCTGGCGGTGATGGTGTAGTCGGCGAACAGCAGCAGCGCCCCAATGACCCCCAGGATGCGCGCCCGCCGCCGCCCGGCGGTATAGACGCCGCCACCGTCCGGGTAGAGCCGGCAGATGTGCGTGTACGCCCAGCCGACCACCAGGATCAACAGGCTCATCGCCGCGATCAGCAGGAAGCTGCTGCGCCCGGCGACGAGGAAGGCGAGCCCCAGCACGTACAGGCGGCTGGTGCCCCAGTCGCCAAAGAGCAGGGCGCCGGCCTGGAACCAGTTCACGTTGCGCGGGCGCTCGCTGTTGAGCAGGGCCAACGCCGGGGGGAGCGGATCGCTGCGATCTTCCATGGAGGTGTGCACTGAATCGAAAACGGCCCCGCCGCAGGGGACGGGGCACCGCCCGCGAACCGTACCCCGCCGCCGCGCCGCGGGCAATCCTGGAATGGGCGGGCGACAAGGTTTTACTGCGCCGCGCCCCGCGCAGCGGACGACCGCACGCACGCCAAGCGGGCGCCGGGGCGGCGCTTCTCCCGCGGCGGACGCGGTGCCGGTCGCGCGCGAGACCGCGCCGGTGCGCCGCGAACGCGTCGTTTGGCCGGCCCGAGCGAATGTGGTAGCACATCGCGCAACAAGCGTGAACCGTCCAAACCTCGCCTGGAGCTTGCCGGATGCGCCCATCCCTCGCCCTGCCGATCCTACTGCTGGTGTTGCCGATGTGGATCGTCGGCGCACCGCCCGCCCGCGCGCAGACCCGCCCCGCCGGCGCGGGCGGGGAGCAGGTGATCCGCCTGCCGGCGGGCAAGGATCGCGTCACCGTGCAGCTCCACCGCGCCGGCCCGGTCGTGCTGGCGCGCGGCGTGGTCAACGGCGCCGACGCCGGCTGGTTCGTCGTCGACACCGGCGCGTCCGGGCTGATCATGGACCCGGAGATCGCCCAGCGCCTCAAGCTCCCGTCGCTCGGGCGGTCGCGCATGAGCGCCGTCGGCGGCGATGTCAGCGGCACCACCGTCTCCTGCGACACCTTCGCCATCGGCGACGCCCTCTTTCCCAACGCGCTGGCCGCCACCGCCTCCATGCGCGCGCTTCAGACGATGGTGGGCTTCCCGCTCGCCGGGTTTGTCGGCGGGGAGATGCTCGCGGCGTCGCCGGTCGCCATCGACTTCTACGACGACACCCTCACCTGGTACGACCGCGCGTCCTTCGCCCCGCCGCCGCAGCAGCAAGGGCGGGCGCACGAGTTGCGACTCGTGCGGAACATCCCGCACGTCCGCGCCTCGCTCGGCGGGCGGGACGCCTGGTTCGCGCTCGATACCGGTGCGTTCCAGAACGCGGCCCTCTCGCCGCTGTTCGTGCTGCTCAACCGCGACCTGCTGGACGACAAGCCGCTGTCGCCGGGGTCGGCGTACGGCGTGGGCGGGAAGGTGACTGATTGGTCCACCGAGTTCGGATCGCTGGTGGCGCTGGGGCGCGACAAGCGTGGCGTGACGGCGTCGTTCTCGCAGGACGAGTTGCCCGCCGGGGCGCAGCGGGACGTCTACGCGGCCGGGCGGATCGGGATCCTCTTTTTCGCCGACGCCCGCATCACCGCCGACTACGCTGCGCGCAAGATGTGGGTGGATTGGCGCGGCGCGGCGAAGGACGAGCCGCTTGAGGTCTTCCTCGCCCGCGCCCGCGGCCGGGCGGCGCGCG
>DASQDR010000204.1:0-56243 GCA_035634055.1 Tepidisphaeraceae bacterium | reverse complement strand
ACCCGTGTTCCGCGTACCGCGTCCCGGCCGGTCCGGCCCCGCTCGCCGAATTACCTGCGTCCGCCGTCGCGCTCACGACGATTTCGAGCAGCGCGCCCGCGGACCTGCCCGCAAACAAATGGGCGAACCACGCCTTCGGTAAGGCCGACGACCGTCGGGAACCTCCAAGCCCGCAGCCGAAGCAGTGACGTTTTCTCAGCGAGAACACGAACGCGGCGCAGGACAGCACCGCTAGGGGAACGAAGTAACCCCACACGAAGCGGCGGGTTGCCTTTTTTAAGCGGAGAGGGGGAGATTCGAACTCCCGTAGCCTTTCGGCTAACCGGTTTTCGAAACCGGCGCGTTCAGCCGCTCCGCCACCTCTCCAGAGCGTTGGGGAAGATTAGTCGCCGGGGTTGGGATCGTCAAACGTCGCCGCGTGGCGACGGTGACGGTGGCGCGGGTGAAGCGGGCGGGTGACACGGGGGCCGCCGTGGGCGACGCGGGGTTATGGGGCGTCGGCGGTGAGGAGAGGTAAAGTCCGACCGCTCCCTGCTCGATGGAGGGGGAGAGGTGTTTTGATGGACAGCACGCAGCCGAACCTGGGTCCGAAGCCGCCGAAGGAACTCGAACAGCGCACGGAGGAGGGGAAGGACCGCCGCGAGAGCGTGGTTGATCGTCGGATGGGGGTCGACCGCCGGCAGCGGACGCGCGAGGAGTCGGGGTATACCGGCCCGGAGCGGCGGGTCGCGTCGGGCGAGCGCCGCGCCGACAGCGGCCTGGAGCGCCGCCGCGGCCCGGGCCGTCGCCGCAGCGATGATCGCAAGAGCGCCGAGGAAGGCGAGATGACCGTCGAGCAGTTCGAGTTCTGCATGGCCATCGAGACCTACAAGAAGGTGAACAAGAAGATGTTCCCGACCTGGACCGAGGTGCTGGAGGTGGTGCGCCATCTGGGCTACCGCAAGGTCGAGCAGCGCGATATCCACCTGGAGAACTGCCCCGAGCCTGAGCTGCACCGCATGCCCCAGCCGCCGACGGCGGACGCGGCGTAACCGCATCGATCGTTCGCAGTCAGACGCAAATCAGCAGCCGGGGTCGCGCGTGGCGCGGCTCCGGTCTTTTTGCGCCCGGCGCAGCTTCCCGGAGGAGAGGGCAAGGCAACGATCGCACGCCTACCGGCCGCGCGGATGACGCTTGGCTCGCTCGTGCGTTGAATTGTCGCTTTCGTGGAAGGATACTAACCCGTTCCCGGAGATCCGCCGGCGACCGCCTTGGTTGCGTCGACAGGCGCGGGTCGTGCGGAAACCGGACGGGGGATGTGCCTGATGCCGCGGGCGATCGTTACGCTCGAGTACAAGGGCCGATCGCGGCAGCTCATGCTGCCGGCCAGCTTCGTTTGCATCGGGCGGTCGGCCGAGTGCGACGTGGTCCTGCCCTTCCCTTGGATCCGCGAACGTCACCTGGAGGTGCAGCAGGACGCCGGCTGGCGGCGCGTGCGGTGCGCGGCAGGCGACGCGCGGGCGCTGCTGGACGGGCGCCCGCTGAACGGGGAGTGGCGCGCGCTGCCGGACGACGCGGTGATCGAACTGCCGACGCCCTTCGGCGACATCATCCGTCTTGACTTCGAGTTCAAATCGTCGCTCGTCGGCGGCGCGGACGTGCTCCGGGAGGAGACGCCTGCCGCCCCAGCGCCGCTCTACCTGCCCGAGGTGGAAATCGTCGAGGCCTCACCGCTTCCCGGTGGCGATCGCTTGTTCGATCCGGCGCCCGCGACGGCGACGGCGACGGCAACGGGCGCCAGCCACGTCGGGTCCGATGCGGGCGCCGGCGGAGCTTCTGATCGTCAAGAGAAGTCGCATGCAATTCAGATCCTGCTGGTAAGCGCGGTCGCCATGTTCGTGATCATGTGCGCCCTTGGGTTTAACCAGTGGCAACGGTCGCGCTACGCCGGGCGGGTTGGCAGCGACCTGAGGTTCACGCACACGTCGATTGCCGAGGCGCGCGACCTGCTCAAGCAGCAGCGTTATGCGGAGGCGAAGGGCAAGCTCGACGCAGCCCGCGCCGTGGCGGCGCGGCACGAGTCGATGGAGGACTATCGGCGGGAGATCGAGCAGGTGGCCGGCCGGCCGGAGGTGAAGCTCGGCGGCATCGGCTACGTGCTGGTGGAGCGGCAGTGGCTCCCCCCCGACACCGCCGCCGCGTGGAAGACCGCCCGGCAGCGCGATGACCCGAAGATCGACGCGCTCAAGCAGAAGGCCGAGCAGTCGCTGCTGTCCAACGATTTGGCTGCGGGGCAGCAGGCGTGCGATGAGGCGCTCGCGCTGATGGAAGCCCACCCGGTCAAGCCGCACCCGGAGGCGGAGGCGATCCGCACGCTGCGCGCCGACATCAACCACCGCGCGGTCGCCGTAGAAATGACCGCCAAGGGGCTGGTGGCGCACGGGGATAAGTGGGTCACGCCGAAGGAGAAGTTCCGCCTCGAACAGTTGGCAAGAGGGTACGTCGAGCGCGACGGGAAGTGGGTGACCCAAGCCGAGGCGTTCGCGGCCGAGCAGGCGGCGAAGGGATTGGTGCTGCACGACGGCAAGTGGATGACGCCGGACGAGCAGATGACGGCCAGGGGGCTGGTGAAGTTCGACGGGAAGTGGGTCGAGCCAAGGGAACGCGACGCGTTGGCGGCCGCGCGCGACGAGCAGCGCCGCCAGGCGGAGGCGAAGGCCGCCGCCGAGCGCGCGCGGCTGGCCCTGGAGGGCGACGCGCGGCGGCAGGAAGCGGCGCGCGTCGAGGAGCTCAAGTCGCGGGCGTACGAGATGAGCCAGACGTACGTGAAGCAGCGGCTGAAGTCCCCGCAGACCGCGCAGTTCCAGGCGTACGGCGCGGCGGACGTATCGGTCTCCTACGCCGACGGATGGTTCACGGTCTTTGCAGTAGTAGACGCGCAAAACAGCTTCGGCGCCACCGTCCAGACGCGCTACCTGTGCAAGCTCCGCCCGCGCGGCGGAATGGGTGGCGCGGGCGCCGCGGGCGACGCGTGGGACGCCGAAAGCTGTTACATTTTCGATCCGTGACGACGGATCGGCGGACGACAGTACCGAGAGGCGCTCCCGCGTGAGTGAAACCACGATTGATCAACGTCGCTGGTACGTCAGCCAGGGGGCACAACGTTACGGGCCTTACCCCACCGACGTGCTGGTGGACTGGATCGTCGCCGGGCGGGTGGCGCGCGACGCGCTGATCTCCGATGGCGGCCCGTGGGTGCCGGCGGGCGACCTGGTGGAGCAGGCGGCGCGCGAGGCGGTGGCGCGCGCGCGTCTTGTCGAACCTCCCCCGCTTCCCGGCAGCGACGCCCCGCCGCCGCCCGCGCCGACTCCCGCAGCGCATCTGTCCGCCCCCGCCCCCGCCGTTGCTGCCGCACCGGCCGCGCAGCAGAAGGTTGACGACGCGCCGCCCGAGCGCGACCGCATTGTCGTGATTGGCCGGCGGCAGTCCGGCAAGACCATCTTCCTCGCCAGCGTCTACGCCAAGCTCTGGCGGTCGCTCAACGGCGTGACCGCCAAGGCGCTCAGCGGCGACGTCCACCGCCAGCTCATGCTCGTGCACAACACGCTCAAGCAGGGCGAGTGGCCGGCGGCGACGCTCGGCACGTCGCGCATGGAGATGGAAATCGAGCACGGAGGCCGCACGCGCCTGATGGTCACGCTCGACTTCGCCGGCGAGTTGTTTCGCAAGGCGTTCGTCGAGGAGCAGGCGGATTTCCCGGGCGTGCGCGAGCTCCAGGAGCACATCGACCGCGCCGCCGCCGTCATCATGCTCATCGACCCGTCGGTGGTAGCCGGCTTGGATCACGATGCGGCGATGGACGATGACTTTGGCATCGTCCAGGCGGTCCACCGCATCCGCAACTGGCCCGGCGGCGAGGCGGTGCCGATCGTGCTGGTGCTGACGAAGATGGACCAGCACCAGCAACTGCTCGATCGCTTCGGCACGGCGAAGGAGTTCGTGCGCACGCACTTTCCCGCGCTGGTGCGGACGCTGAAGCAGATCCCGATCTTCCAGGTGTCTGCGGTGCAGGTAGAGCCGGACGCGCAGGGCCGGCCGCGGCCGCGCGGCGACTCGCTGCCGATCAACATCGACGCCCCGCTGCAATACTGCCTGCGCGCGCTGCACCAGGCGGAGGAGCGCACCGAGCAAGACCGGATGGACCGCCAGCGGCAACTCCTGGAGATGCGGCTGGAGCGCGAGGAGCAGGAGCGGGAGCGGCGGCAGAACTTTTTGCTGATCTTCACCATCTCGACCATCATCGTGCTGGGGGCGGCCGCCGCCGTCGCCATCATCATGTGGAAGGTCTAGCCGCGGGGGCCGGGTGCGTATCGAGCGGCACGTCTTCGGGTCGTTCAAGGGGTACACGACGCTCGCCGCCTCGCCCGGCGTCGGCCCGGAGGAGTGCCGCCTGCTCGAGGGGGCGGCGTACGGGTTCGGGCAGAGCGACGACAAGCGTTACCTTCGCAGCCTCAGGTCCTCGCCGGCTTACTTCACTCGGGCGCTGCGCGGCCGGCGCGGCGTCACGCGCGTGCTCCAAGGAGCCCCCGACGACAACGGCCGCCCCACCCTGCTCATGGTCACGTGCCTGGTCGGTCAGCGCGAGTGGGACGCGGAACTGTGCGGCGACGTCGGGCTGCTGCTGAGGGAAGACGCGCTGTGGTCCTGGACGCCGGGGGAGCAGATAGCCGCCATCGAGCAGGCGTTTCCCCCGCCGCTGTCGAGCGTGTCGCGCCGGTCCGCCGGCAGGGTCGCCGCGCTGGTCTCTGAGATCGAGCGGCGGTGGAACGGCGGCGCGGGGATCACGGTATCCGCGGGCGAGTTTTCGCTGGACGAGATGCGCGCGATCGAGATCCTCATCCCGCCGCAGGCGCGCGGGCAGTTCACGTCGGCCTACCGCAGCCTGGGCGCCCAACTGGCCGTGACGGTCAACGCGCTGGCGGCGGAGGCGCCGGCGCAGAAGATCAGCTTCACGGCTGCCGCGGGAGCGCCCGCGACGCCGTCGAAGTACGCCACGATCCTGCTGGCCGCGGGGCTAGCGGACGGGAAGCTTCCGATCGGCGAGGCGATGACGTACCGGGGGTTCGGTGCCGGCATGCCGCGGCACGAACCGTCGCCCGACCCGCCAATCGCCCCGCCGCCGCCTACTGCTCTAGGGCGGCAAACCCGCCGGCTGCCAATTGTGGCGGGCAGCGTTGTGCTCGCATCGGTCGGGTTCGGCGTCGGGTTCATCTCAGGCATCCAGTACGGGCGGCGCGGCGCCACCAACTCGGCCGCGCGACCTTCGCCCAGCGCCGCCGTTGCGACGACGCAGGCGCTATCACCTGCCGTCACCGCCTCGGAAAGTGCCGTGCAGCCGGCGACGACGACCGCGCCCACGACCGCGCAGACCGGTGGCGCTGCGGTCGCATCAAGCGGCCCGGCCACTCAGTTCGCGGGCACAACCCTCGCCGCGGCGTCACCGACCCCGGCCGCCGCCCAACCGGCGGCCGCTGCTCCGTCCACCACCGGCACGACGACCCAGCGGACGCTCTTCAACGAGCCCCTGCCCGACCCGAAGCAAATCGCCAAGCAGGCCGCTGAGCGCAAGGCGGAGGCGGATAAGGCCCGGCAAGCGATGGAGCAGGTCGCCGCCTCGATCCGCGCGAAGAAGGGCCTCGACGTGCAGGAGAACCGCGAGCGCGTGCGGCTCATCGCCGACGCCATGTCTCGCGACGTCTCCGGCGTGGGCAACTGGACGCAGCAGGAAATTCGGTTGATCCAGACACTGAAGGACCTGATCGACCGCTGCGACGAACTCCGGTCGGAATTGGACAAGTACAGTAGGCTCAGGACCGACGAGAAGAAGAAGCATTACCCGCAACTGGTACAGGCCGAGCAGAAGATCGAGCCGGCCCTGCTGGAATCTGGCAAGGCGCTGGGCGAGAAGAAGCCGCTGGTTTGCCCGGAGGCAACCGCGCTGAGAAATCGCTTCGGCGACATCAAGGTTCCCGCGTAAGCTGTCACCATGCCCAGCCTCGCCGAAACGCATCTTCACCAGGGCCGGAGCTTCCTCCGATCGGGGGATGCCCGCCGGGCGGTGGAGCTGTTGGAACGGGCGCGGTCCCTCGCGCGGGACGACAAACAGGTGCTTCGCGACGCGACGGCGGAACTGGCGCGCGCCTACGAGCAGGTGGGCGAGCACGAACGCGCCGGCCGCTGCCGGGAACAGCTCGAGTTCCTGCCCAACGCGGCGAGCACGGCGGCGGGCGGAGTGTCGGTGGCAACCGCGCCGTCGCAAGGATTGCAAGGCCCCAGGCGGGTGCGACGACGCCGGTGGTCATCCTGGATGACCGTGGCGTTGATCACGATCGCGCTGCTGGCGCACGCGGGGCTTTATTGGGGATATCGTTCGTGGCGCGCGAAGCAGGAGGCGGCCGTCGCGCCGCCGCCCGCGACGCCCGCGACACAGCCGGCGCACGCCACTGCCCCACCATCGCCGCCGCCGCCGTCGCCCGCCCCCGTGGCCGTCCCGGCGCCTGCCGCGACGGCGCCCGTCGGGCCGACAATTGCGGCGACGGTCGCGCCGCTCGACGCGGTGGTGCGCGAGAACGTCGGGCTGCTGATCGTCCTGGCTCACTACGAGGGCCGCGTGCGCGACGAGCCCAAGGTGCTCGACGTCCCGCTGTCGCAGGGAACCGCGTTCGTCGTCGGCCGCGACGGCACGATGTTGACCAACAAGCACGTCGTCAGCGACCCGGAGCGCGAGCGCCGCCTGCCCGCGTCGCTCGACCGCTGGGGCCTGCCCACCGTCACCTTCCGCTCGACCACCTACCTCGTCTGCTTCGGTCCCGGCGCGTCGCAGCGCGTCCCAGCTAAGGTGGTTCATTCCAGTGACAAGTTTGACCTGGCGGTGCTGCGGGCGGAGCAGCCCTTCGCGACGGCGCTGGAGCTGGCGGCGCGCCCGCCGAGGCTGGGCGAGGACGTCATCGCCGCCGGCTTCCCGCACATCGTCCAGGAGGCGTTCGACGACCGCGCCGCCGGCGGCCCGATGCGGCTCGGGCAGGCGGCCGAGCAGTTGCGCGCGAACCGCAGCGTCGACCTCGTCGCCGCGCAGTTCGGGCCACAAGCTTTCAGCGCGACCGTGACGCGCGGGGTTATCTCGACCGCCGAGCGGTTCCTCGAAGGCGTCGCCCACGCGCAGTTCGACGCGCGCGTCAGCTCCGGCAACAGCGGCGGCCCGCTCCTCGATGCCGACCGCCGCGTCATCGCCATCGTCACCAAGGGCGGCACCGGCGCCGCACAAGGTTACAACTTCGGCCTGCTGGTCGACCAGCTCCGCGACGAGCTGGCGCCGTGGGTCTTGCGGAAGTAGGAGGCAGCCCGTGTCGTCGGCGACGCCGGACATCCACGCAACCGCGCTGCGGAGCTTCCTCGATGCGTCGCGCCGGCGCGTGCAGTGGGTGACGCTTGCGGGGCAGGCGGCGCGGTCGCTGTTTTGGGTCGCCGTCGTTTCGGCGCCGCTCGTCGCCGTCCGGTCGTTCGTGAACGTCCACCCCGCGCTGTTGCCCGCCGCCGCGGCGAGCTTAACCTTCATCCTCGCCGGCACCCTCTTCGCGCGCAACGGCGTCCGCGCGCGGCAGGTGACGGCCCACCTCCAGCTCCCGCAGGGCGCACGTGACGAACTGGACGCGGCCGCGGAATTCATGACCGACGCGGACCCATTCAAGCGGCTCGCACTGCGCAAGACGGAGCAGTGGCTGGAGCAGGAAGCGGGCCGGATCCGGATCCAGCAGAGATGGCCGTGGGAGGCGAAGTTCTGCGTCGTTGCCGCCGCGCTGCTCGCCTTGCTGTGGTGGCTGACGCCGGGCGTGCAATCGGTGGATGCCGCGGCGCCGCCCGCAGCGCCCCAAGCGGTCGACCAACCGCCCGCGCCGCCGCCCCAGACGCAGCCGGCGTCTCAGCCGGCAACGCAACCGGCGACGCAACCGGTTGAGCATCAATCAGCCGCGGCTTCGTCGGCCGTGGAGGCGGTAGCGCCGCTAGAGGCTCCGGAATCCGCGGCCCCGACCAGTTCGAGCAGTGCCACCGCCTTGCCGAACACTCCCACGCAGCCCGCAACGTCTGCGATGCCGCCAGCGCCGCCTGCCCCACCGTCGCCGGGTTCAGGAAGCCCGCCCGCGCAACACCCGCAGCAAGTGCAGCGATCAGCGCAATCGCCTCAAACGCAACAAGCGCAGCAGCCGGCCATGCCGGGCACGGGCACGCCCCCGGGCGGCGCGGCCGGATCACGCGCCGCGGGTGCGACAAGCGGGCCCGCCGGTCAAACCGGAGCATCCACTTCTGGTAACAGTTCCGCGAGCCCGAGCGGCGGTGGACAAGCCGCCGCCGGTGGTGGCATGCCCCAACCCAGTAGCAATGGCGCCCGAGCAGCCGGCGCGCCTTTACGGCCAGGGCATGGCCAGCAACAGGGAACACTCGGTCAGGGATCGGGACAAGCCGCTGGAGGAAGCACAACAGGCGGGGGTCCCGGAGCCGCCGCGGGTGGCGCGACTGGGTCGACAGGGGCGGGCGCATCATCCGCGGGTGGAGCTTCCGCCGGAAGCGCCGCGCCGGGTGGCGCCGGTTCTTCGAAACATGCCAGCGCGGGAGGCGCCAGCACGGGAGGCGCTGGCGCCGGACGCACGAGTGCGGGAGCCGGGACGCCGAGCCCCGCGGGGGCGGGCCAGGCCGGCAGTGGACCGGCTGCGGTCGGCGGTCAGCAGCGAGCTCGCGGAAGCGCCGTGGCCGGCGGCGGCGCAGCCGGCGGAAGCGGAGGCAGCGCAGCGGCGGGCACGGGCGCTGCCGTTGGACAAGGCGCGGGGGCAAGCCAAGGCACGGGAACCGGTCCCGGAACAGGACCGGGGGCAGGACAAGGCGCGGGACCGTCGCGAGGGACAGCGCCAGGCGCGGCACCGGGCGCGGCCGGAGCAGCCGGCTCATTGCCGACCGGTGGCAATGGTGCTGGTGGAAGCAGTTCGGGTGCGGGACCAGGCGGAGGCCCGCCCCGCGCGGGCGCGAAATCTGGCTCGCCGGGTCTCGGCAGCGGTGCCGGCGCGTCTCCGGGCGGTGCCGGCGCGTCACCGGGCGGCGCGGCCGCATCGACGGGCGCTACCGGCGCGTCACCGGGCGGTGCGGGCGCATCGATGGGCGGAGGCGGCGCAGCGGCACCCGCGGCGGGTGGCACGCCGTCGTCGAGCGGCGGAAGGCAAGTCGGCTCCGGCTCGCCGGGTTCCGGTTCCGCGGGTGCGCCGGCCGTCGGGTCTCACTCCCGCTCGTCCGGCGGCAGTGCCCTCAGTCCGAGTGGCGCCGCGAGCCGCGACGGCGCTGCGAGCGGCGTGGGCGCCGGGGCCGGGTCGGGGGCCGCAGGCGCTGGCGGCGCCGCCGCGGGATCGAGCGGAGCCGGCGCCGTTGGGGCGAGCGGCGCTCCCGCAGGTAGCCCGAGCCGAGGTGCCGCGACAGGCGGCGCGTTACCCGGGACGAGCGCGGCCGCGGGCGCGGGTGGCGCTGGAGCATCTGCTGGCGGGTCGCCCGGTGCCGGTTCATCCGGCGCGGCATCAGCAGGAACCGGGGCACGCAGCGGCGGCGCAGGTGGTGGCACCGGCAGCAGCGCCCCCGGGGCAACACCCGGCGGCTCACCTGCTGGATCGCCCACTGGAGCGCCTCCGTCGGCGGGCGGGCGCGGCGCTGGATCGTCTCATGGCGGGCGGGTCGTCATTGGCGGCGGCGCTGGCACGGGCGGTTCGGGCGCCGGGATCGGGACAGGCGGCCACGCCAGCGCCGGGCCGGCGGCGCGCGGGCGGGAATCGGAGATCCGCGCTGCTCGCGCGAAGCCGGGCGAGAGCCAACAGAAGGAGGAGCAGGTCGGCACCTTGCCGGCAGACGATCCCAACGCGTCGCCCGCCCAAGTTGGCGCGCCACGCGCCGACGCGGTGCCAAAGCTGTCGGACGCTGACGCCGCGGAGGTCGAGTTGCTCCCGCCCCACCGCCGAGCGGTCGTGGGCGAATACTTTCGTGTGATGCGCGAGCAACCCGCGATGCCCGCGGACGGGACCGGCAGCGGTGCAGCGCCCGTTGCCCCGTCGCCAGAAGACGATGCGCCCACCGGCCGCGCCGCTTCCACCGGAGGGAGCGCCCGCGACAACGCTCATGCCGGTGCGCCGCCCGCGCCGCCGCCCGCGCCGTCGGCGCCCGCACCAGGAGGAACCACTCCGTGACCCGTGCCACCGTCCCCCCCGCCGGCAATGCCGACGACGCCCGCGCCATTGAGGCCGAGTTGTCGGACTTCCGCAGCGCCTTCAACGCGATCCAGGCCCGCCTCCAGGAAACGATCGTCGGGCAAGACCAGATCGTGCAGGGCGTGCTGATGTCGGTCTTCCTCGGCGGGCACGTGCTGCTCGAGGGCGTGCCCGGGCTTGGCAAGACGCTCCTGGTGACCACCCTCGGCGACACCCTCGGCCTGCACCACAGCCGCGTGCAGTTCACGCCTGACCTGATGCCTGCGGACATTATCGGCACGCGCATCATCAAGCAGGACGCCACCGGCTCGATGCACTTCGAGTTCGAGCGCGGCCCGGTCTTCACGCAACTGCTGCTGGCCGACGAGATCAACCGCGCGACGCCGAAGACGCAGAGCGCGCTGCTCGAGGCGATGCAGGAGCGGCGCGTGACCGTTGCCGGGCAAACGTACCCGCTGCCGGAGCCGTTCGCCGTGCTGGCGACGCAGAACCCGCTGGAGCAGGAGGGAACCTATCCGCTGCCCGAGGCGCAGCTCGACCGCTTCCTCTTCAAGCTGCTGGTGCGCTTCCCGACGCAGTTGGAACTGGTCGAGATCATGAAGCGCACGACGGGCGCGCCGCCGGCGCACAACCGGCCGCTGGTCGGTTCCACCGAGCGCATCGTGCGGTGGGCGAAGCTGCTCCGGCGAGTGCCGGTCGGGGCGACGGTGCTGGACTACGGCGCGCGCCTTTTGCTGGCCACGCACCCCGGCACCGCGGGTGGCGGCGGAGCGGCGGGCGGACGCATTCGCGCGGGCGCCAGCCCGCGCGGGCTCCAGTCGATGATCCTCGCGGGCAAGCTCCGCGCCGTGCTCGCCGGGCGGTTCACCGTCACGCGGCAAGACCTGATCGACGCCGCCAAGCCTTGCCTCCGTCACCGCATCCTGCTCACCTTCGACGCCGAGGCCGAGGGCGTCACCGCCGATCAAGTTATCGACGACATCCTCCAGCGCGTGACATAATTTTGTCGGCAAAAGGAGTTGACCACCAATCAGGCACCGATGTGCACCGATGGGAGCAGAGATGAATGAGGGTTCGAGAACTTCCGCCACTTAATTTCCAATCTCTAAGACTGATCGGTGTCCATCGGTGCCCCATCGGTGGCTGACTCCTTTTCGCACCCTGGCTTGCCTTGGCCACCTTTCGCTTCAACCCCGCGGATCTTCACCGGCTCAACCGGTTGGTGTTCTTGCCGCGCGTGGTTTCGATGGAGCACGGCGAAGGCATGCGGCGGAGCCGGCGCAGCGGTGACGGGAGCGAGTTCCTCGACTTCCGCCCGTACATCGCTGGCGACGATGTCCGGCGGGTGGACTGGAGCCTCTACGGGCGGCTGCGGCAGCTTTTCGTGCGCATCACCGAGTCGCCGCGGCAGCTCTCGGTTACCCTGCTGGTCGACGCCAGCCGGTCGATGGGATTCGGCTCGCCGGTCACGAAGCTGGAGCAGGCGCAGCGGATCGCGTGCGCCCTGGCGTTCATCGCGATGCGCGGCGGGGACCGCGTCTTCGCCGCCTCCTTCGGCGATTCGGTCAACCGCGGCGTCGGCCCGCTGCGAGGCGCGCAAGGCCTCGCGGGGCTGGTGCGGTTCCTCCAGACGCTCGAGGCCGGGGGCACGTCGAACCTTGGCGCCGCGCTGAACTTCGTGCGCGCGTCGCGGCAGGACCGCGGGCTGGTCGTGGTCCTGTCCGACCTCCTCAACGTTGCCGACCGCGACCGCACGCTCGCCGGCTTTACCGCCGCCGGCGGAACGCTCCTGGCCGTGCAGGTGCTCGACCCGATCGACCGCGGCGAAGGGCTCAGCGGCAAGGTGCGGCTGCGCGACAGCGAGAGCGGGCGCATGGTCGACGTGGACCTTGACGACGCCGGCATCGCCGGCTTCCGCCGCGCGTTCGAAGCGCAGCGCGAGCGGCTGGAATCGATCTGCACCGGGCGCAAGCGACACTACGTGCTGGCGTGGACGCGCGACAGCTACCTCTCGGTCGTCTGCGACGCGCTGCGGGCGCGGGGGGTGCTGCGATGATCTGGCCGGTGCTGGCGTGGGCCGGGCTGCTGGGGGCGGGCGCGGCGGTCATGGCGGCGTACTTCTACCGCCGCCGCAGCCGCGTGATCCTCGTACCGGCGGTGGATGATTGGATCCGCGTCGGCCGGCCCGTCGACACGAGGTCGATCTCCACGCTCCTGCGGTCGCTGGTGTCGCTGCTGGCGCAGCTCGCACTGGTGGCGCTGGTCGCGCTGGCGCTGGCCGAGTGCCTGCTGGCCAAGCCGCGGGCTCGCCGGCTGGCGGTGGTGATCGACGCCGGCGCGACGATGCAAACCCGCGAGTCAGACGGCCGCACCCGCTTCGAGATCGCGCGCCAGCGCGCGGGCGCCGCGCTCGATCGACTGCCAGAGGGGTGCGAGGTCTTCCTGATTCAGGCGGCCCATCGCCCGCTCGTGCCCCGACCTTCCGCCAGCAACCGCACGGTCGCGCGCGCTGACCTTGACGCGGCGGCGGCGCTGGACGTTGAGAGTGACCTCGGCGCTGCCGTCCGCGCGGCCGCGGCGTTCGTAGGGAACGATCCGGCGGCGGAGGTGCTCGTCCTCTCCGACTTCTCCGCCGAGCCTCCCTCCGCCGTCGGGACGAAGTGGACCCACGCCGCAAAGCTCACGCCGAACCCGATTGGCGCGGACGCCGCGGGCGGCGCGGCCGCCATCACCAATTTCTGGTGCGAGCGCTCCCCCGCCGGCTGCACGATCGGCGGGACCGTTCTTGCCCGTGGCACGTCCGGCCGCGCCGCCACGCTCACTGTATCCAGCAACGGGGCGATTGCCTGGACGCGGACGGTCAATCTCGCCGACGGCGCAACGCCGTTCCGGGCGGAGCTGACTATTCCGCCGCTCGCGGCGTTTGAGGTGGCGGTAGACGCGCAGGACGCCCTGCCGCTGGACGACCGCGCGTTTGGCGTTGCGCCGCCGCCGCGACGAAGCATCTGCCTCGTCACCCGCGGGAACGCGCCGCTCGAGCGGGCGGTCCGTGCCGACGCGACGGCCCACGTGCGCGTTGTCGCGCCGGAGCACTACCAGCCCGCGGGGGACGAAGAGGTGCTGATCGTAGACAACGTCGACCTCCCGTCCGTCCCCGCCGGTGCCGCCTGCCTCTTCATTGCGTCGCGCGACCCGCTGGGGCGCGTGGGCGTCCGCGAGGCGGTCGACGTCGGAGCGATCACGCACTGGCTGGAGCACGCGGCCCTGGCCGACGTCGAGCCGGACCTCATCCGCGTCCGCCGCGCCCGCCGGCTCATTGCGGGCGGCGCGGGAACGGTGTCGCTGGTGAGCGCCGCTGACGTTCCCCTCGTGGTCGCGACCGCCGACCCTGCCGACTTGGACGCGGCAACGGGCCCGCCTGCATCTGCGATGCCGCCACCCACAGCGCGGCCGGCGCCGGCGCTGTTTTGGTTGTTCCGCATCGACGACACCGACCTCGCCTCCCGGCCCTCATTTCCGGTGCTGGTGTGGGACGCGATCGACCACCTCTCCGGCGAGACGAACGCTTCGGCAACGCGCATGGCACGCACCGGCCGGCCCCTGGAAGTCGGCAGCGCGGACGGGGTGGCGGTGGTCGATCCGGCGGGCAAGCCGCTCGCGCTTCAGCCGCTCGGGGCCCAACTGGTGGCACGCGACGTCGTCCGTCACGGGGTCTATCAACTCACCACCCCCGTCGGCGCCGTGCCGATCGCTGTCAATCTTCTGAGCGACCGCGGCACGCGCCCGCTTCTGCGCAACGAAGAAGAGCAGCTCACGACGTCCGACCTCAAACCTCCATCCGTACCCTGGTGGCGCGGCGGGTCGCGGTGGAAGGTGCTCGCGGCGGCGGCACTGGTGCTGGCGACGGTTGAGTGGCTGATGTTTCACCGCGGGATGCTCCGCATCGCGTGACCGATGGGCGGGATCTACTTCCATCATCCGCAGGTGCTCTGGCTGCTCGCGGCCATCGTCCCGGCGCTGCTGCTGCTACGGTTGCTCAGCCGCTCCGGCATGGGCGCGTGGGGCCACGCCATCGCGGTGATCGCGCGGTCGCTCGCGCTCGCCGCCGGAGTCGTGGCGCTCGCGGGGCCGGCGGTACGGTCGGAGCAGAAGGTGGAGCCGCGGCCGCCGCTGCTGCTGGTGCTGACCGATGAATCCGACAGCGTCGCCAGCGCGCCAGGCGGCGGCGCGGCGACCGCGGTGCGCCCTGCCGTCGTTGCCGCCGTCGCCCGGGCCGGCGCGACGCCGGAAGCGCTCTCCTTCGCTGGCGGGGTCTGGCGCGCCGGCGAACCGCCTGCAGCCACTGACCAGACGGACGTGGAGCGCGCGATCGACGCCACGCTCGAGCCGCGCATCGGTGGAGACAGCGGCGCCGAGGGCGGCGACGTCATCCTGCTGACCGATGGCCGGAGCACGCGCGGCTCCGCCACCGACGCCGCCGCCCGTTGGGCCGCCCGCGGCGTGCGCATTCATGTTGTCCCCGTCGGCTGGGAGCGCAAGCTGCCCCCGCGGCTGGCGGAGGTGGAGCCGCCGTTGCAGTCGCAGGTGGGGATGGTCTCCACCGTCCGCGTCACCAGCGCCTCCGACCTTAACGAGCCCTACGAGGTGAGGCTGGTTGCTCCATCGGGCACGGTCGCGGATCGTCGCATGATCGCCACGCCCGGGCGGTCCACATCGGTGCTGCGCTTCACGCCGGACCAGACAGGCACGTTTGCGTACACGGTCATGACGGACGCCGCGCCGGCCGCGTCGCCCGGCGGCGCCGGCGCCGTTGCCACCGTCGGCGGTGGCGCGGGCGATTCACGGAAGATCAACGTCAGTGTAAGCGGCCCGCCGCGCGTGCTGGTCGCCGACAATTTCCCCGACGAGATCCAGGGGTTGTCCCGCGCGCTCGGCGAGTTGAAGCTTCCCGTCGACGTCGTCCACCCCGACCAGTGGCCCGGCGACCTCTCGCAGTACGCCGCCGTCGTAATCAGCGACTTCTCCGGGAAGGAGCTGACCGACGCGCAGCGGCTGGCGCTGCGGGGTTACGTGGAGCAGATCGGCGGCGGGTTGGTGTTCATCGGCGGCGGCAACGTCGTCGCGTCCCGCTGGGAGCGCAACCCGTTGGCCGAGCTGCTGCCGGTCAAGCTGCGCGAGCCGCCGGCCAAGGTCGTGCAGAAGGGTCGCGACGTGGCGGTCTGTTTCGTGTTCGATCATTCCGGCAGCATGGAGCAGGTGCTGCCCGGCTCGGCGGGCGGCGTGAGCAAGCTGGAGCTGGTGAAGGCATCGGTGATCGCGAGCCTGCGCGGGCTGCCGGATAACGCGACCGTGTGCGCCATCGCCTTCGACACGCAGCCGCACCTGATCGTCCCGCCGACCGACCTTTCGCAGCGCGAGCAGGTGGCGAAGCTGATCGACGGCGTAGGCGTCGGGGGCGGGACCGACGTCTACCCGGCCGCGCGCGAGGGGCTGGAACGGCTCGTCCGACTTCCCGGCGACAAGTACTTCATTGTCCTGACCGATGGTCGAACGGCAGCCCCGCCCTCGCCCGACGCGTGGGAGCGGCTCGCGCGCGCGGCCAAGGCAGCGGGGATCTCCTGGACCAGCATCGCCGTCGGCGCCGACGCCGACCAGACGCTGCTCCAGCGGCTGGCGAACTGGGCGGGCGGGCGCTACGCCTACTGCGACACGGGGGACGCGATCCCGAAGGTTTTCGTCGAGCAGACGGAGCAGATCCGCCGCGTCGCCAAGCAGGAGTCTCAGACGTTCGATCCGCGAGCGGGCGCCGAAGCGCACGACCTTGGCGACGAGGTGGCCCGGCTGGTGCTGCCGAAGCTGGAGGGAGCCGTCCCGGCCGAGCTAAAACCGTCGGCGCGCACGCAACTTCTCGCGCGCGACCGCGACGTGCTGCTGGCGAGCTGGCAGTTCGGCGCCGGCCGCGTTGCCGCCTTCACCTCTGACGCGAAGAACGCCTGGGCCAAGCCGTGGCTGGGCGAGCAGGCATACCCGAAGGTCTGGACAAAAGTGGTCTCGTCCGTCGCCCGCAGCCGCCCGAAGCTGATCGCGAACGTGCGCAGCGCACACGCGGGCGGGCGGTACCGCTACACGTTTGAAGTCCGCGAGGGAGACGGTCGCGCGGCAGATGATCTGGCCTACACCGCGACGGTCAGCGAGGCTGCCGCGCCACTCGCGCCTGTGGCGCCGGAGGCGGGCACCCGCGCGGCCGGTGGTGCATCGGCCAGCGTGGCCACCATGCCCGCGACCACGCAAGCCACCTCAGTTGCCACCACCTGGCGGCGCCGGGCGGCCGGCGTCTACGAAGTAAACTTCGACCTGCCGCCCGATGGCAAGACGTACAACGCCTCGATCCTCCTCCGCCGCGACGACCGCCAGGTGATTGAATACCGGCCGACGATGTTTTCCCCGAGCAGCCTTGAGCTGGCCGAGACGGGCGTCGATCTCCAGGCGTGCCAGGCAATCGCCTTCGCCGGCGGCGGCGTCTGCTCGACCGACCTCGCCGCCATCGCCCGCGCCGTTAACTCGCGTCCCGAGCACGCGCCCGTGCAGCGCGAGAAGCGCCTCGCCCCGTGGTTCCTCATGGCGATGCTGGCGCTGTGGCCGATCGACGTCTGGGTCCGCAAGCTGCTGTGACTCGCATTTGGTTGCTCAGCTCGAAGGGCGGTCCGAGCGTCCTTCCGGCGCCACCAGCGTTGGCTTGAAGACCCTGAGCAGCAGCCAGAGCGATGGCACGAGGACCGCCATCCCGAACGGCAGCGTCGCCAGCAGAAAGCGGACGGTCGCCCGCGGCGCCATCGAGCTCACGAGCGTGATGTCGGGATAGACCAGGTACGGCTGGTACGAGACGCCCCACCCGAGCAAGAGCAGCACGATCTCGCCGGCGGCGAAGACGCGGCTGAGGTGATACCGGCGGGTGAAGACGGCCCATGCGGACGCCGCAAAGCAGAGCAGGCCGGCCGCCAGGACCGGCCACGCCTGCGGGCTGATCAAGCGGTGGAAGAACCACGTTGCCTCCGACCGCGCCAGCACGAGCACGGCGGCCGCCAGCGCGGCGGTCACCGTGCCTGCGACGATCGCGCGGCGGCGGAAATCGTCGCGCAGCTCGTCTTGGGTCTCGGCCGTCAGGTAAACCGCCGCGAGGTACGCGCACGTCGATAGCGCCAGCAGCCCGCAGGAGACGGAGTAAAGGTTCAGCCACGGCATCGCGCCCGCGGTGACGTAGCTGACGCGCCCGTCAGCGGCGGCGACACGGATGATGCCAGAGGTGATCGCACCGAAGGCGGCGCCGAGCAGGAACGGCGCGATGAGCGACGCCACCCCGAACACCGCGCCCCAGACCGTGCTGCGCTGCCCGTGCCTGCGCCGCTGGCGCGCGGCCGCCCGCTCGTCGTACCCGCGGAACACGAATGCGGCGCCGCGCAGCATGATGCCGAGCAGCGCCAGGTGGAACGGCACGAACAGCGCCACCCCGAGCGCGGCGAAACCGCGCGGAAAACAGGTGAACAGCACCACGATGACGAAGATCATCCAGACGTGGTTCGCCTCCCAGACCGGGCCCATGGCGTCGGCGATCGCCTGCCGCTGAAGGCGCCGCCGCGGCCCGGTCGCGAAGAGGTCCCACACGCCTCCCCCAAAATCCGCGCCCGCCAGCACGGCGTAGGCCATCAGGCCGATCAGCGCCGCGGCGGCGGCGGCGTAGGCGAGGGTGAAGTCGCTCACGACGGCACCGCCGCCATCGCCGGCGTCGCGGCCGGGACGTCCTGCGGCGCCGGATCGGTGTCGTCCGAGCGCAGCGCCCGCAGCAGGACGATCGTTGTCGCCGCGAGCACGACGTAGAGCAGCGTGAAGCCGACGAACATCGGACCAACGGATCCCACCGGCGTCACCGCATCGCGCGTGAGCATGACGCCGTTGATCACCCAAGGCTGCCGCCCGACCTCGGTCACCATCCACCCCGCCTCGAGCGCGACGAATCCCATGGGGGCGGCGGCGAGCACGGCGCGGAGCAGCCAGCGGTTCTCGAGCGCGCCGCCGCCGCGCCGCCGCCACCACGTCCACCAGAACCACACGGTGAGCAGCATGAGCAACGTCCCCAGGCCGACCATTACCTGGAACATCGCGTGGGTGAGGTGCACGTTGGGCCAGCGGTCGCGCGGAATCGATTCGAGGCCCGGCACGACGGCCGACGAGTCGTGCGCGGCCAGGAAGCTCAAGCCGCCCGGGATCTCCAGCGCCAGGTCGGTCCGGCCTTCTTCAACGTTCGGCCACCCCCCGATGCGGAGCGGTGCGCGCGGCTCGGTTTTGAACTGCCCCTCCATCGCGGCGAACTTCGCCGGCTGCGTGCGGAAGACGAACTTGGCGAGCAGGTCGCCGCTGAGCGGCTGCGCCAGCGCGCAGATCCCCCCGACTGCCATCCCGGTCACGATAGCCGCGCGGTGGTAGTCGTCGCGCTTCCCGCGCAGCCACCCGGCGGCGTAGACGCCGGCGACGGCGAAGCCGACCGAGATGTAGCACGACAGCGTCGAGTGCACCGCCATGTAGACCCACCCCGCCTGCTTGAAGATGGCCCGGGGATCGGTAACGGTCACCGCGCCGGCCGCGTCGCGCGTGAAGCCGACCGGCACCTGCATCCACGCGTTCACGCCGAGAACGAACCACCCGGAGAGCGCGCCCGAGATGGCCACAACGACGCCGCACAGCCAGTGCCCGCGCGGCGAGAGCTTGTCCCACCCGTACAGGTAGAGCCCGATGAAGATCGCCTCCACGAAGAAGGCGTACCCCTCCAGGGCAAACAGGTGACCGACGACCGGACCCATAATCTTCATGTAGCGCGGCCAGAGCAGCCCGAGCTCGAACGAGAGGGCCGTGCCAGAGACCGCGCCGATCGCGAACAGCAGCCCGGTCACCTTCGCCCACTTTTGCGCCAGCCGCTTGTAGTGCGGGCGGCCGGTGCGCAGGTGGGCAGCCTCCACGATCACGAGCATGAACGGCAGCCCGATGCCGACGGCGGCGAAGACCATGTGAAACGCCAGCGACAACGCCATTTGCCAACGTGCCGCGGTAAGCGTGTCCATGCTGCGGGATCTTAGTCGCGCGCGCCGGGTTGCCCATGGTTGGGCATGTGACAAAGCGCGCCATTCGTGCCGCGCGGCGGAACCGGCGCGCGGCAGGGCGGCGCTGCCGCGGCGCCCGGGGCGATTGTGCAACAGGCGGCGGGGAATATAATCCCGCCTCCCGGGCAGCCCCCATCACGGGCAAAGAGCATGGCACTGATCGTCCAAAAATTCGGCGGCACCAGCGTCGCCGACGCCGAGCGCATCCACCGCGCGGCCAAGCGCGCCATCGCCGCCAAGGAGGCGGGCAACCAGGTGGCCGTCGTCGTCAGCGCGATGGGGCACACGACCGACCAACTGATCGACCTGGCGAAGCAGGTCTGCTCGTTCGGCGGGTGCGACAAGATCCCGCCCAAGCGCGAGATGGACCAGTTGCTGGTCACCGGCGAGCAGGTGACCATCGCCCTGATCGCCATGGCCATCCACGCACAGGGGCACGAGGCGATCAGCTTTACCGGCGGGCAGATCGGGCTCGTCACCGACAACGCCTTCTCCAAGGCGCGCATCCAGTCGATCAACAAGCAGCGCATCTATCAGGAGCTGGAGCAGGGCAAGATCGTGATCGTCGCCGGCTTTCAGGGCGTCACCCCGGAGGGCGACGTGACCACCCTTGGCCGGGGCGGGAGCAACGCGACTCTGGTCGCCCTGGGCGCGACTCTGGGCGCGGACGTGTGCGAGAACTACACCGACGTCGACGGCATCTACACCGCCGACCCGCGCATCGTTCCCAGGGCCCGCAAGATCGACCGGATCAGCTATGACGAGATGCTCGAGCTGAGCGGCCTGGGGGCGTCGGTGCTCCAGACGCGCGCGGTGGAGTTCGCCAAGAAGTACAACGTCCGCATCCACGTCCGCAACAGCCAGAACGAATCCGAGGGGACGTGGATCGTGGCGGAGAACCCGAACATGGAACACATCGTCGTCTCCGGCGCCGCGCTGAAGAAGGACCTGGTCCGCGTGACCATCAAGGGCGTCCCCGACCGCCCCGGCATCGCCGCCAAGATTTTCGGCGACATCGCCGCCGCCAACATCGTCGTCGACGACATCATCCAGAACGTGATGGACGACAACACCGCCAACATCAGCTTCACCGTCGAGCACGGCGACCTGCACGACATCAAGCCGGCGGTCGACAAGCTGACGAAAGAACTGGGATCGAGCGCGCAGGCGATTTACCAGGCGGACCTGGCCAAGGTGAGCGTGGTCGGCGTCGGCATGCGCACGCACACCGGCGTCGCCCAACGCATGTTCAAGGCGCTGGCGGACAACAAGGTCAACATCCAGAACATCTCCACCAGCGAGATCAAGATCTCCTGCATCATCGACCGCGAGCAGGCGAACAAGGCGCTGCAAGTGGTACACGACGCCTTCGAGCTGGAAAAGGCAAAGTAGCCCCGGCCCGCGAAGAAGCCACACCACCGCGCGCCCGGCCGACTCGCACGAACGGGCAGATTCGTGGCGGCCCGTCCACGTCGTCGCCATTCGCTTGCGGGCGGACTCCCGACAAACCTTTGCCGCGGGGGCGGGCGGCGCGTAACGTTTTTCCGGGGCGGGAACAGGGCGGGGTCAATCGCGTACTTCACCGCGCACCGGCGGCAACGTCGCGTGAAGCGGTCGGCCGGACATTCATGTCATCCGGAAGAGGCAGTCGTAGCCGTCGCAAGATGGGAGGTTTCGTTGAAGCCGATCACGCGTCGCCGTCGGACACTCGTATCCCTGCTCGCCCTGAGCTTCATAGTCGCCGCCGCCGCGCTCGCGTTGCCCCGCGCGACGCGGGCGGCGGAGCCGGTCGATCGCCCGGGGATGCCACTGTGGAACACCGAGGCGCAAGGGCGGCTCATCACCGCCATTGCCACCGCCGGCGAGACTGCGTGGGTCGGAACCGAGGCCCACGGCTTGTGGGACGCCCGCCCTGGCGGTGATCGCTGGTCCCGCTCCGAATTCACCGGCCCCGCGGCGGGTGACAACAGCGTTCGCGCGATCGCCGTCGACCGCGCCGCGCGACTTTGGGTGGGGCACGGCTCCCGCGGCGTCTCGGTCTACAACGGGCACGAGTGGAAGAACTACGATGCCCCTGAAGGTCCGCTCGGCCACCGCGTCTTCCGCATTGCCGTCAGCCCGCTCGACGGCGACGTCTGGATGGCGACCGACCTTGGCCTGGCGCGCTACTCCATCTCTAACGACGACTGGTCCCACTTCACGCGCGCCGAGGGGCTGCCATCGGACCAAGCCGCCGCGCTCGCGTTCGCTCGCGACGGCACGCTCTATGTCGGCACGCAGTGCGACGGGCTGGCGATCGGCAGCCCGAGCGACAACTACGCGACGTGGAGGAGAATCGTCGGCCCGGAACAATTGCCGACGGACGCGACAGGGAAGAACCTGCCGTCCAACCTGATCAACGACATCCTGGTGATGCGCGACGGCGCGGTGTTCGTCGCGACGTGCGGCGGGTTGTCCGCCAGCCGCGATGAGGGGAAATCGTGGACGTTCGTTCGCGGCCGGAATTACGCCGAGAAGGTGAGGGAGAGTTCCGTCGGCCCGCCGCCAGGATGGGCGGTCCCGCCCGACGCCCCGCCGCTGGCCGAGGATGACGTCAAGAGCCTGGCCGAGGACGCGGCGGGCGGGCTGTGGGTGGGCTACCGCAAGTCCGGCTTCGACCTGATTGACGCCCGCACGCTCGTGGCTGCCGATCGCCCGATCGCCAACGCGCCGGCCGCGCTCGCCGTGGGTCCGGGGGCGTTCGACTACGTCGCGTGCATCGCCCCCGCGCCGATTGCGGACACGATGTGGCTCGGCACGATCGGGCAGGCGCTGGTGACCTGCCCGATCCCGACTGCCGACGCCGCTCCAGCGGAGGCCGCCCGCGCCCACGCGCCGGCGCGGAAACCGTCCGGCGGGCCGGCGGCGCTTCCGTCACCGCTGACGATCGGTGCGAAGCGGCTGGACGCGATGCGCGAGAAACTTGCCGCCGCCAAGCGGGCGCCGCTCGCGCCCGCATACCTTGGCGAGGACTGGCAGACCAGCGGCGACGGCGCGGGGCGGTACGGCTGGCAGAAGGCGGCCTACCCGTTCTACGGCATCGTCGGCTGGGCCAATGGCTACGGCGCGGAGTTCAAGGTCGGCCCCAGCGCCACCGCCGGCGGCCCGTACACGTATTTCGACAACAAGGACACGCCCGACCCGCGCGGCGTCTACGTCCCCAACTCCTTCACCCGCCTCTTCTGCGAGTGGAACGACGGCTCGTTCGACGCCGTCTCCTACCCCGATACCTTCGAAGGCCCGGACCTGTGGATCGACGTGGAGGTTCCCAGCGCGGGCGTGCACCGCATGACGCTGCTGTTCTCCAACTACGACGGCCACGTGAAGCAGAACCGCTTCCGCGACTACCTCGTGGAGATCAAGCCGGCCGACGGCGCGATCGCCGACGCCGACCTCGCGCCCGCGCTGGCGCAGACGCGCGTGCGCGAGTTCTACCACTCGGTCTACAAGCAGTTCCTGCTGCCCGGCGGGCAGAAGTACCGCGTAAAGGTCGGGCGCAACTACAGCTTTGTCGCCAAGCTCAGCGCGGTCTACTTTGACCGCGTTCAAGGGCAGGCGAAGGAAGAGATCGACTCGCTCCCCAGCCCGCTGCTGGACCCCGGCAACTGGGGCCCGCCCAAGGCGCCCGATGCCGGCGCGGACGAGCCCGCGCCCGTGCGCGAGGCGCGGCGGATCTGGGAGGAACTCGACGGCCGCTACGACGACGCTTCTGCCGTGCCGCTGCAACGCCCGTTGCGGCTGCTGGCTTATCGCCTAGCGACGACCAACGGCGCGCCGGCCGAGCTGCTGGCAAACTGGCGCTGGCACCTGCAACTGTGGGACGAGGCGGACCGCCTGGAGTTCTGCCGGCAGATGGACGCGGGCTACCAGCGCACCATTCAGCAGAACCCCAACGTCAAGAGCGGGCGGAAGAGCATGGTCGATTTGTACCACGAGGCGCGGGCGAACCCACCGGCCGGGGCTCCGCAGCCCGGCGCCGCCGAACCAGCGCCGCCACCGGAGGCCGCGCCGTAAGATCGTTCGTCGACGCTGGGCCGCGGCCCCGGCTCACCGATACTTGTACAGCGTCACCCGCTGGATGCGCGGCCCGCTGGAGTCGAATCGCAGGCCGCTGCCGGATTGCCGTTTCTCGGCGGCGCCGGCGAGCTTGTAGTCGAGCAGGACGTCGTCGCCGCTGAGGATCCGGCTGGGCGTCCACTTCCCGTCCTTGAAGGTTCCCGCCTCCACCCGCGCCAGCCCCGCGATCGCCTGCTCGTCGCCGGCCGGGGTGAAGGTCACCTGGATGTCGTTGCCGGCGACGAAGTACTCGTCGGGGCCGGTCTGGATGAACAGCCCGTAACCGAGCGGCGCCGCCTGCGATGGGTTGAGGCGGTTGCGGCGGACCGAGACGTTGATCAGGTAGTCGCCCAGCCGCAACTGCTCCTGCGTCTTGTCCCGCCCGAGCGACGCCCCGGTGATGCGCCCGGACGCCTGGTGCTCGAGGATCAACGGCGCGAGCTGTTCGAGAACCGCATACGCGCGCGGCAGCGGCAGCGATTCCACATCAACCGCGGCGGCGGCAGCGGCGGCGGACGGCGACGACGACAGCGTGGGCGCCAGCGGCGCCGTCGTCGCCACCGCCGCCGGCGTGGTCGACTGCTCAGGGCGCGGCAGCAGGCGGCTCATGCTGTCGATGCCGAACGGCGAATAACCCATCGAGGCGTGCCGCCCGATCGCGTAAAACGCGTTGGCGGCGCCGGTGGCGTCGCCCCGCGCTTCGGGGACGAACAGCGGGTTGTTCGGGCGGTCGAAGCGCTCGAGCCAGAGGGCGAACTCCGGCAGGTAGATGTCCGGCGCGTTGAAGTCGATGGCCGGTGCGCCCGCGCGCCAGACGTCGATCACCAGCGGCTCCGGCCCGCCGCTCGGGTAGTCGCCCGGACGCTCGTCCTCGGGCTGGACGATCCACGTGTTGGTGAAGACCGGCAGCGGGTGCACGTCCTTGCCCGCCTTGCTCATGGCGTCCATGTAGCGGGCGTAGTGCCAAGCCATGAAGATCTCGTCGGTGGAGGGCGAGTCGCCGAACACGTCCGTCCAGCTTCCTTCGATTTTCGCGCCGGCGGATTCCCAGAGCTTGCGGAGGTCGGGGTAAAGGCGCTCGCGGTTGTCGCGCAAGTAGGCCATCAGCTCTTGCGGGACCGGCTGGCGGAAGGCGACCTCCGCCGGCTCCGAGCGGTCGCGCGAGTCGCCGAGCACGCCGACCTCGTTCTGCATCTGCATCATGATGACCGTATTGCGCCCCGCGTCCGCCTGGCGCACGTGCCGCATCAAGGCGACGTACGCCCGCTGGTCCGCCTCGCGGTTGGCGTCGCTGAACGGCGAGAGGATCTCCACCGCCCGGCCGCCCTTGATGCGCACCCGCGGGAAGCGCTTTTGGTCCGCCTTCACCCACGCCGGCACGAAGCTGGAGACGGAGTTCTTCCAGCTCCCGAACCACAGCAGCACCACGCGCAAATCGTTCTTCCGCGCGCCGGCGAGCAGCTCGTCCACCAGGCGGAAGTCGAACTTGCCCTCCTCCGGCTCCACCCAGTCCCACGCGACGGCGACCAGCACCGTGTTGAGGTGCATGCGCTTGAGTCGCGGCCAGATGGTCTCCATCGCGGAGAGGTCAGAAGAGACGGTGTTGTTCGTCTCGCCGCCGAGGATCAGCCACGGCTTGCCGTCAACGATGAGCTGCGTCGCCCGCCCGCGCTTGGCCAGGTGCGGAAGGGAGGGCTGCGTCTGCGCCGGCGGCTCCTGCGCCGTTGCGGCGCCGGGCGCGAGCAGCGAGAGGGTGAGGCACAAGGTGAGAGACCAACGCGCGGCGGAATTTCGCATGCTGTTGCTCCGGTCGGAGTGTGAAGCGGAGCATTTTATCCGGATCGACAGGTGGGGACAGTGAGCGCGCTTCCAGGAGCGCCGCCGGCTGTGCGCCGGCGGCGTTCCCCCTGATCAGGGAACTTATGCGCGCGTGGTTCACGCCCTAGATTTCCGCTCGTCCGACCGGTTGAGGGCACGTGCGACAGTCGCGTGCGGCCGGAACGCGGGCGTGTGTTCGAGCGAGAGGAGTACGAGTCGTGAGTCAGGTTGCGTTTGACAATGTTGCGGCGTTGGCGGCGGATGCTTTGGTGGACAAGGACGCCCGCACCTGGGCAATGCTGGTCCACCTCTCGGCCCTGATCGGGTGCGTGATCCCCTTCGCCAACCTCATCGCGCCGATCGTCATCTGGCAGATGAAGAAGAAGGAGTCGGCGTTCGTCGACGCGCACGGCAAGGAGGCGGTCAACTTCCAGCTCACGCTGCTGATCGCGGTGCTGGTCTGCCTCGTGCTCGTGTTCGTGCTGATCGGCTTCTTCCTGCTCTTCGCCGTCGGGATCGGCGCGCTGGTGCTGACGATCATCGCCGGCATCAAAGCGAACGAGGGGCAGCTCTACCGCTACCCGGTCTCGATCCGGTTCATCAAGTAACTTTGCCTAAAATCGAGGGCAGGACGAGACACCCTTTCCCCACCCCCTGATGCAAGAGCCCCGGTCGCGAGACCGGGGCTCTTTTGCGCGCGCGGATGAAGGGAGCGGGGACCGTCACCGTGCCAAACGAAGCAACCCCAGTCTATGGACCGGGGTTGCTCGGTGAACGAGTTTTGACAGCGCCTACCCCGCCCGCGGCAGCGGGTTGCTGGCGGGGTGCGGGATGGTGCTCACGTCCGCGCGCGGGTGGGCGGCGTCGTAGGCTTCCTTCACCCGCGTGGTCGTCAGGTGCGTGTAGATCTGCGTCGTGCTCAGGCTCTGATGCCCCAGCAGCTCCTGCACGCTGCGGAGGTCCGCGCCGTTGTTCAGCAGGTGCGTCGCGAAGCTGTGACGCAGCGTGTGCGGGCTGATCCCGGGATCCAGGCCGGCGGCGACGAGGTACTTATCCAGCTTGCGGCGGACCGATCGCGTGCTGAGCGATTCGCCGTGCTTGTTCAGGAAGACTCGGCTGTCCCCCTCGACGCGGAAGCGCGGGTCGGCATTGCGGAACTCCAGGTACTTGCGGATCGCGTTGATCGCCTGGCTGCCGATCGGCGTGAGGCGTTCCTTCCGCCCCTTGCCCAAAACGCGGAGGACGCCTTCGTCCAGGTCGATGTCGCTCATCTTCAGCTCGACCAGCTCGCTGACGCGCACGCCGGAGGAGTAGAGCACCTCGAGCATCGCCTTGTCCCGCGCCGCCAGCAGGTCGCCGTCGCCGGGCGCGTCCAGCAGCTTCTGGACCTGCTCCAGGTCCAGGCACTTGGGCAGGCGCTTTTCCTGCTTCGGGGTGCGGATCTGCGACAGCGGACTGACGGTGACCAGCCCGCGGCGGATCAGGAACTTGTAGAAGCTGCGCAGCGTCGCCAGCTTTCGGGCGGTCGTGCTCTTGGTGTAGTTCTGGCCGTACAGGTAGGCGAGGAACTCGCGGACCTGCAGTGGCTCGGCCTTCACCTGCTTCTCGTCGAGCGACGCGGGGGTCTCCGGGAAGACGACGTTGAGCGGCGGCTCGGCGTTGTGCTGCCCGATCTCGCCGGACAGGAACTGCCCGAACTGGATCAGGTCCGCTCCGTAGCTCTTCACGGTGTAGTCCGAGAAGTGCTTCTCGAGCTGGAGGTAGTCCAGGAACTGCTGCACCAGCGGCGTGAACCGCTTGACGGCGGGTTGCGCCCGCTGCTGCAACAAGTGCTGCTGCGGCGGCGTCGCCGCCGGCTGCGGGGTGTCGGACGTGGAAGTGACGGTTTGCATATTCACCGGTTCGGGTGGCGAGAGACGCGAAACTCCTGGACGGGCAGACGCACCGTCTGCCGCGGAGATCGGCCGCCGCCGGCCGCGCTTCATCGTCCGAAGCGGGGGCGCGTCCGACCTCTGCCACCCCGGCCGGCGATGTCCGGGGAAGCCCGATCCGCCCGTCGCGAGTCCCCGCGCGGCGATCGGCTTGTTGCTGCTCGGCGTAAGGGATCGGGTCGGCAAGGCGGACGCGGCTTGCGCCGCCTTAACCCGATAACCTCACGCTGCTTTCTTCGGCAAATAGCCCTTCAACTCTTTGGCCAAATGTTGGCCCAACTGATGTGAGAGGACGGCGGCGTCGAACCAGTCGAAGGTGAGCTCGCGGCGGTTGACCATCTCGATCAACGACTCCAGGACCTTCGATTCCTGGCCCACCTCGTAGCGGAAGCAAAACTGCTGCTTGCCCTTGACGAGGTTCAAAGTCTTCATGGCCGACATTCCCATTACTCCCGGCGCCCCGCGCGCGGCCGTCAAAAGTCGACGGCACGCCGCCCGCGGCAAACGCTCGCCCGATGTCCCCGAAGCCCAGATCGCAGCCCACATTCGAAGCCCGGTCCCAGCGGCCCTGACACTTGTGCCCGGTCAAGTCCGCCTGCCACATTCCTTACCCCCGCCGGCGCGGCTCGGTTCGTTGTGGCAGCTCCTTGCGACGATCCGGGTCATCCCCTTCGCGTCGCCCGGCTACCCAACCTATCGGCATATTGGGACGTGCCCGTGAGCGGGCGACGTCCCATTTTCGGCGCGCGGCGACGCCGGCTGGGTTTCGCCGGTGGTTTGCAGTATTTGCTTAGGAGCCCTGTCCGACCCGCTCTGAAGCCCTCGCGGCCGGTCCCGCGCCGAAGAGGCCTCCCACGGCCCCGACGGTGCGGTTCGATCGCGCGGCGCGTGCCCTCGCTCGCGCCCGTACAACCTAAACTATTGCGGCTGCCCGCGCCCCGCGCGCGGCGGCGAGAAGACCGTGGGCATCGATTCGATCAGCCAGCGGTCCCCTTCCTTGCGCAGCGTCGTCTCTTCCGTCACCTGCATGTCCGGACGCGATTTCTCCACCCGGAATTCCACCACGGCTGTCGCGTAGCGGGCGCCCGTGGTCTCGTCGACCTGAAAGTCGACCAAGCCGTTCGTTGCGGTCCCCTTCAACTTGCCCAGTGTGGGGTTCTCTCGGATCAGGCTCGCCCGCTCCTCGAACACCTGGCGATTGAGGCGGCCCTGGAAGTTGCCGGTGAACATGCCGTAGGCGGCGTCGTTATTGCCGGCGACCAGGTGTTCGCCCAGTTGGGTGACGAGACTGGCGATGGCCTGCCGGTCGGCTCGGGTGCGCATGCCCTCGGTGGTCTTCCGGAAGATGACCCACCCGCCGAACGCAAGGCACAGCACCAGCGCCAGCGCGACCAGCCCCTTGCCGGTCTGCGTCCCGTTGCTCTGGCCGATCTGCCGCATGGCCACGACGCCGGCGACGAGGCCGACGAGCGGGATGATCAGCAGCAGGTCCTCCAGCAGCACCAGCGCGCTGGCCAGCCCCAAAAGCAGCGCGAAGACGGCGGTGCCGTTGACGGCGACGTACTCGCCGCTGCCCAGGCCAGCGGTGGTCGACATTTTGTGCAACCGCGCGAGCGGGTCATCGGCGGTGGCGCCCGCGGTGCCCTTGGTGCCCGCGGGCGGCGGCGGCGCGACGGGGGCGGTGGGCGCCGGGGCTTGTTGGCGGGGCGGCTGCGTCGGATCGTGCTGCGTTTGCGACATGCGGCTCTCGGCTGCCGTCGGTCAAACGGCAGTTTATGACATCGACTCGCGGCGGACGGGCGCGAGGCGGATCAGGTCCCGCCCGGCCTCGCGCGAACGCTCAAGTCGGGCGCTGGCCTTGTCCGATTCTAACACTCGGCCCGCCGATCACTTCGGCGAGCCGCGGCGGGCGTCCGACCGAGCGAATTTCATGTGCCGGGTGCGAAAGTAAGTTTCCCATGAACAAACGTCAACTCATCGACGAGATCCGCCAGTTCAACACCTCCGTCCGCCCGCAGTTCCTCACGCAGTTCGACGAGGCGGCGCTGCGGCAGTACCTGGAGAACCTCCAGAGCGCCGCCCGCAAGCACGCCAAGGACCCGCTGTGGGTCCGCCAGCAGCCCAAGCTGCGAATGGTCGGCTAAGTTAGACACGCGCGGGCGGGTGGTGCGGTTGCATCCGCGCAAGGGTGCAACCGCCGGGGTCTTGACGACGGTAGGCTGCGGCTCTTGCCGCGGCCGCCTTCGCAGCGACAGCCGCTCGCGCCGGCGGACCCGCCCCCGCGTTCCACCGGCCACGAAACGCAACCACCGACCGCGCAGGCGCGCGGTCGGTGGTCGTTTTACTCTCGATTTGTCATCCGGCAGACGCCACAGGTGCGCGCGAACGGCTTACCGCACGTGCCAGATCGTCAGGCGGCTGGCCGGGCGGAGCAGCAGGATGTGGTCGATGTCGTCCTGCGCCTGCGCCCCTTCGTAGCTCCAGTTTCGGGCGATCAACTGGGCGCGCTCCCGGCCGGAGTAGACGGGCGTCGAGCAGCCGACCGACGCGAGCGCACCGGCCAGGACGGTCAGGGCGAGCACGGGCTTGGCGAACGGGAACTTCATGACAGCGCCTTCCTGTTGAAAATCCGCGGTTGCTGCCGCTGCGGCTGCCCGCGCCGCTAAGGGCACGGGCCGCGCCACGTCCGGAAATCTACCCAGCTTCGGCCATTCGTGTCAAAGCGGAAGTTGCGGAAGTGACAGGGGGTTAGGCCGCGCCGGCCGCGGAACCGCCAGCGGCAGGGACAGTTCCCGCAGCGCCTGCCGCCATTCCACGTACAGGTAGCGAACGTTCAGCTCGTCGTGCAGCCGCTTGAGCGCCGCGTGAAACCGCTCGTACTGCGCGTGCTGCCACTCGTCGGAGGTGGGGTCACAGAAGAAGACCCGGCAGCCGAAGGGACGGATGGCGTGTACGGAGCAGAGGCCGTCGATCTGGTAGCGGCAGCCGGCGCCATCCCACTCGACCGACGAAGCTGCAACCGTCGCACAGGACGCCGCTTCCGCCTCGCGATCCCGCACTTGCCATGCGAACGCCGCCAGTTCGATGGTGGTGACGTAGAGCCTGTGGCCGAAGCGATCGAAGTTGCAGCACCGGCCGGACGCGGAGCAGGCGGGCTTTCTAAGGTCGATTTCCCGCTGGAGGCGCGCGTAGATGCCGCGGACGGCGTCCCGCACGTCCGCCCGCCCCGCCGCTTGTTCGACCGCCTCGCGCAACAGCATCGCTCCCGCATTGTTGGCTGGCGACCGAGCATCCGCAAACGGCGCGGGTAATTCCTTCCGCGTTGTCGGCTGGCCGCTTATCAGCGGAAGCGCCGTTTCTAAACGGATCCCCCTTGACGCGTCCACCGTCACAGCGGAATTTCGTCAGCGGGAAATTCAACCGAAGGAGCAGACGATGGCGGGCGCGGCGCAGTGGTACCTGATTGAGAACGAGCAGCAGGCGGGTCCGATCTCGTTGGAGGACTTGGTGGCGCGGCTGAGCGACCTCGGCGCGGAGACGCCGGTGTTCGGCCCGGGGTTGAAGGAGTGGACGCCGGCCGGGCGCGTGCCGCCGGTCGCGGCGAAGCTCGCGGCCAGCGGCGCCGGCGGTGTTGCCGCCCCACCGCGCGTCACCCCGCCGCCCGCGCCGCCCCGATCGATCAACTACGCCTCCCGCGGCACCGCCGCCGGTGGCCACGCCGCCGCCGACATCATCGATTATGAGATCTTCGGCACCGAGATGCAGTACGTCGAGGTGACCCTCGATCCCGGCGAAACCGTGATCGCCGAGGCCGGCGTGATGATGTTCATGACGCCGGGCGTCCAGATGCAGACGGTTTTTGGCGACCCGTCGAAGCAGCAGCAGGGATTGCTCGGGAAGCTCGCGTCGGCGGGCAAGCGGATGGTGACGGGCGAGTCGCTCTTCGTCACCACCTTCACCGCCTCCGGCCGCGGGCGTGAGACGGTCGCCTTCGCCGCGCCCTACCCCGGCAAGATCATTCCGCTGCACCTCGACCAGCACGGCGGGGAGATCATCTGCCAGAAGGACTCCTTCATCTGCGCCGCCCGCGGCGTGCAGATCAGCATCGCGTTCCAGAAGAAGATCGGGGTCGGCCTGTTCGGCGGCGAAGGGTTCATCATGCAGCGGCTGACCGGCGATGGCATCGCCCTCGTCCACGCCGGCGGAACGGTGATGACCCGTGACCTCCAACCCGGCGAGACCATCCGCCTGGACACCGGCTGCCTCGTCGCGCTCGAGCGCAGCGTCACCTACGACGTCCAACTCGTCGGCGGCGTGAAGAACACCCTGTTCGGGGGAGAAGGACTCTTCCTGGCGAACGTCACGGGACCGGGGAAAGTCTGGTTCCAGTCGCTCCCCTTCTCCCGGCTCGCGGGTCGGGTGCTCGCGAACGCGGGCGGTGGGAAGAGTCGCGACGAGGGCGGCTTGCTCGGCAATCTGGGCGGCTTGCTGGGCAACAGCGATTGACGGTCGCTGCGGGATCGAGCGCAGGCGCGATGAGCTCAGAACCGCTGCCTGAGCGGAGCGAAGCGCCGGACCTCTTCGCGTGATGCCACCAGCGAAGAGTGGTCGCAAGACGTCGGGTTCTCCGCTGCGCTCAGACACCGGCGTCACGCGCAGCGGTCGAAGCGCCCCCCCGGCGCCGCCGCGCAACGGCGAGCATCCCGCGTCACCTCGCGCACCACCCCATCGTGGCGCGTCCCGCGCGGCCGTCACGAGCCACCCCGTCACCTCCCGCGCCCGGTGCCGGGCGCGGCGTGCGGCGCATTCGCTCCCGCTTGAAAAATCCCTTCGCGCCCCCACAATACCGCGGATTTCGATCCTCCCTCTTCCGCGACGCGCGGGCGCGGATCGCAGTCGTTCGTGTCGCCCCTTTTTTCCCGGGACTGGTTTGATGCAGAAGCTGCTCGTCGCCAACCGCAGTGAGATCGCCATCCGCGTGTTTCGCGCCGCCACCGAGCTGGGGCTCGGGACGGTCGCGGTCTACACCAACGAGGACAAGTTCTCGCTGCACCGGTTCAAGGCGGACGAGTCGTACCTCATCGGTCCGCCGCACGGCGGGGAGCCGGTGCGCGGGTACCTCAACATCGAGCACATCATCGCCGTCGCCAAGGCGCACGGCGCGGACGCGATCCACCCCGGCTACGGCTTCCTCTCCGAGAACGCCGCCTTCGCGCGCGCGTGCCAGCAGAACGGCATCACGTTCGTCGGCCCGACGCCGGAACTGCTCGAGGAGTTCGGCGACAAGACCGCCGCCAAGCGCGTCGCCACAAAGGCGGGCGTCGCGACCGTGCCGGGCACCGACCACGGGCTGGCGAGCGTCGCGGAGGTGAAGAGGGCGGCGAAGGAGATCGGCTATCCCGTCATCATCAAGGCGAGCTTCGGCGGCGGCGGGCGCGGGATGCGCGTCGTGATGAACGCCGACGAGCTCCAGGGAAAGCTCGAGGAAGCTCAGCGCGAGGCCGGCGCCGCGTTCGGTCGCCCGGAGGTCTTCGTTGAGAAGTACATCCGCCGGGCCAAGCACATCGAGGTGCAGATCCTCGGCGACGCGCACGGGAACCTCGTGCACCTGTGGGAGCGCGACTGCTCGGTGCAGCGGCGGCACCAGAAAGTGGTGGAGGTCGCCCCGTCGATCAACCTCCCGCGCGAACTGCGCCAGCGCATCTGCGACGCCGCGGTTCGATTGTGCAAGACCGCCAACTATCGCAATGCCGGCACGGTCGAGTTCCTGCTCGACGCGGACTCTGGCGAGTTTTACTTCATCGAGGTCAACCCGCGCATCCAGGTCGAGCACACGGTGACCGAGGTCGTCACCGGCATCGACATCGTCCGCAGCCAGATCCTCGTCGCCCAGGGGTACAAGCTCAACGAGGAGCCGCTGCACGTCCCGCCGCAGGAGCGCATCGAGACCAGCGGCTACGCCATCCAGTGCCGCATCACCACGGAAGACCCCGAGAACCAGTTCATCCCCGACTACGGCCGGATCGCAACTTACCGCTCGGCGGGCGGATTCGGGCTGCGGCTGGACGGCGGGAACGGGTTCAGCGGCGCGGTCATCACCCCGTACTTCGACTCGCTGCTGGTCAAGCTGACCAGCTCGGGCGCAACATTCGACGAGGCGGTGCAGCGGTCGGACCGCGCGCTGCGCGAGTTCCGCATTCGCGGGGTGAAGAGCAACATCCCGTTCCTCGAGAACCTCATCCGCCACCCGACGTTCGTCCGCGGCGACGCGACCACCACGTTCATCGACACGACGCCGGAGCTGTTCCGCTTCCGCCCGCGCCGCGACCGCGCGACGAAGATCCTCAGCTACCTCGGCGACGTGATCATCAACGGCCGGCCCGACGTGAAGGCAAAGCTGGACCGCAAGCGCGAGTTCCGCGAGCCGGTGATCCCGGCGTACGACCGCTCCGCCCCGCCGCCGCCCGGCCTGCGCCAGAAGCTGCTCGAGCTGGGGCCGGAGAAGTTCGCGCAATACGTTCGGAAGCAGAAGAAGCTGCTGGTCACCGATACGACCATGCGCGACGCGCACCAGTCGCTGCTGGCGACGCGCGTGCGGACGTACGACCTGCTGCAAATCGCCGACGCCGTCGCCCACCTCACGCCGGACCTGTTCAGCCTGGAGATGTGGGGCGGCGCGACGTTCGACACGACGATGCGCTTCCTCCAGGAGGACCCCTGGGACCGCCTGGGCAAGCTCCGCCAGTGCGTGCCCAACGTGCTGTTCCAGATGCTGCTGCGCGCGAGCAACGCCGTCGGTTACACGAATTACCCAGACAACGTTGTGCGCGAGTTCACCCGGATGGCCGCCCAGCACGGGATCGACGTCTTCCGCATCTTCGACTCTCTGAACTGGACCGAGAACATGAAGGTCGCGATCGAGACCGTTCGCGACAAGACCGACGCCATCTGCGAGGCCGCCATCTGCTACACCGGCGACATCCTCGACCCGCGCCGGACCAAGTACAGCTTGAAGTACTACGTCTCCATGGCCAAGGAACTGGTCAAGATGGGGACGCACATCCTGGGCATCAAGGACATGGCCGGCCTGTGCAAGCCTTACGCGGCGCACGCGCTGGTGAAGGCGTTGCGGGACGAGGTGGACGTGCCGATCCACTTCCACACGCACGACACCAGCGGGATCAACGCCGGCACGCTGCTGCGGGCGCACGACGCCGGAGTTGACATCATCGACGGCGCCCTCGCCAGCATGAGCGGCACGACCAGCCAGCCGAACCTCAACTCGATCGTGGCCGCGCTAAAGCACACCCCGCGCGACACGGAGCTGGACTTGGAAGCGCTCAACCGTTTGAGCGACTACTGGGAGACCGTGCGCGACTACTATTACCCGTTCGAGGAAGGCCTGCGCTCCCCTACCGCCGACGTGTACATGCACGAGATGCCCGGCGGGCAGTTCACCAACCTCAAGGCGCAGGCCAAGAGCCTTCACCTGGAGGACCGCTGGCAGGAGGTGGCCGAGACCTACGCGACGGTCAACGAGTTGTTCGGCGACATCGTCAAGGTGACGCCGTCGAGCAAGGTCGTCGGCGACATGGCGCTCTTCATGGTCACCAACGGCCTGAGCGCCATGGACGTGCTGGACCCGACCAAGCGGCTCAACTTCCCGCGCAGCGTGGTCGAGATGATGCAGGGACACCTCGGTTTCCCGGAGGGCGGCTGGCCGAAGGTGCTCCAGAAGATCATCCTTGACGGCGCCAACGAGAAGCCGCTGAAGGGCCGCCCGGGCACCAAGCTGCCGAAAGTGGATTTCTCGGCGAAGAAGCAGGAGCTGATCGACAAGCAGCACCACGAGCCGCGCGACATTGACGTGATGAGCTACGTGATGTACCCGCAGGTCTACCTCGACTACCAGAAGCACGTTCGCGCCTACGACAACACCAGCGTCCTGCCGACGCCCGCCTTCTTCTACGGGCTTCAGACCGGCGAGGAGATCAGCGTCGAGATCGAGCCGGGCAAAACGCTGATCATCAAGTACCTCACCACCGGCGACCTGCGCGAGGACGGCACGCGCACCGTCTTCTTCGAGCTGAACGGCCAGCCGCGCGAGGTCGTGGTGCCCGACCGATCGGCCGAGGGGATCCTGCACAAGCACCCCAAGGCGGAAGCGGACAACCCCAACCACGTCGGCGCGCCCATGCCGGGAAAGGTGTCGAACGTCGCGGTGAAGAAGGGCGAGGCGGTCAAGGCCGGCCAGCGGCTGCTCAGCATCGAGGCGATGAAGATGGAGACGGCCGTCTACTCACCGCGCGACGCGAAGGTCGCCGACGTGCCCGTCGGCGCGGGATCGACGGTCTCCGCCGGCGACCTGCTCGTTGTCCTCGAAGGCTCCGACACCGGCCCGTCGCTCTGGAAGGCCAAGGCCAACGGCGCCAAGTCCGGCCCCGCCGAGCCGGCGAAGAAGTGATTCTCTCCTTCTCCTCGTACTCCGGGGAGAGGGAATCAGGTCTCGTGCCGTCCTCCACCTCCTTCAACCTCGCCCGCCTGCGTCCGGCGATCAAGCCTTTCAAGCTGCACTGGTTCCCGCGGCTTCGGAGCACGAACGATCACGCGGCCGAGCTGCGCCGCCGGGGCAACCTTTTCGCGCCGGCGATTGTGCTCACCGGCCACCAGATCGCCGGCCGCGGGCGAGGCGGAAACCGGTGGTTCTCTGCCGGCGGGTCGCTCACCGTCACGTTCGTTTTTCCGGTCGAAGAGCACCTGGCGCCGCACCAGATCCCCCTGGTGGCGGGGCTGGCTGCGCGCGACGCGGCGGCGGAACTGGCGGGGGACGACGCGATGGCGATGAAGTGGCCCAACGACGTCCTGCGCGACGGCCGCAAGCTCGCCGGGCTGCTGTGTGAGCGGGTGAGCAAGGCCGACCTGATCGGTGTCGGGATGAACGTCAACCTCGACCCGCGCCGCGCCCCGCCGGCGCTGCGCGGGCAGATCACTTCGCTGAGCATGCTCGCCGGCCGGCCGATCAACCTCACCGACGCATTGATCGTCCTGGCCCGTCACGTCCATCGCGCGATGACCCGCCGCGGCGACCGCCTATTCGCCGAGACGCTTCAGCGCTACGACGCGCACCACGCGCTGGTCGGACGGCAGGTGAGCGTGGTCGAGGCGGGATCGCAGCGGCTCGTCACCGGCCGGTGCGCCGGCCTCGATCCAACTGGCCGGCTGCTGCTCAAGAATCGGTCCAAGAATTACGCCGTCATCGCCGGTCAGGTGCGCGTCCACTGAAAATGCTGCCGGGTTCGCGGCGCCACGCGTGGGCGTGTCGCCCGAGCGTTTGCCGCGTCATCGGCGAGCAGCAGGAGCGACCGCCCGCCGCGAGCGCTCGGACGGAACGCGCAAGTCACGCCGTCAAGCGCCTTACGTGCCAGGTCGCGCGTCCAACGCTATCATCACGCGCGCTTGCCCAAGCAGATTGCCATCTTGGGGTCGACCGGGTCGATCGGGTGCAGCGCGCTGGAGGTGATCGATCACCTCGGCGGCGACTACCGCGCCATCGCGCTCAGCGCCCGATCGCAGGCGGAGAAGCTTCTCGAGCAGGCACGCAAGCACCGTCCGGCCGCGGTGGCCGTCGCGCAGGACGCGGGCGAGCCGCTCTGCCGAGAGTTCGAGCGCCTGGGCGCGATTGTTTACCGCGGTGAGGAGGGCCTCGTCCGCTTGGTGCAGCGCGACGACGTGGACACGGTGCTTTCCGCCATCGTCGGCGCCGCCGGCCTGCCCGCCACCCTCGCCGCCGTGCGAGCGGGAAAGCAGCTCGCGCTGGCCAACAAGGAATCGCTCGTCGTTGCCGGCTCGCTGCTCATCCCCGAGGCGCGCAAGCGCGGCGTGACGATCCTGCCGATCGATTCCGAGCATTCCGCCGTCTTCCAGGCGATGCACGCGGGGAAGCGGTCGGAGGTGCGGCGCGTCATCCTCACCGCTTCGGGCGGGCCGTTCCGCACGACGCCGGTCGAACAGATGCGCCGCGCCACCCCGGCCGAGGCGCTGGCACACCCAACGTGGCGCATGGGCAACAAGATCACGATCGACTCGGCCACGATGTTCAACAAGGCGCTGGAATTGATCGAGGCGGTCTGGCTGTTCGACATCGCGCCGAGCGCGGTCGAGGTGGTGGTTCACCCGGAGTCGGTCATCCACTCGATGGTTGAGTTCGTGGATGGCTCGACGCTGGCGCAGCTCTCGCCGCCCGACATGAAGACCCCGATCCAGTACGCGCTCACCTACCCCGACCGCCTGCCCGGCTGCGGCCGGCGCATGGACTGGGCGGCGAAGCAGTCGCTGCACTTCGAGCCGCCCGATAACGTGAAGTTCCGCGCGCTTCGCATCGCCTACGACGTTGCCGCGCGCGGCGGCACGCTCGGGGCGGTCATGAATGCCGCCAACGAGGTCGCCGTCGAGGCGTTCCTGGCCGGGCGAATCGACTTCGGTGGGATTTCGGACCTGGTCGAGCTTACAATCCGTGAGCACGCGATTGAGCCGGCCCCGTCGTTGGACGATCTACTCGAAGCGGACCGCCAGGCGCGCGCGACGGCGGCCGCGCTGGTGGACAGCGGCTTGAAACCGCACATGAACGCAGATAAACGCGGATGAAGGCAGGGGTGAATTGGTCGGCCGCAACGAGCGGTCCTCATGCGGGTTCTATCTGCGTTGATCCGCGTTCATCTGCGGTTCTCGATCTGCAGCTCTAAAGGACTAACCAAAACATGCTCTCCCAGCTCCCTATGCTCCTGCTGCTGATCTTCGGGTTCGGCTTCGTCATCTTCTTCCACGAGCTGGGCCACTTCCTGGCGGCCAAGTGGGTGGGCATCCGGGTCGAGCAGTTTGCCGTCGGGTTCGGGCAGGCAATCCTGTCGTGGCGCAAGGGGATGGGCGTCCAGGTTGGCTCCAGCGGCCGGCGCTACGAGGAACTCGCCCAGCGCGGCGAGGCCAGGGACCTCGGCGAGACCGAGTATCGCCTGAACTGGATCCCCCTCGGCGGCTACGTGAAGATGCTTGGGCAGGATGACCTCAACCCCAACGCCCAGCAGGAAGACCCCCGCGCTTACAATAAGAAGTCGATCGGCGCCCGCATGATCGTCGTGTCGGCCGGCGTGATCATGAACATTTTCCTGGCGGCCGTCGGGTTCATGGCCGTCTTCCTGATGGGGTTCCGCACCGCCCCGCCGGTCGTCGGCTCGGTGATGCCCGGCTCGCCGGCCGCCAAGGTCACCAGGCTGGACGGCACCACGCCCGCGCCGCTCCAGGTGGGCGATAAGCTGCTGATGTTCGACGAGAAGTGGCAGCACTCCTTCGACAAGATCCAACTGAACGTCGCCCTCTCCGGCGAGGGGCAGATCCCGATCTACGTCGAGCGCTTCGACGGGACCGGCGAGCGCCTGCTCATCCGCCCGGAGCTGTCCGAGCCGCGCATGAGCGACTTCCTGATGGTCGGCGTCGGCCCGATCGCGGAGCTGCGCGGCCTCGACCCGAAGAAGCTCGACGAGAGCGACGTCCCCAACAGCGACCAGGCCACGCGTTTCATCGACGCCGAGTACCGCGCGGTCCGCCCCGGCGAAACCATCACCGCCATCAACGGACAAGCCGTCTCCGTCACCGATTATGAGAATCCGACGCCGGAGAAGCGGCAGGCGATGGTCAAGGACTACGTCCGCTTCGAGCAGATCCTCCAGGAATCCAACGGCGCGCCCGTGCAGCTCACGGTGGCCGACCCGCAGGGGAAGACCGAGCAGCGCGTCATCCACCCGTCGTTCGCGCAGCCGTTCGACAGCGTGATCAACTTCGGCGGCATGGTGCCGCGCGCGGTGGTCTCGCAGATCAAACCCAACTCCTCGGCGCTGGACAAGCTCAAGCCGGGCGACGTGATCGTGAAGCTGAGCTTCCCCGAGAGCGGCGGCGACGCGGTCTACGACCCCACCGTCGCCGGCGTCCGCGAGCGACTGGAAAAGGCCGGGCGCACCGGTCAGGCCGTCGACTTCGTCGTCATCCGCGACGGCAAGGATGTCGAGGTCAAGGGGCTCAAGCCCAACGTGAACCTTGGCAAGGGCGTGTACGGCTTGAACATCGGCCTGGGCGTGGACGAGCAGAACGCGGTGGTTGGCGGCACGCTGGAGAACAGCCCCGCCGCCACCTCCGGCATTCCCGCCGGCGGTAAGATCACCGCGCTCAACGGGCAGGCGGTCAAGAGCTGGTTCGACGTGAAGCGGCTGCTGGGGGCGGCGTCGCCGGACCAGCCGGTGAGCGTCGCGGTCCAGACCAACAACGGGCCGAAGCAGTACGACCTCAAGCTCGCGCGCGAGCAGATCGACGCCATCGCCGGCTACCGCTTCGCCCACCCGTTGGCGCTGCGCGAGCACGTCGAGCCGCGGCAGACCGACAACCCGATCACCGCCGCCGCCTGGGGCGTTGGCGAAACGCGCGATTTCATCCTGCAGTTTTACCTGACCCTTCACCGGATGTTCCAGGGGCGCGTCAGTTACAAGAACATGATGGGCCCGGTCGGCATCTTCAACGCCGGGCGGCACTTCGCCTTCAAGGGGTTGGATTGGCTGATCTGGTTCCTCGCGATGATCAGCGCGAACCTGGCGGTGGTGAACTTCCTGCCGATCCCGATCGTGGACGGCGGGCTGTTCACGTTCCTGATCGTCGAGAAGCTCCAGGGCAGACCGCTGAGCGCGAAAACGCAGTCGATCGCGCAGTTCGTCGGCCTGGCAATCATCCTCAGCGTCTTCCTGCTGGTGACCTACCAGGACATCGCGCGCCTGGCGGGATAAGCCCGGCGCGGAACGTACAATGACACCGCGGCAGGGGCGGACTTCGCGTCCGCCCCTCTTTTTTTCGCCAGCCGGGCCTGAGAAGCAGGCGCCGCCGACCGCTTCGACGCCGCGCCCGCGTCGCATACAATGCGGCACCTATGCAGGACCTGTCGTCGTACGTGGAAGATCTGGGCCGCGCTGCCCGGCAGGCGAGCCAGCAGCTCGTGACGCTCGACGGCGCCACCAAGGTCCGCGCCCTCCGCCACATCGCCGCCGCACTGCGGGCGGGCGAGGCCGCGCTGCTCGAGGCGAACGCAAAGGACATCGCCGCCGCCGAGGCCGGCCGGCTCGACGCCCCGCTTGTTCACCGCCTGCGCCTCGACAGGAAAAAGGTTGCCGCGATGGCGGACGGCGTGGAGCAGATCGCCGCCCAGACCGACCCCGTCGGGCAGACGCTGGAGGGCTACGTCCGCCCGAACGGCCTGCGCATCGAGAAGCGCCGCGTGCCGCTCGGCGTCGTGCTGTTCTTCTACGAGAGCCGCCCCAACGTCACCAGCGACGCCGCCGCCCTGTGCCTTAAGAGCGGCAATGCCGTCATCCTTCGCGGCGGGAAGGAAGCCTTCCACTCCAATCAGGCAATCGTCGCCGTCGTCTCGGCGGCGCTGAAAGAGGCGGGCATCGACCCCAGCGCCGTGCAGCTCGTCGAGTCGACCGACCGCGCGCTGGTCCCGCTGATCCTCAAGCTCGACCGGCACATCGATCTGGTCATCCCCCGCGGCGGCGAGAACCTCATCCGCGCGGTGGTGAAGGACTCGACCATCCCGGTGCTCAAGCACTTCACCGGCAACTGCCACATCTACGTTGACGCGGAAGTAGACGGAATGGAGCAGACCATCCGCGATGTGTGCGTCAACGCCAAGACCAGTTACCCCGGCGGGGCCGTTTGCAACGCGGTCGAGCACCTGCTGTTCCACGAGTCGGTCGCGCGCGACCTGCTCCCCAAGGTGTGCGCGGATCTAGCCAGCAAAGGGGTCGAGATCGTCGCCGACGACGCCGGCCGTAAGCTCTACGACGCCGCCACGCCCGCGGCGCCGGATGACTGGGACGCCGAATACCTCAGCTTCAAGCTCGGGGTGAAGGTGGTCGCCTCCATGGACGAGGCCATCGCGCACATCAACGCGCACGGCAGCCACCATACTGACGCCATCCTGAGCAGCTCGGTCCGCAACATCGAGCAGTTCGTGCAGCGCGTGGACTCGGCGAGCGTGATCGTCAACGCCAGCACACGCTTCGCCGACGGCGGCGAGTACGGCCTGGGGGCGGAGATCGGCATCAGCACTGACAAGCTCCACGCCCGCGGCCCGATGGGCGCGGCCGACCTGACCACCTACAAGTGGATCGTCACCGGCAACGGCCACGTCCGGTGACGCGTGCGCGGCGACCTGCCGCGCAACTTCAGGAGAGGGAGCAAGCCTTTTTCTGTCCGGTCCCGCCCCGCTTCCGACATTCCTAGGCGCCGGCCCCGCTCCGGCGGTATCGAAGCGTGCCGCCGCGGCGGCCGAAACGGGCAAAGAGGGAATCATGCACGCCGCTACCTCTCCGCGCGAACGCCGCGGGTTCACGATCATCGAGCTGCTGACGGTCGTCGGCATCATCGCCATCCTCATGGCCCTGCTGGTGCCGGCCATGGTGGGGGCGCGGCGGGCGGCGCAGGCGACGCAGTGCGCCAGCAACCTCCGCCAGCTCGCCGCCGCCATGACCAACTATTCCGTCGAGTTCCGCGGCTTCTATCCCGGCAACGTCGGGGCGTGGAACCTCTACTGGTACAACCGAGACCAGATCGGCCGCTACATCAAGACGCCTTACGAAATGTCCAACAGCGAGCAGTGCATCGAGAGCGTGATGCTCTGCCCGGCCGACCTGGAGGGCGCCGTCCGCTGCTTCTCCATGAACGTGTACGCCAGCTCGGTCGTCAGCCCGTACGTCGCCGCGAACCTGGAGGGGGAGGCGTCCATGGGCAAGCTTTGGAAGTCCAATGTCTCCAACGCGTCGAACATGATCCTGCTGATCGAGTCGTTCTCATACGAGGACTGGCCTGCGGCGACCAACGCCGTGAGCCCGGGCGTGGGCGCGACGGGCAACTGGGCGTCACCGGCGCTGGTCGGGTTCACCGGCTCCACGCCGGGCGAGCGGTTCCGCGGGGGCGGAGCCTCCGTGCCGGCGCGATTCGGCGAGTGCCAGTCGCAGCTCAGCTACTTCCGCCACCGCCCGCCGAAGCAGCCCGGCTCCCTCGGCCTGGCGACCGGGCGGATCAACATTGCCTTCGCCGACGGGCACGTGTCGATGCTGTCCGACGCGGACCTGGTGGACAAGCAGACCGGCCGCAGCACCTACAACGCCATGTGGTCCCCGATCGACCGCGAGATCGACCGAGCCGCCGCCGCGGCGGAGGATTGAGCCAGGCCGTGAACGAACGAGTGGCTGAACGAATGAAAGCCGGGGCCGCGTCTGCTGCCACCTCTTCGCATCGTCATCTTCCTTCACGCCCTGGCGGCATCCACCGGGATCTGCCCTTGTGACTTCCACCGCGGCGCATACAACTGGCGGGCGTGCCTGATCTCTCGGTCAACCTCGCGGGCCTGAAGCTTTCCAACCCCACGATGACGTGCTCCGGCACGTGCGGCTACGCGTTTGAGTACGCCGACTTCATGGACCTCTCGCGCCTCGGCGCCTTCGTCACCAAGTCGATCACCCGGGAAGAGCGCAAGGGGAACGAGCCCGCCAGGATCGTCGAGACCCGCGCCGGCATGCTCAACGCCATCGGCCTGGCCAACGTGGGGCTCGATCGGTTCCTTGCCGAGAAGGTCCCGCAACTCGAGAAGATGCCCACGCCGGTGATCGTCAATGTCGCCGGGCACAGCTTCGACGACTACACCGAGACCTGCGGCGCGATGAACGCGCTGGCGTGCGTGGCGGCGGTGGAGCTGAACGTGTCGTGCCCGAACGTGAAGGACGGCCTGACCTTCGGCACGCACCCGGGCCGGCTGAAGGAATTGGTCCACGAGGTGAAGCGCGTGCTGCCGGGCAAGCCGCTGATCGTGAAGCTGTCGCCGAACGTCGAGGACGTGACGCTCACGGCGCGGGCCGCGGTGGACGGCGGCGCCGAGATGCTCTCGCTCGTCAACACCTTCACCGCGATGTCGGTCGACATCCACAAGCGCCGCCCGCGCCTGGCGAACGTGACGGGCGGCCTGTCCGGGCCGGCCATCAAGCCGATCGCGGTGCACATGGTCAGCCGCGTCTACCGCCAGGTCGCGCGGCACGCGGGCGTGCCGATTATCGGCATGGGCGGCATCCAGAATTGGCAGGACGCGGCCGAGTTCATCCTCGCCGGCGCGACCGGGCTCGGGATCGGCACCGCCCTGTTCGTGGATCCCGCAACCCCAAACAAGATCGTGGCCGGCCTGGGCGAGTGGCTGACCAAGATGCGGGTGGAGCGGCTGACCGACCTGGTGGGCGCGCTGGAAATGCCGGGCGATGAACCGCGCAAGACGCCTTACCCGTGAGCCCGCGCCCGTGAATCCACCGCTCGCCCGCCCGCGGCCCCCTCGCCCCCGATGTGAACCGGCTCAACGCCTGCAACATCCTGTCGACTCCGGTTAATGACGGCTTCACCGTTATGACGCCGGTGCCACGCGCTTTTGCAGGCGGTGTGCCCGGGAACAATTCCGCCGACCCCCGGTGCAAGAGTTGGATGGGTTGGCGTCTGTAGAGGGGGGTGCGGGTTCGCCGTCCTCGGGACGGGGTGTAATATCGGTCACCGTGCATCGCCGCCGCTTGTGATGTCCGACCCTCAGATCCAACCCACCGTCGATCCGCGTGCCGTGCAAAGGCCGGAAGAGCAACACAGCCCGCTGGTGTGGGCGGTGTGCCGGCGTTACCTGCGGCGGGTCGAGGACGTGCAGGATGCGGTGCAGGAGACGTTCCTGCGCCTGGCACGGCAGTGCCAGCAGCGCCCCCCAGACTCCCCCGCCGCCTGGTTGGCAGCCACCGCAAACACGGTAAGCGTGGACCTGATCCGCCGCGCCGTGCGCGAGCGCCGCCGGCGCGAGCAGCTCGCGCTGATCCCGCCGCCGCACCTTCAGCGGCGCGCGCTCCACGAGGTGATCGGGCAGCGGCTGCACGCGACGCTGCTCTCATTGTCGTCGCCGCAGCGCGAGCTGATCGTCCATCGGTTCATCCGCAAGCAGCCGCTGCGCGAGATCGCGCGGCGGCAGCGAACCTCCATCGCCACCGCCAGCCGGCACGTCGCCGCCGCGCTGGGGGAACTGGCCGACGTGCTGCGCGGGATGGGTTGAAATCGGTTGAAGACGCGACGCTGGCCGAGCACTTCGCCGAGACGGTCAACCTGCTGCCGGAGCCGGGGACAGGGCCGTCAAGGGTCATCGAGCAGGCGGAGTCGGTCGTATCGATCGGCGCGATGGACTTCACCGAAGGGCTCCGCTTCGCGCCCGACTGGGAGCGCGTCGCCGCCGCCGCGACGACGATCAGCAGCCTCGGCGCGCTGACAGACGGCGTAAGCTCGACGGCGGGCGACGCGGCGCGCGGGGTGGTGCCGGCGGCGTACCTGCCCGGCTGGTCCCGGCCAATGCGCGTCGGCATCCTCGTCAGCTACCTCAGCGTCATCACCCCAGGATACGGCGGCCTGCTCATGCACCCGGAGCACCAAGTCGAGACGGCTGGGCTGCTGCTTCATCCCGGCGTGCAGCTCGTCGGCATCGCCGAGCGCGGATCAACCCGCCGGGCCACCATCGAGCGGTTGATGCGCGATTACGACCTCACCGCCGGCCTGATCGACGCCTCCGACGCCCCGGCCTGCGCACGCTGGACGTGATCCTGCTCGGGCTGAACTTCGCGCTGGCGGCGGGCGTCGCCGAGGCGATGGCGGACGCGGTGCGCGGCGGGGTCGGGCTGCTCAACGAATGGTGGACCGGCACCTCCGCCGAAAGGCGCAACGAGGAAGCCGTCCGCGACCTCAGCCTGTCTGCCTCGCCCATTCACCCCTTCCACATGCCGAGTTGCCTGATGACCACCGACTGCACCATTCACGAGGCTCACCCCCTGTTGCCGGGGCTGCGCGCAGGGGCGTCGCCCGCGGCCGCGCTCGTCGCGTGCGCGCAGCGCCTCCGCAACCGCGGGGTCGAGGGGCGGTGCGAACAGTGCGGCTACGGCTTGCGGTCCACGCCTGCGCGCTGCCCCGAGTGCGGCACGATCCCCTAACGACCCCGACGCCGCCGACAATGACGACGATGACACGGGGGAGCGCAAAGAGGAGTGTCCACGAATTCAAGAATGTTAACGGTTGCAGATGAAGAATCGGTGTTCGGAGACTCGCAAGATCTGCGAATTCTTTCTTGGGCTAGCGGGGCACACTTGCCGCCTGCGCGGCGTTAATCGTCGAGGTACCATGGCACGTTGATCAGGACCGTCCGCCGGTCGCCGCTGCGCAACAGTGCCGAGCGGAGGCGCTCGGCGCGGTACTGGTGAAGCAGGTACTGCCACCAGTGTCGCTTGACCACCTCGGGCACCACCACCGCGATCTGCCGGCGGGGGAACTCCTGCTTCACCTTCTCCACGTGCCCCAGCAGCGGGTCGATGAACCGGCGGTACGGCGAGTGGATGATCTCCAGCCGGGGCGGGGTCAGGCCTGCCTTCCGCGCGGGTGCTTCGACTTCCTCGGCCCAGCGGCGGCGCAGCGCCTCGTCCACCTGGTCATCGTCGCCGTTGAGGTGCGTGAGATGGACGGCGCGAACGTCGGGCGAGAGGCGGACGGCCAGGTCGAGCGACTTCTCCGTCAGCTTGTTCCACCCCTCGGTCGGGACGACGATCACCGGCGGGCCGGGCAGGTCGAGCTCGAGCGGGGCGTGCGTGCGGATCTGCCGGGCGGTGCGGAGGTAGTGCCGCTTGGTCAGCTTGAACAGCGTCAGCAGCACCGGCACGCCGATCAGCGTGATCCAGGCGCCCTCGGTGAACTTGGCCAGCAGAATGACGATCAGCGCGACGCCCGTGGCGACGGCGCCGAGCGCGTTGACACCGAGGCGGATGCGGTTGCGCCTTCGCTCCGCCGCCTCGGCCGCGTCGGCGGTGCCGGCCGCGTCACCCGCGGCGGTCGATCGCTCCGTTCGCTTCAGCTCGCGCCGCCAGTGCACGACCATTCCCGCCTGCGAAAGTGTGAACGCGCCAAATGCGCCGACGGCGAAGAGCGGGATCAGCCGATCGGTGATCCCGCCGAACGCCACCAGCAACGCCGCAGCGGTGCAGGTGAGGAAGACGATGCCGACGGAGTAGACCAGCCGTCGCCCGACGATCGTGAAGGCGCGCGGCAGGTAGTGGTCGGCGGCGAGCAGGCGGCAGAGGCGCGGGAACCCGACAAAGCTGGTGTTGGCCGACAGCGCGAGCACCGCCAGCAGGCTCCCCATGGCGACGAAGTAGATCGCGCCGCGCCCGCTGATGGCGGCGACGAGCTGGGACAGCACGCTTTGGTAGTGCGGCTGTGTCTGGTGCATCGCCCCGATGCCGTAGGCGCGGCTGAGGTAGACGATGCCCGCCAGAAGTGACGCCAGGATGACGACGATCCACGTCAGCGTGCGCTGCGCGTTCTTGACCGCCGGCTCGCGGAAGGCGGTGACGCCGTTGCTCACCGCCTCCACGCCGGTCATCGCGGTGCAGCCGCTGGCGAAGGAGCGCATGAGCAGCCAGAAGCTGATGCCCGCCACCGTCGCCGGCGGCAGCGGCGGCGGCGCGACCACCGGTTGCGGGTGACCGCCGGCGCGGATCGCCTTGAACAGCCCCAGCGCGATTACCAGCGCGAAGGTGCCAACGAAGAGGTACGTGGGGAAGGAGAAGGCGAAGCCCGCCTCCGCCGTGCCGCGCAGGTTCGCCAGCGTCACCAGCACCAGCACGAGAATGCACAGGGGCAACGTGTACTTGTGCAGCGCGGGAAACGCCGATGTCAGGGCGGCGACGCCGGCGGAAATGGCGACCGCGACGTTCAACACGTAATCCAGCAGCAGCGCCGACGCCGCGAGCAGCCCGAAATTCGTGCCAAGGTTCTCCTTGGCCACCGTGTACGACCCGCCGCCGGTCGGGTAGGCGGCGATGGTCTGCCGGTACGAGACATAGAGGATCCCCAGCAGCGCCAGGATGACCAGCACCACCGGCCCGATGTAGACCAGGCCGGCGGCGCCGAGCGGGATGAGGATGGTGAGCGCCGCCTCCGGCCCGTACGACGACGACGCCAGCCCGTCCAACCCGATTGCCGGCACCCCCGACGCCACGCCAATCTTCTGGTCGGCCTGCTCGGCCGTGGCAAGTCGTCGCCCCAGCACCAGACGCATGAGTCGCATAGACACCCTCTCGCCACCATGAAACGAAGACGGACGGCACACCTGCCGTCCGTTGCAGTGCAAGCACCGGCCGCGATGCCGGGGCCCTGGAATGGTGTCAAACGGTGTACCAGCAGCAGCAGCAGCGGGAGCAGGAAAAGCCTGAGGTGCTTCTGAGGGGTGTGAAGCAGGCGAAGGTGGGCGGTGCGCGTGCGCCCGGCATCCACGCCGCAGCCCGCCCCACCCTTACCCGGACGCGAGCAGCGGATACCGTGACCTTCCGGCTCAGGGAGGGGCACGCGCGGCCCGCGGCGCGGCTACGCGCCGACCGGCTGCAACTCCGCAGGCGCCAGGCCGGAGCGCTGCTGCGTGTCGCGGGCGTGGTCGATGGCGGACTTGATTGGCGCAAGTTGCTTAATGATCTCGCTCAGCACCGAGAGCTGGTTCATCGTCGCGTCCACCGTCATGATCTTTTCCGACGGGTAGTGGTCCAGCACCGGGCGCGTCTCGCGCTCGTAGACCTCCAGGCGGTTCTGGATCACGGCGTCGTTAGCGTCGTCGAAGCGGTTCTCCTTCAGCGCGCGGCGGCGGAGGCGCTCGACCATCTTCTTCATGTCCGCGCACACCAGGTAGATCACCTTCACCACGTCCAGCGTCTCGTCGAGCAGCTCGGCCTGGCGGGTGTTGCGCGGGATGCCGTCCAGCACCAGCAGCTGCGTCTCGGGGTGGAACTGGTTCACCATCTCCATTCCCTTGATGTAGTCCTTCCACAGCTTGATGGTGAACTCATCCGGCACGAGCTGCCCGCGGCTGGAATACTGCCAGAAAATCCGGCCCATCTCCGACTGAAGGTCCAGCGTGCGGAACACGTCGCCGCAGGCGCTGTGGTAGAAGCCGGGAATGGACCCGAGGATCTTGCCCTGGGTCCCCTTCCCGCTTCCCGGGGCGCCGAAGAGGAGGACGGTCTTGTAGCGCATCAAGTGCTCCCGTTGCGTGCCGCGCGCCCGCCGGCGTTGCGACCTTGGATTTTAGATCGCGTCCCGCGGATTGGAAAGCAGCAAACGGCCTCGGCCGGGCCTAGCCGCCAACCGCGCGGCGGCACAGCCGCTACGACCGTCATCCTTCGTCTGATTCCTTGAGCTTGGCGAGCACGCCGAAGTCTTCCAGCGTGGTGGTGTCGCCCTTCACTTCCCCGCCGGCGGCGAGCTCCTTCAGCAGGCGGCGCATGATCTTGCCGGAGCGGGTCTTGGGGAGGGCCTCGGTGAAGCGGATCTGGTCCGGGGTGGCCAGGGCGCCGATCTGCTTGCGGACGACCTGCACCAGTTGCTTCTTCAGGTCCTCGCTCGGCTTCATCCCGCTGCGCAGGGTGACGAAGGCGGCGATCCCCTGGCCCTTCAGTTCGTGCGGCATGCCGACCACGGCCGCCTCGGCGACCGCCTCATGGGAGACGAGCGCCGATTCCACTTCCGCAGTCCCCAGCCGGTGCCCCGAAACGTTCAGCACGTCGTCGATGCGCCCCATGATCCAGAAGTAGCCGTCGTTGTCCCGCCGCGCGCCGTCGCCGGTGAAGTACATGCCCGGCACGTCGCTCCAGTACTGCTTCACGTAGCGCTCGGGGTCGTTGAAGATCCCGCGCAGCATGCCCGGCCAAGGCTTGCGGACGACGAGCAGCCCGCCCTGATTGGGGCCGAGCCCCTTGCCGTGGCGATCGACGATGGCGGCGTCGATGCCGAAGAACGGCAGCGTGGCCGTGCCCGGCTTGGTGGGCGTGACGCCCGGCAGCGGGGTGATCATGATCCCGCCGGTCTCGGTCTGCCACCAGGTGTCGACGATCGGGCAGCGGTTCTGACCGATCGCGTCGCGGTACCACATCCACGCCTCGGGGTTGATCGGTTCGCCGACGGTTCCGAGCAGGCGGACGCTGGAGAGGTCGTGGTGGTCGACCAGTTGCCGCCCGGCGCGCATGAAAGCGCGGATGGCGGTCGGGGCGGTGTAGAAGACGCTGACCTTATGCCGCTCGACGATCTGCCAGAACCGGCTGAAGTCAGGGAAGTTCGGCGCGCCCTCGTACATCAGCGTGGTCGCGCCGTTGGCGAGCGGGCCGTAGACGACGTAACTGTGCCCCGTGATCCAGCCGACGTCGGCGGTGCACCAGTAGATGTCCTCATCGCGCAAATCGAACACGTAGTGGCACGTCAGGTAGGCCTGGAGCAGGTAGCCACCGGTGGTGTGGATAATCCCCTTGGGCTTTCCGGTGGAGCCGGAGGTGTAGAGGACGAAGAGCAGATCCTCGCTGTCCATCTGCTCGGCGGGGCAGTCAGCGTCTTGGCCGGCGATAACGTCGGTCCACCATGCGTCGCGGCCCGCCTTCATCGCGACGTCCTGCCCGGCGTGCTTGAGGACGACGACCTTCTGGATGCGGTCCGTCTTGGTAAGTGCGTCGTCCACGTTCGCCTTCAGCGGGACGATCGAGCCGCGCCGGTAGCCGCCGTCGGCGGTGATGATGATGCTGCTCTTGGCGTCCTCGACGCGGTCGGCGATCGCCTGTGAGCTGAAGCCGCCGAAGATGACCGAGTGCGCCGCCCCGATCCGCGCGCAGGCGAGCATTGCCACCGCCGCCTCGGGCACCATCGGCATGTAGACCGTGACGCGATCCCCCTTTTTCACGCCGAGCTTCTTCAGGCCGTTGGCCAAGCGGCCGACGTCATCGCGCAACTGCCGGTAGCTGATTTGGCGAACCTCCGGCTGGTCGCCCTCCAGCGGCTCGCCTTCCCACAGGATAGCAGTCTTATCGCCGCGCCCCTGGTCGATCTGGTGGTCGAGACAGTTGTAGGCGACGTTGATCTTGCCGTTGACGAACCACTTCGCGTTGGGGGCCTGCCAGTCCAGGACCTTGTCCCACTTCTTGAACCAGTGCAGCCGCTCCGCCTGCGCGCCCCAGAAGGCCTCGGGCTGATCGATCGATTCGCGGTACAGGCGGTCGTACTCCGCGCGCGTTTTGATGTGGGCGCGGGCGCTGAACTCGGGTGTCGGCGGGAAGAGCCGGTGCTCCTGCATCGTGGATTCGATCGCTTGGTCCTGCTGTGACATCTTCCAGCCTCCTGGCGTGCGCGCGAGATTCTCGAAGTCTTTCAAAAGTACCGGTCGGCGGCCGCGATGTTAACCCGACCACCCCGCGGCACCAACGGGATCTCCCCGGACGCGAACGGCCCGCGTGGACTCCCCCACCGCCCGACACTATCCTCGCCGCCGCGCACGCACGGAGGTGGCTTGATGAGCAGCGAGCGGTTGCGGTGGGGAATCTTGGGGACCGGGAACATCGCCCGGCAGTTCGCCGACGGCGTCGCCCGCACCGCCCGGCGGAGCCAGCTCGTGGCCGTCGGCTCGCGCTCCGAATCGTCCGCGCGAACGTTCGCCCAGCCGCGCGAGATCACGCGCGTCCACGGCAGCTACGACGCGCTGCTGGCCGACCCGAACGTTGACGCAATTTACAACTCGCTGCCCAACTCGCTGCACCACGAGTGGACGATCAAGGCGCTGCGCGCGGGCAAGCACGTGTTGTGCGAGAAGCCCTTTGCCATGACCCGCCCACAGGCCGCCGAGATGTTCGACGCCGCCCGGCACGCCAAGCGCGTGCTGGTCGAGGCGTTCATGTACCGGTCGCACCCGCTGACGCACGCGGTGATCGACGCCGTCCGCGGCGGCGAGGTCGGGCAGGTCCGCCTGATCCGCACCAGCTTCTGCTACCGCACCACGCGCGTCGACGAGAACGTCCGCTTCCGCACGGAGCTTGGCGGGGGCGGGCTGATGGATGTCGGCTGCTACTGCATTAACTTCAGCCGCCTGATCGCTGGCGAGGAGCCGGACGAGGTGCAGGCGACGGCGCACTTTCACCGCGAGAGCGGCGTGGACGACGTCGTCGCCGCCACGATGCGTTTTCCCTCCGGCGTGGTCGCGAGCTTCACCTGCGGCATGAGCGTGCACGCCGACAACACCGCCTACGTCTGCGGGACCGACGGATACATTGAGGTTCCGGTCCCGTGGAAGCCACCGGCGCAGCAGGCGGCGTACACCGTCGCGCGCTCCACGCCGCCGAAGATGGACCTCGCCGCCGGCGCCGCGGCGCGCCCGCCGCGCGAGACCCGGCTGATCGATGCGAACATGGAGCTTTACGCGCTGGAGGCGGACGACTTCGCCGCGACCGCCCTGGACGGTCGCCCCCCAGCGGTGTCGGCGGCGGACACGCTGGGGAACATGGCCGTTCTGGACGAGATTCGCCGGCAGATCCAGCATTGAATTGCCGATGAACGGGGCACGCACATCAGCAGTCGCGCTACGCGCGTTGCGCGGCAGGGGCGTAACGTTCTGGCCGACAGGAGGGGGGGATGCGGACGGCAGTTTTCAGCCTGTTGCTGCTCACCGCAATTTCCGCAGCTCGACGAGTGCGCCCACATCTGACGCCAAGCCCGCCGCAGCGGATCGCCTGCTCGTCCAGGTGCGGATGGTGGACTACACCCTTCCCGCCGACGCACCACCCGCCGTTGCCAATGCGACCGACGCCGCGGCCGCATCCAAGGCGATGAGCGCGGCAATACGCGCGCGGCGCGTTGGAGCGCTGGCGACTGGAGACGACGGCGGAGCCGAGCGTCCCGTTACATTCCTCTCAGCGGCAGCGTTCCTCCATCACGATCGCCAACCGGCTGCCGGTCGAGACGCCGACGTCGACCGGCCCGTACGGACCGATCGCGCAGCCGATCGCCATGGTGTCGGGAACATAGCGATCTGCGCCAGTCGACGGAGGCGAACGGCCCCGGCCGTCACTGCTGCGGCTTGCGCTCCGGTTTGGCGTGCTTCTTCTCCGTCACCTTCGCTCGGCTGCCGTAGCGCGTCCCCTCGCCGGTGTCGCCGGCGGTGGCGCCTTCGACCGGCTTTTTCTTCGCCGCCTTGCCGTTGCCCGCCAGCTTCTGGAGGTCGTCGTCCAGCGGCTTCCACCAGTGTTTCTTCACCCCGTCGCGCACCAGGCGGACCGCATCACGCGGGGAATCGACCAGGCGGAAGATGTCGGTGTCTTCCCGGTCGATGTACTTCGGCTTGAGGGTTTTGCCGAGCCAGTCGATCAGGCCGCCCCAGTAGTCGGTGCCGTAAAGGACGATGGGGAACGCCTCGACCTTTAGCGTCTGGATGAGGGTGAGCACCTCGAAGAACTCATCGAGCGTGCCGTACCCGCCGGGGAAGCAGATAAAGGCGGACGCGTACTTCGTGAACATCACCTTGCGCGCGTAGAAGTAGTGGAAATCGAGGCTGATGCTCTGGTACTTGTTGCCCTCCTGCTCCTGCGGGAGGGTGATGTTGAGCCCGACGCTGGTGCCGCCCGCCTCGAACGCGCCTTTGTTGGCCGCCTCCATGATGCCGGGCCCGCCGCCGGTGATGACGGCGAAGCCGGCCTTGACCAGCAGGCGCGAGGTCTCCTCGGCCGCCTGGTAGTACGGGTCGTGCGGCGGCGTGCGCGCCGAGCCAAACAGCGAAACCGCCTGCCCCACCGGGGCCATCACCTCGAACCCTTCCACGAATTCGGCCATGATGCGGAAGATCCGCCAACTGTCGCGAACGTCCGGCGCGTTTTGGATCGGCATGGGGGCCATTAGCCGGGGCGGTCGGGCGAAGGTCAAGAACGCCGGGGCCGGCCGATCCTTTGACAGGATCCGGCGCGGGGCACGTCCCGCCGCTGCCGGGGCCGCGCCGAAGGCGGCGCCGGCGGCGGCGGTGACGGCGCCGCGCTGGGACGCGGATTAAGAATTGAAATTGCTAGGCGCTGCCCGCCCGTCGTATGCTAGCGACCGACACTTCCAGCGCGCCGCTCTCGAACCAGCGGCCACGAAATGGGGTGCCCGCACCACTTGAACGCGGAGGTCCCGATGAGCGAGCAGCACGTTCCAAGCAGCACTCCTTCCGGCAGCGCGACCGGCGGCAGCACCGCCGCGGCGCACGGCGCGGGCACGACCCGCACCGGCACGACCAGCGGTGGCGGCAGCACGGTCCGACACTTCCTGATCGTCTTCACCGTGGCCGTGCTGGCGGCGGTCGGCATCGCCTGGGCCGCCGGCGCCTTCCGCGCCACCCCGCGCGTGGTCCTGGTCACCTCGACCGACGACCCGTACTGGGATCGCGTCATCTCCGGCGCCCAGACCGCCGCCAGGCAGTTCAACGTCGAGCTGGACGTCTTCAAGAGCAAGGGTGACGAGAAGATGCAGTCGCAGACGATCCGCGACGCGCTGTCTCGCAACGTCGCGGGGATCGGCGTCAGCCCGGTCGACGCCACCGCGCAGGCGGACATGCTTCGCGACGCCGCCGGCCGCGCGACGCTCGTCACCTTCGACTCCGACGCGCCGGGCTCAAACCGCACGGCGTTCATCGGCACCGACAACTACATCGCCGGGCGGCAGTGCGCCGAGGTGGTTCGCGAGGCGCTGCCGGACGGCGGGGAACTGATCATCTCGGTGGGCTCGGTGGACAAGGAGAATGGCCGGCTGCGCCGCCAGGGGCTGATCGACAACCTCGCCGAGCGCCCGCTCGACGCCGGCCGCGCTGCCGACCCGCTCGACCAGCCGCTCAAGGCGGGCAAGTACACCATCGTCTCCACCCTGATCGACCAGACCGAGCCCGCCCGGGCGACGCAGCTTGCGACCGAGGCGATCCAGAAGACGCCCAACCTCAAGCTGATCGTCGGGCTCTTCGGCTACAGCGCGCCCGCCCTGCTGGACGCGCTGAAGCAGACCAACAAGCTCGGGCAGATCAAGATCGTCGGCTTCGACGAACACGAGCAGACCCTGGCCGGCATCGAGCAGGGTCACGTGGCCGGCACGCTGGTGCAGGACCAGTTCAACATGGGCTACGACACTGTTCGCGTGCTGTGCGAGGTGATCAACAAGGTCCCGCCGGTGGATGATCGCGGGCGGACGCAGTACCTCCCGTGCCGGGCGATCACGAGCGCGGAGGACGTGAACATCATCCGCTACGAGAAGCAGCGCGAGCAGCAACAGCAACCGGGCGGAGGAGGCGGAGGCGGCGCAGCAGCGCCGGCCGCGGCCAGCGCCCAACCCTCGCAACCCGCGCCCGCCGCCGGCGCGCCGGCGACGCAGCCGACCTGAGGAACGCCGCAAGCGGTAAAACCAGTGCGAACTTCCCCATCCCGCGCCAGACGGGTCGCGCGGGATGGGAGATTTCGTTAATAGGTTACGACCTCTCGGGCCTGCACGGTTGGAACGGCAAGCGCGTCCGGCCACCGTCTTGGCCTCGCCGGGTCGTCAGCCGCTCTCCCGCCGCACGCGATCCTTGCGTTACCATTCCCCACCATGCGACCAACGCTCTGCCGAATCCTGACCTTGTGCGGGATCAACTTTCTCGTATCCCCACCGATCCCTGCGCAAACCGCTCCTGCCGCGGCCACGACCGCACCCGCGGCCATCCAGCCGCACGATTTCTCGAAGTGGGAGAAGGAGATCGCGGCCTACGAGCAGAAGGACCGCGAGAACCCGCCAACCCGGGGCGGGATCGTGTTCATCGGGTCATCGACCATCCGCGGGTGGAAAACGCTCGAGCACGACTTCCCGAAGCACGCGATCATCAACCGTGGGTTCGGCGGGTCGCAGATCGTCGACAGCACGCACTTTGCCCCTCGCGTCATCTTCCCGTACGCGCCGAAGCAGGTCTTCCTCCGCGCGGGCGGCAACGACATCCACGAGGGGAAGTCGGCGGACCAGGTCTTCGCGGATTTCCAGACCTTCGCCCGCACGGTGCGCGAAAGGCTGCCGGAGGCGGAGGTGGTCTTCATCTCTCTCTCCCCCGCGCCGGCGCGGTGGGCGGAACGGGATGCGAACCGGGCGCTGAACGAGAAGGTGAAGGCGTACTGTGAAGCGACGCGGGGCATGAAATTTGTTGACACGTACGACATGACGCTCACGTCGGACGGCAAGCCGCGCGAGGAGTTGTTCGTCGCCGACAAGCTCCACTTCAACGCCCACGGGTACAAGCTGCTCGCGGAGCGCGTGCGGCCGCTCCTGCGATAGAGGCCGGCGTCGCGGCTGCGGGCGACGCGTCGCGACAGGTCAAGTCGATCAGAGCTGTTGTGGCGCTCCCCTCGCGTCAAAACCGCTGCGAAACGCCAAGGGCTTTTCCTCGGGCATGCGCACCTCTCTTGCCCAAGCAGCGAATCTCGCCGCCATCGAACGGGATGGCCGGCACGACGGCTTTAGGTTCTGTGCACGCCTACGCCAGGCTCGGTTCCGCCGGTGCCACCGCCAGCCACGCGGCCGCCCTGACCGCGCGGTGCTTGAGCGTTTTGCGGTGAATGTAGCTCAGGGCGAATGCATCGGCGGCGACGACGCCGAGGGTGAAGGCCCACGGGGCGGGCGGTGCGGGGTGCGCCTCTTCCGCGCCGCCGGCGGCGAGGCCCGATCCGATGGACGCCGACTCCTCGGCGAACGCCGCGATCGAGTCGGCCACCAAAACGTACGGAAGGCTGAGCCGCGCGTAGCCGAACAGGCGTTGCGGCGTCTCCGCGGCGGCCGTGGCGGCGGCGACGGCGGTGACGGCGGATGCCTCGGCCGCCCGCGGGAGAACTGCCCGGGCGTTCTCCACCGCGTTGGCGGCCACGCCCGCGATGGCGGCGGCGGCGACGTCGATTAACCGCGACCTCGCCGGCGCCGGCGCCACCTCGGCCGTGATGGGCGTCGCGGTGAAAAAGCGCGCCAAGGCGGACGCCGGCGCGGTGGCGACCCTGTGA
>DASQDR010000203.1:0-10838 GCA_035634055.1 Tepidisphaeraceae bacterium | reverse complement strand
CCCGTGAGCGATCACGGGTGAAACGTCAGCACAGCCTCGTTCGGGCGCGACGGAAAACCCCTCACCGGGCGATCCCGAGCCTCGAAAATGCCGGTGGCGACACCGGCCAAATGGCAATCCGACTGTTCACTTGTCAGAGATCGACTCTGAAAGCCCGGCATCGCAAGATGCCGGGCTTTTTTTCGCGCGCACACGAATCGTTGGTCACTTTGTTTTTAGCTTTGCCGCTGTGAATGGGTCACTGATCGTGATCAAAATCGTACACGGCACCAATCACTTTCGCGTTGCGCTCGTGCGGACTGTCGGGGAATAAGGCGTGCATCTTTTGCACGTCACGATCCTTAGCTTCATCGCCTGCTTGGCGCGACGGGCGGATGACGGGCTTCCTACCGACCAGGCCGATAACTTCATTGCGAAATTGCTGAAGGCCCTTGTTCTCCGTTGCTAGCCGGTGAACTTCCCCTTGTGAGGTCTCAAGTTCCTTCCGGAGAGCCTGGCAGGGATCCCCGGGTGGCGGAGGCGCATCCTTCATTGCCAGAGTTAGGGCAACGCCAAGCAGGCCGCTGCACGCTGCCCCGAAAATCGTTACCCACCATCGTGGGGTTGAGTTTGAACTGCTGCCTCTACTTTTTGCCATTGAATCTCCGGCTGGATTGGCGGCTGAGTGTGACGATGAAGATGCATGCGGAGTCTACGCCAGCGGAAGGCTCGGCACCACGTCGATCACGGTGAGCGTCACCTCCGTGGGGGTGTTGTAGACGGGGTTGTTGAAGTCGGTGGTGGCGGCCCAGTTGATCGGGCCGTCGAGGAAGATCAGGGCGCGGCCCTCGTCCGGGGCGAGTTGCGCAGTGGCGACGCGGGCGGCGAGCCACAGCAGCACCGCTACCACGATCGCGCCCAATCGTGCTTGCCCCATCCGTTGGCCTCGTCCGATTCGCGTGCCCTCCGTCCCGTCGGGTCATGCCACGCGCCCTCCCTCAACAGGAATTTGCCGCCGGCCGGCGGAGGTTCAATGAGACGGGCACCGTATCCGGCGGCGGCACGCGCGGCGGCGCGGCGGGCAAAGTTTTCTGCATCCGCCAGTCAAATCGGGTGTGACGGACACCGATGAAAGGGGGGATGCGTCGCGCCCTTCTCCTCATCGTGCTGATGTGCTGCACCGGCGGTTGCGGATTGTTTCGGCCGATCCCCGCGCACGGTGGGGGGAAGCGGTTTGACGAGGAGCAGCGCGTGGTGGCGGCCGCGGTGCGCCACGCCGTCGCCGACATGGACCTGGCGGAGCTCGAGGGGAAAAAGGTCGCGGTCGTGGTCGAGCTGATCGCGCAGGACGGCGGGGGGACGGTGAGCTTTCCCGGGCTGTCCAGCATCGGGGCGGGCATCGGCGGGAACATCGGCGAGGGGAACGTCGTCTCCATCTCGCCGGGGACCGGCACGTCGATCAACGACAACTCCAACAACGGCGTCAGCGGCAACGTCGGCATCGGCATCCGCCCGGAAATCCAGTACGCCCCCAGCGCGATGAGCAGCGGCGCCGACGGCGGGTACTTCCGGGCCGCCCTGGAGATGAAGGCGCGCCACGCCGGCGTGCGCCTGACCCCCGCGGGCGAGGCGGAGGCGACGCTTTACGTGCTGGTGGACGTGCTGGGGACCAACCGCAGTCACTACAACAACGTGCTGATGAGCACCGACAAGCTGGTCGCGTCGTGCGAGTGCACGTATTACGCCGTGGAGCCGAAGGGCGGCCAACTCATGTTCCGCGCCCGGCGGGCGAGCAGCGCGTCGGGGTACACCGAGACGCGCGGGTGGGGGATCAAGGGTTCGATCGTGGACCGCTCCGCCGGCCGAACGCAGCCGACGTCGATGCCGGTCGACGCGGAGCGAAAGCCAACCACGCAGCCCGCGCCGCTGGCGAAGAAGTCGTGGCTGGATGAGCTGATGCTGAAGTTCGCGGGGGCGGAGTAGGGGAGGAGCGGAAGAAGGAAGAACGAAAAAGGTAATGGGGAACAGTACGGTGAGGCGGACGTGGTCTCGGGCGGCTATTCCCTTTTGCCGTTTTCCCTTTTCCTTCTCCTCGCTTTTCCTTCTCCACCCTCCTGCTCTTATTTCCGCATCGCCGTCGGCCGGCCGTGCAGGGGCATGTAGCCGCCGATCGCCTGGGTGATGGCGTCGATGGTGATGAAGGCTTCGGGGTCGATCGCCTGGACGACGCCGAGCAGTTCGCGCCCGCGGCGGCGGGGGGCGACGACGAAGAGGACCAGCACGTCGCCGTTGCGCCCCTCGCCCTGGACGGCCGTCACGCCGACGCCCTGCGCGAGCAGCGCGTCGCGCAGGTCGCACCCTTTCTCCGGGCTGATGACGCGCAGCAGGATTTGCCCGGTCGCGATCCACTTTTCCAGCGTGATGCCGACGAACGTTCCCGCGCCGAACCCCAACGCCCAGCCGATCATGCTGGCCGGGTGATCGACCAGCTTGAACGCGCGCGAGATGGCGAAGATCCAGATGCCCGATTCAACGACGCCCAGGCACGTGGAGAGCAGCCGCTGCCCGCGGATGGTGTAGATGACGCGAACCGTGCCGATCGACACGTCGCAGATGCGCATGAGGAAGATGAGCAGGGCAACGAGGTACGGAGACATGGGCGGGACTGTACAAGAGCGAGCGCGCCGTTTCCTGCCTTGCTTCGCGCTTCGTGCTGTTCCAATTCGTCATTCCCGCGCAGCGGGCGCTGCTCTTCCCATCGGCCGCGGGATCGACATAATGTCCCGTTCCACTTTTCGCGCCCGCGTGCAACGGCCCGCCGATCGGTCGCTGCGGCGGGGGCGCGGCGAGCTTTGACAAGAGGACGAATCGCATGGGTCCGACCAACGTCGCATTGGTCAAACTGTATCAGGCCGACCAGAAGCTGCGCGAGGCGCAGGGGCGGCTGGAGGCGACGACGAAGAACGTCCGCATCCAGGAGCGGCGCGTGCGCGACCTGAGCGACCGCATCGCCGCCTCCTCCGCGCAGCTCAGGACCGAGCAGGCGCGCGGCGGGAGCCTCGACCTCGACCTCAAGAGCCGCGACGCGCACATCGAGAAGCTGCGCACCCAACAGCAGTCGGCCAAGACCAACAAGGAGTACCAGGCGTTCCTCGTCGAGATCAACACCGGCAAGGTGGACCGCAACAAGGTCGAGGAAGAGGCGCTGAAGGTGCTCGACGGGGTGGAGAAGCTCCAGGCGGAGATCAAGGAGCTCAACGTCCAGCTCGAGGGGGAGAAGGCCAAGCTCGCGACGCTCCAGTCGCAGATCACCGAGAAGACGGCCGACCTTCAGCGCGAGATCGACCAGATCCGCCCGGAGCGCGACGCGGCGGCGGCGGCGCTGCCGGCCAAGGCGCGCGACGCGTTTGACCGCATCGCCGACCGCTTCGAGGGCGAGGTGCTGGCGCCCATCGTCAAGCCGGACCGGCGGCTCGAGGAGTACACCTGCGCCGCCTGCATGATGGACCTGGTGCGCGACGTTTACAACCGCCTGCACACGCGCGACGAGCTGGTCTTCTGCCCGAGCTGCCGGCGCATTCTCTACATCCCCGAGGACCTCACGCCCGAGCTGGCGGTTCACAAGCCGAAGGAGAAGAAGCCGCGCGCGGTGAAGGCGCCGCCGGCGGCGACGAACCGGCAGACGTCAGCGGTGGACGTGCTGCGCTCGATCCAGGTGGAAGAGGACGAGCCGGCCGAGGCGGCGACGACGGAATTGGCGGCGACGCCCGACGGAGGGGCGGGAGCGGATCGGGAAGCGGTGACTTCGTCGTCGTCGTCGTCATCGCAGGAGCCGGCCGCCACGCACGATTCGCCCGCCGGCCAGACCACGAGCGAGGGACAGGAGCAGCCGGCGGAGCGACCGCCGCGGACGTAGGCGGGGCGAGGTACGGATCGCACGAACGTTGAACGTCGAACATTGAACCAAGGCAGAGGCGCGGCCACGCGGTCGCGCCTCTGCTCTTTTTTCAGCGGCTGCGCCACCACTTCACAAAGCGCGTGGCGGTGCGCCGTCACGGTGGGCGTGACGCTCGCGCGTGGCTCGTCGCGAATCGCCCTGCACGGCGCAGTACGGGATCCGGGCGCGCCGCGCCATGGTGCGCGTGCCCACGCATTGTCTTCACGTGGCATGGGCTCCGAGCCTATGGTGCGTGTACCCACGCACATCGGGCGCAGCCCGATCAAAGCTATCCGCGGCCAGCGGATCTTCAGGCAACGCCACGGGCGCGGAAAAGATCGCTCCGCAATTGCTTCTTCGCGGCTGCGCCGCGAGCGTGCGAGTGCGCACGCCATGGGCTGGGAGCCCATGCCACGAGGAGGAGATCGCTCCGCGATGGTTGCTTCGCTGCGCCGCGAGCGCGTGAGTACACGCGCCATGGGCTGGGAGCCCATGCCACGTAAAGACGCTCCGCCGACAAGATCGTCGTCGGGCGCGCCCGTGCGGCCGGCGGGGGGGTGCGTGCGTGCCGCATCTCATCAGATGTGCAGGCGCAGGGCGTGCAGGCCGCGGAAGGTGATGCCTTTTCGCCAGCGGATCTTCTGTCTCGCCAGGCGGAGGTTGGGGTAGCGGCGGATGAGGGTGCCGATGGCCACCTGCGCCTCCCACCGCGCGAGCGCGGCGCCGAGGCAGAAATGGATGCCGCTGCCGAAGGCGAGGTGCTTGTTCTCCTTGCGGCGGAGGTCGAGCTTGTCCGGGTCGGGGAAGACCGCCGGGTCGCGGTTGGCCGCCGCGACCGATGCCAGCAGGATCTGCCCGCGCTCGATCTCCTGCCCGCCGAGCGTCAGAGTCTCGCCGGTGACGCGGCTGGTCCACTGAACCGGCGGGTCGTAGCGCAGCAGCTCCTCGACGGCCGACTCGATCAGCTCGTCGGGGTGCTCGCGCAGGTCGCGCAACTGCTCCGGATGGCGCAGCAGCGCCAGCACGCCGTTGCCGATCAGCCCCGTCGTGGTCTCGTGCCCGGCCGCCAGCAGGAGGATCGAGTTGGAAAACAATTCGTCTGCGCTCAGGCGATCCCCGCGCTCGCCGTACGCCTCGCCGGTGAGGAGCGCGCTGACAAGGTTCTCGCCGGGCTTCTCCTTGAGCTGCCTGGTGATCCCCTCGAAGTACTGCCGGATCTCCTGCCGCGCGTGGTACGCGCGGGCCTGCGCCTCCTCGCTCGGCTTGAGCGCCAGCGCCTCGGCCATCTCGTCGGACCACTTCTTGATCTTCTCGAAATCCTCCGGCGGGAACCCGAGCAGCTCGGCGATCACCGTGACCGGCAGCGGGTAGGCCAGGTCGCGCACCAGGTCGATGGTGCCGTCGCCGGCGCGGGCGCGCTGCTCGGCGCGGTCGAGCAGCTTGTCGGTGATCTGCTGGATGCGCGGGCGGAAGCTCTCCAGCCGTCGCGGTGTGAACGCCTTGGTGAAGATCCCGCGCACGCGCGAGTGCTCGGGCGGGTCGAGGAAAAGCATCGACACCATCTCCAGCGACGCGCGCCCGGCCGACGCGTCGGATACCTTCAGTTGCTCGCGCACGACCGGCGGCAGGCGCTCGGAGGCGAAGGGGTCCTTCTTGAACCGCGGGTCGCGCAGCATCGTCATCGTCTCGGCGTAACTGGTGATCACCCATACCGGCGCCAGCGGGTCCTTGCGCACCGGCTGCGTCCGGCGCAGCTTTCGGTAGAGCGGGTAGGGGTTGCTGACGAAGCCGGGATGCCCCAGGCTCTTGTTGACGAACACGTTCCACGCCAGCGCGGGATAGTGCAGCACCGGCCGGAGCCACCGCAGCGGGGGCGAGCGGAACATCGTGCCCATCGCGCCCGGCGGGCGGCGCGGCATGCCGCGGCGGTGCCACGCCTTCAGCGCGGCCAGCCCGCGCTCGCGGGTGAAGCCCATCTCGCGCAGGGCGGCCGCGGCGGGCGTGCTGTTGGTGACGCTGAGAGCGAGCGCGATGTGCTCGGTGCCGACGTGACGGTCGCCGACGCGCTCGGCCTCCGCGGTGGCGACGTCCAGCACGTGCAGGGCGGACGACGAGAACTTGCTTGCGCGCTCCGGGCGGGGCGCGGCGCTGTTGCCGTCACCGTGGCCGTCGGAAGGCTTCAGCCGCTCCAGCAGCGCCGCCGGCGCGATGCCCGCCTGCTCGAACATGAAGTTGGCGGCGCAGGCGGGGTCCCTGGCGATCGCGGCCAGCAGGTGCTCGGCCGTCGCCTCGCCGCTGCCGGCGCGGCCGGCATCTTCCAGTGCGGCGGTGATCGCCTTGCGCATCCGTGGCGGAAATCGTTCCCACATCGGCAGGATTGTAGCCCGTCGGGCGCGCGTGCTTGTGAGGGGCGTCGAGGTGTCTGACTGGCGCGGACCAGGTGCGGCGGAGCACGTGCGCGAGGATGACGAATGAGGCGGCCTGACGTTCGGGGCGAAACCGCAAGCGGAGTCTTGGACCTGCCGACCGGCGCCACCGGTCCTGCCCGCTCCGTTGCGGAAGTGGCGCTGGCACTGCTGTGCGGGGGAAATCTCGTTAGCGCGTCGGACGACCGGACGCGACGGTGTAGTTTGTTAATCCTGCGACCTCCGGCGCTCTCAGCGTTGCGCGGCGGGGGTGCGCGTCAGTCAAACCATAACCAAACCCTAAGGAATCGGCGGATCGGCATGGGATTCGTCGTTGTCAGAAGGGTTGCTTCGTTGCTAGGGTGAGGGGCGACGATCCGGGGCGCGAGTGTGTGTACGTTTCGAAATTTGACCAAGAAAGGCGCTCCATGTACGTCCGCATCGGCTTCGATCTCCAGTACAACATCCCGGCCGAGACCCCGATGCTCCTGATGCTGCACGCGCACCCGGAGCGGCTGGCGTTCCTGCGCCGCCCGGACCGCGTGATCGTCGAGCCGGCGCCGACGATGTGCGAGACGTTCATCGACGCCTTCGGCAACCGCGCCACGCGCATCCTCGCGCCGGCGGGGCGGCTGCGGCTCACGTACGACAACGTCGCGGTCGACAGCGGTCTGCCCGAACCAACCATCCAGGGGGCCAGGCTGCACCCCGTTCAGGACCTTCCCACCGAGTGCCTGCCGTACCTGATGTCCAGCCGCTACTGCGAGGTGGACGTGATGTCGCAGATGGCGTGGGACCTGTTCGGCAAGACCCCCGCGACCTGGGAGCGCGTGCAGGCGGTGATGGACTGGGTCCACGCGCGCGTGCAGTTCGGTTACCAGTACGCCAGCCCCACCAAGACCGCAAAGATGGTCTGCGACGACGGGACCGGCGTCTGCCGCGACTTCCAGCACGTCGCCATCACGCTGCTGCGGGCGCTGAACGTGCCGGCGCGCTACGCGACCGGCTACCTCGGCGACATCGGCGTGCCGGCGAACCCGTCGCCGATGGACTTCAGCGCGTGGTTCGAGGTCTACCTGGGCAGCGGCTGGTACACGCTGGACGCGCGGCACCACAAGCCGCGGATCGCGCGCGTGCTGATGGCGCGCGGGCGCGACGCGACCGACGTGGCGCTGACCACCTCCTTTGGGGTCGCGGTGCTGGAGAAGTTCCTCGTCTGGACCGATGAGGTCTCCGCCGAGACGGTGGCGCAGATGGAGGGGCAAGCGCCGCTGCCGGGCAGCTCGCGGCGGAGCGGCCAGCCGTACACCACGCACACCGGCGAGCGGCAACACCGCACGCCGGCGGTGGAGGTGACGGTGAACCCGGCCGTGCTGCCGTCGCGCCCGTCCAACGTGCGCGCGGGCGTGTGAACCGCCGCGGGCGGATCGCCGTCGCCTGCGCAGACCGCCGACCGTCCGCACCGTCGCGTCAGGTCGCGGCGATGGCGCGCGTGATCCTCCCAATCGCTTCTTCCACGTTCGCTCGCGAGTTGAAGGCGCTGACGCGGAAGTATCCTTCCCCGCTGACGCCGAAGCCGCTGCCGGGGGTGACCACCACGTTGGCACGGTTCAGCAGCAGGTCGAACGTGTCCCAGCTCGACAGGTTGCGCGGCGTCTTCACCCAGACGTAGGGGGCGTTGACGCCGCCGTAGGTCTTCAGGCCCGCGGCCGACAGGCTTTGGCGGATCTTGCTCGCGTTCTCCAGGTAGAAGCTGACCAGCCCGCGGACCTGTTGCCGGCCGGCGTCGCTGTAGACGGCCTCGGCGCCGCGCTGGGTGACGTAGGAGACGCCGTTGAACTTCGTCGTCTGCCGCCGGTACCAAAGGCGGTGCAGGTCGACCGCCTCGCCGGCGGCGTTTTTCCCCTTGAGCGACTTCGGCACCACCGTGAACGCGCAGCGCACGCCGGTGAAGCCGGCCAGCTTGCTGAAGCTGCGGAACTCGATCGCCACGTCGCGCGCGCCGTCAATCTCGTAGATCGAGTGCGGGATGGATTCGTCGGTGATGTACGACTCGTACGCGGCGTCGAAGAAGATGACTGCGTCGTTCTGCCGCGCGTAGTTCACCCAGTTAGTGAGCGTCTGCCGCGAGGCGACCGTGCCGGTGGGGTTGTTCGGCGAGCAGAGGTAGACCACGTCCACCCGCCGCTTGGGCACCTCGGGGGTGAAGTCGTTCTCGGCGGTCGCGCGCAGGTAGACCAGCCCCTCGTACTCTCCGCCCTCGCCGGCGGCGGGGCCGGTGTTGCCGTCCATCACGTTGGTGTCGACGTACACCGGGTAGACGGGGTCGGTCACGGCCACGGTGTTGCCGGGGCCGAAGATGTCGAGGATGTTGCCGCAGTCGCACTTGGAGCCGTCGGAGATGAAGATCTCGTCGGCCGACACGTTGCACCCGCGCGCCTGGAAGTCGTTGGTCGCGATCGCGTCGCGGAGGAAGTCGTACCCCTGCTCGGGAGGGTAGCCGCGGAAGGTTTCGCGGCGGGCCATCTCGTCAACCGCCTTGTGCATCGCCTCGACGACGGCCGGCGGCAGCGGCTCGGTCACGTCACCGATCCCCATGCGGATGATCTTCTTCCCCGCCTCCGGGTTCGCCTTGGCGAACGCCGCCACGCGCCGGCCGATCTCGGGGAACAGATAGCCGGCCTTGAGCTTTAGGTAGTTGTCGTTGATGCGCGCCATAGGGTGCGGTTGATAGCCGATGGCGGGGGGAAATCAACCGGGCGCGAGGCGGCGCCCGCGCCGTAAAATAAGAACGCCCCCGCTCCCTCTCCGATAGCGGGGGCGGAGGCGCGGCAGTCGGATACGGGTGGCGTTGCAGAGGAGGGACGACGCAACCTGAAAGGCTATCCCCATCCCGACGAGGGCGGGGGGCGGCGATCTGTTGCCAAGTCCGCGATCTTCAACGTGGCATTGCCGCCTCGCCCATTCATCTGCCGCGGAGCGGTCTTCTATCCCGCTATGCTCGCTCCGCGATTGCTGCAAGCGCGAGGCGCCCGTGCCACGGAAGAGGGTGGCGTGGCGTTTTCTGAAAGAGGCTCTGCGGCGCGCCGCCTCGGCCGCGCGGTCACTTGCCGACTTCCACCTCCATCTTCGCGCCGCCGCCGTCGCGGTTGCTGTCCGGCGACGTCCGCGTGCGGGTCTCGGTGCGGGTGGTTTCGGTGTGGGCGGTCTCGGCGTCGCGGGTGGTGGGGCCGCCCTCGCCGGCGCGGTAGGTGAACTGCTGCCCGCCGACCGACGCCTCGAACATCAGCCCACCGTTGGGATGGGTGAAGATCATCACGCCATTGTCATAGCGCGCGCTGGCGGCGGCGCCGGACTTGATGGCGACGGCGGAGGCGTTGGCGGCGAAGGTGAGTTGGTTGCTCTTGAAGCGTTCCATGGCGTCGCGGTTCTCGAAGACGATCAGCTCGGAGAAGGTTTGCCCGCCGAGCTGCGCGCCGACCGTTGCCTGCTTGAGGTCCGCGTAGCCGGAGCGTTGTCCCTGCTCGTAGACGACGCCCTGCCCATAGGCGCCGCCGACGATGACGCCGCCCTTGCCGACGCTGGGGAAGATGGCGTGGCCGTAGCCGCGCTCCATCACCTGGCGCAGGCCGGGGTCCTCGCCCTGGAGGCGGCTGATGGCCGCCTGCGCCTGTTCCTGGAGGCTCTCGCGCTTCGCCTCGGTCTTCGGGGTGGTCTGGCAGCCTCCGGCTGCCGCCAGCGCCACCAACATTACAACCATTGCCGTTGCCGTCGAACGTGAAATCGTCTTCATTGCCTGACTCCTTCGCACGGGGGGACTGATGAAACCCAGGCGCGCGGCCGCGGGACCGCCCGCCGCCGCCTGCCCATGGGCGGACACTAGGACTAAGCGTGAGCCCCGGACAAGGGTGAAAATAGCAAACGGCAGTGAGAGAGGCGCGCGCGTCCCGCGGGCGGCTGACGCGCGCACCGGAATAACCGCGAGCGCGCCGGGGGCGGCCGCGGCGGCGAGAGGGCGCTTCGACGTCGCCTGGCGGTCACTCCGCCGGGACGATGGTGCGGGGCTTGACGCGGAGGACGCCCTCGACGATCCGGCCGACCCCGGCGACGTTGTACTTCACGCCCGTCGCCAACTCATCCGCCAGCGCGATCATGGCCGGCGCGTCCACGTCCACCTGGACGGCGGTGCCGTCGTCCAGCTTGCCGACGATGGTGCGCGTGCTGGCGGCGGTGACCTTCTCGCGCTCGAGGCGCGCGACGCGCTGCTTGAGCTTGCGCTTCTCGTCGACGACGCGATCCACCGCCACGCGCGCCTCGCCGATCACGCGCTCCGAGTTGCGCTGCACGCGGCGGGTATTGCCGAAGCGGTCGGTGACGGTGTCGCTGGCGCGCTCCAGCTCGTCGGATCGCTCCTTGGCGGCGGCGTGGCGGCGCTCGATCTCGGGGAGCTTGGCGTTCTCCGCGCGGATCTGCTCGTCGATCGCCGCCAGGTCCGCCTTGCGCACGACCACGACGTT
>DASQDR010000202.1:0-23717 GCA_035634055.1 Tepidisphaeraceae bacterium | reverse complement strand
GACGGCGACGCCCGCGCCACCGTCGATGGCATCCCGACCGGGTCGCTGTCGCTCGACATCGCCCTGGGTGGCGTCGGCGTCCCGCGCGGGCGCGTGCTGGAGATCTTCGGGCCGGAATCCTCCGGCAAGACCACGCTGACGCTGCACATCATCGCCAACTGCCAGAAGCTGGGCGGCGTGGCCGCCTTCATCGACGCCGAGCACGCCCTCGACCCCTCGTGGGCCAAGCGCCTCGGCGTGAAGCTCGACGACCTGCTCGTGTCGCAGCCCGACACCGGTGAGCAGGCGCTGGAGATCTGCGAGCTGCTCGTGCGCTCCAATGCCGTCGATGTGATCGTCATCGACTCCGTCGCCGCGCTGATCCCGCGGGCGGAAATCGAGGGCGAGATGGGCGACAGCCACGTCGGCCTGCAGGCACGGCTCATGTCGCAGGCGCTGCGCAAGCTCACCGGCGCGATCTCAAAGAGCAAGTGCACGGTGATCTTCATCAACCAGATCCGCGAGAAGATCGGCGTGATGTTCGGCAACCCCGAGACCACGCCGGGCGGGCGGGCGCTGAAGTTCTACGCGTCGGTCCGCATCGACGTCCGCCGCACCCAGACCATCAAGGAGGCGGACGTGTCGATCGGCGCCCGCACCCGCGCCCGCGTGGTGAAGAACAAGATCGCCCCGCCGTTCCGCGACGCCGAGTTCGACATCATGTTCGACCGCGGCATCAGCTATGAGGGGGACGTGCTGGACCTGGCGGTGCTGGCGAACGTCGTGGAGAAGAGCGGCGCCTGGTACAACTACGGCCCGATGCGGCTGGGGCAGGGGCGCGAGAACTCCAAGCAGTTCCTGTTCGACAACAAGGACGTGGCCGAGGAGATCCGCGTGGCGGTGCTGACCAGCAAGGGGTTGCTGGGCGGCAAGCCGCAGGCGGAAGGCGCCGCCGACGGCGCCCCCGAATTGCCTGCGGACAAGGCGTAACGTGAGGTAGACCGCACGGGCGCGGCGCCCGCTGTGTGATCCGTAACTGCCCAATAAACAAGCAGCCCCGGCCCTCGTATCACCGTTTGCTTCGGTGTTAAGGCGGTCGGGGCTGTCCGCGTTTTAGGATTCCCCGGGGCACGACGCCTTAAAACAGGCAGAAATTCCGGGTCGTGCGGGCTCGACTGATTAATCCGCACTCCCGGCCTGCCGATTGCATTGATGTTGTACGCGTTTCCGAACGGTGCGGGCAAACGACGCCGCTCGGAGATGTGCGGCCCCGATGTCGGAATTGGGGCCGGGGCGATCGGGATACGGGCGACCTTGAAAAAAGCGCGTGCGCCTCACCCTTGGCGGCGACCGGCTCCGGCCGGTTCCGCGCGGGCTCGCGGGGCGGTCGGTCTGGCGGGAAACGGCTCAAGTTGTACGAGCCGCGCCGGCCGATAGCGCAGGGGTAGCTCGAACAGCGGGGTCTGTGCATGGGACGCTGTTGGTTCGCGCGGGGTGGTGGCCGTGGGCTGGCCGCCGTCACGCTTGCGGTTCTTTCGGTTCTGAGTCTTCCTTCTGTCGTCGGAAACCCTCGGGGTTCCTACGCCGCTGCCGGTGTCACCACCCCCTCGACCGATATCGAGGCGGCCAGCACGATGGACCTGACCGGGCTGCAAGCGCAGTTCGCCCGGGTCGCCGATTCCGTCTCGCCCGCCGTCGTCGCCATCAGCGCGTCGTGCACGCCCGTCGACTCCGACGAGGCCCTGCGCAGCGAGACCCTCAACCCGCAAAAGCTCGACTCGATCCTGAGCAAGACCACGCGCACGGTCGGCACGGGCTTCTTCGTCGGCGCCGACGGGTTCATCCTCACCAACGAGCACGTGATCTGCGAGGCCGAGCAACTCTGGGTCACCACCGACGACCGGCAGGTCTACCCGGCGATCGTGATCGGGTCGGACCCGCGCGCTGATTTGGCGGTGCTGAAGATCCCGCGGGTCAATTGCCCGGTGGTGAAGTTCGCCAAGTTCGGCGCCACCCGCCGCGGGCAGTGGACCATTGCCATCGGCAACCCCTACGGCTTGGCCGCGGAGGGCGAGCTGGCCATGAGCGTCGGCGTGGTCTCCGCCACCGACCGCTCGCTCCCCAAGCTCTCGAGCAAGGAAGGGCGGCTTTACTCCAACCTGATCCAGACCACCGCCGAGATCAACCCGGGCAACTCCGGCGGGCCGCTGTTCAACCTGTCGGGCGAGGTGATCGGCATCAACACCGCGGTCATCCTCCCGCAGAAGCAGACCAACGGCATCGGCTTCGCCATCCCGTCCAGCGAGTGGCTGATGAACCAGATCGACGCGCTGAAGTCCGGGCGCGAGGTGGTCTACGGGTACCTCGGCGTGACGGTGAGCGACCCGACCCTGCGCGACCGCAACGTTGCCGGCATCGGCCGGGGCGCCGGCGGGGCGAAGGTCGACGCGATCGAGCCGCGCAGCCCGGCCGACGGCACGAAGCTCAAGCTCAACGACGTGATCGTCAGCCTCAACGGGCGCGAGGTCCCCGACAGCGATTCGTTCATCCGCCAGATCGGCCAGACCCCGGTGGACCGCCCGTCCAAGGTGATGGTCTACCGCCAGGGCCGCGGGGTGGAGCTGGAGCTGACGCCGCGCCGCCGTCCGATGCCGCAGGTGGCGATCAACCGCGAGAACCAGCGGATGCGCTGGCGCGGGCTGACGCTCAGCAGCCTTCCGCAGAACTGGCACGGCCCCGCGGGCGAGACCGCCCCGGTGGGCGGGCTGTTCGTCGTCGGCATCGACGACGCCGACACCGGCAAGAAGCTCGGGCTGAAGCAGGGGAGCATCATCACCTCGGTGGCCGGCAAGGTGGTTCGGAGCATCAGCGAGCTCCAGCAGATCATCGACTCGACCCCGCCGGAGATGCTGGAGGTCAAAACGGTGGAGACCGCCGCGGTCGCGACGGCGCAGCAGTAGACCGATCATCCAAACCGATCGCACGCGATCACCGCCGCTTGCGGTTTCGCCGGCACCCCGCAAGGGAGCGTGGCGAAACCGCAAGCGGCTTCTCGCGTTGCAGAACTTGCCGGGTCCCTCCCGTTCGTAAATAATTCGGGGCTTTCGCCGCGCGGCGGGCGCCGCGTGCGCGCGGTCACCCTTCGAGACGCGCGCACGAGTTTGGCGCGTGTGACGGGCCCGCAGCGCGCTGCTGCTGCGCCGCGAGCGAGCGAGGTTCTGCGCCCGGACGAGTTCACGACATGATGACTTCTGCCGAAATCCGCCAGGCTTACATCGACTTCTTTGTCCAGCGGCACGGGCACGCGTTCGTCCCGTCATCGCCGGTCGTGCCGCACGACGACCCCACGCTGCTGTTCACCAACGCGGGGATGAACCAGTTCAAGCCGTACTTCCTCGGCACCGACCGCGCCCCGTGGACGCGGGCGGCCAACACGCAGAAGTGCATCCGCGCCGGCGGGAAGCACAACGACCTCGACGACGTCGGCCGCTCCCGCCGCCACCACACGTTCTTCGAGATGCTGGGGAACTGGAGCTTCGGCGACTACTTCAAGCGCGGCGCGATCGAGATGTCGTGGGAGCTGCTCACGAAAGTCTTCAAGCTGGACCCGACCCGTCTGCACGTCACCTGCTTCGAGGGGGACGAGGCCAACGGCGTGCCGCGCGATACCGAGAGCGCGACCATCTGGAAGGAGGTGGCCGGGCTGCCGGACGATCACATTCACTACTTCGGCAAGGACAACTTCTGGGAGATGGGCGAGACCGGCCCGTGCGGGCCGTGCACCGAGATCTACGTCGACCGCACGCCGGACAAGACCGGCGGCAAGGACGTGAACGGCGACGACCCGCGCGTGATGGAGATCTGGAACAACGTCTTCATCCAGTACAACCGAAACCCCGACCGCAGCCTCACCACGCTCCCGAGCCAGCACGTCGACACGGGCATGGGGTTCGAGCGCATCAGCCAGGTGTTGCAGAACGTCGACAGCAACTACGAGATCGACCTGTTCCACCCGTTCTGGCAGGTGCTGACGGACCTGAGCGGCCGCAAGTACGCGGGGAAGTACCCGAAGACCAACGCTGCCGACCCCGTGGCGGAAGCCGCCGACGCGCAGCTCCGCAGCGACATCGCCTTCCGCGTGATCGCCGACCACGTGCGCTGCCTGACGTTCGCGCTGACCGACGGCGCCGTCCCGAGCAACGAGGGCCGCGGCTACGTCCTGCGGCGAATCCTCCGCCGCGCGGTGAGGTTCGGCCGGCAGCAGCTCGAACTGCGCGACCCGTTCATGCACAAGCTGGTGCCGGTCGTGGTCGACGCGATGGGGAACGCGTTCCCGGAGCTGAAGAAGGACCCCAAGCGCGTGCAGGAGCTGGTCAACGACGAGGAGGCGAGCTTCGCGCGAACGCTGGATCGCGGCATCTCCCTTTTCGAGGACGCGGCGCGCCGGTCTCTGAGCGCGGCGAAGAGCCGGATCGACGCCGACGACGCGTTCAAGCTCCACGACACCTACGGCTTCCCCATCGACCTCACGCGCATCATGGCGGAGGAGCGCGGGATGTCGGTCGACATCGCGGGCTACGAAAAGCTGATGGAGGAAGCGAAGGAGCGCGCGCGGTCGGGCGGGAAGGAAGGCGCGTCGCGGCTGTTCGAGCTGCCGCCGGACGTGCTGGCGAAGTTGCAGCAGGGCGGCATTAAGCCGACGGACGATTCGGCGAAGTTCAACGCCGCCCCGATCGGCGCGACCGTGAAGGCGATCTGGGACGGGTCGAAGCTGATCGACGCGACGCACGGCGCCGAGGCGGCCGGGCAGGGCGTGGCGGTCATTCTCGACCAGACCAGCTTCTACGCCGAGATGGGCGGGCAGGTCGGCGACACCGGGGAGCTGCGCTCCAGGAGCGGCGCCGCGATGGACGTCTCCACCACGCGCGCCGCCGGCGGGTACGTCCTGCACGTCGGGCAGATGATCGAGAGCCACCTGAGCGTCGGCGACCACGTCACCGCCACGCTCGCTGGCGTCCGCCCGCGCACGGAGAAGAACCACACCGCCACGCACGTCGCCAACTGGGCGCTGCGCGAGGTGCTGGGCGAGGGCGTGCAGCAGAAGGGTTCATTGGTCGATCCCGACAAGCTCCGCTTCGACTTCTCGCACGCCAAGGCGATGACCGACGACGAGATCGGGCGCGTCGAGCAGCTCGTCGAGCAGCAGGTGAAGCAGAAGCTCCCGGTGTACGCCGAGACCGCGCCGCAGGAGCAGGCGATGAAGATCAACGGGCTGCGCGCGGTGTTCGGCGAGAAGTACCCGCCGATGGTCCGCGTCGTCTCGATCGGTGCCCCCGTCGGCGAGCTGCTGAAGGACCCCGCCAACGCGAAGTGGCGGCAATTCTCCATCGAGTTCTGCGGCGGGACGCACCTGAGCAACGCCGGTGACGTCGAAGGCTTCGTCATCACCAGCGAGGAATCCGTCAGCAAGGGGATCCGCCGGCTGACCGCCCTCACCGGCGCCGGCGCGTCGGCCGCCAGCGAGGCCGCCCGCGCGCTCGACGCCGCCATCACCAGCGGCCGCTCCGCCGCCGAAGCGGAAGTGGCCCAGGCGATCGGCGCGATTCAGAAGCTGCTGGGCGGGGAGAACCTCCCGCTGCGCGCCAAGCGGCGCGGGCAGGCGGCGGTCGCGGAGCTTCAGGCGAAGCAGAAGGCGTTCGAGAAGTCGCAGAAGGCGTCCGCCGGCGCGGGCATCGACGTTGCCGCCCTCGCGGGCAAGCTGCTGGCCGAGGCGGAGGCGATCGGCGGCGGGCAACTTGTGGTCGCCGAGGTCGCCGGTGCGACCGACGAACAGCTCCGCGGCGCGATGGACTCGCTGCGCAAGAAGTCGATGAGCCATGGCATCCTGCTGGGATCAGCCACGGATGGAAAGGTCAACTTCGTCGCGGCCGTCAGCGATGACCTCATCGCCAAGGGCTTGAAGGCGGGCGACTGGATCCGCGAGACGGCGAAGGTCGCTGGCGGCGGCGGCGGGGGCCGCCCGCAGATGGCGCAGGCGGGCGGGAAGGATCCGTCCAAGCTGCCCGACGCGCTGGCGCGGGCGAGGGAGTTCGCGCGGGGCGCGTTGAAGTGACCCGCCGCAGCGCGTTCGCCGACCGGCTGCTGGCGTTCCCGCAACTGGTCTTCAGCGATGGCGCAGAGTTCGGCCGCCGCGGGGCGTGGCGGGATTTCTTCGGCCCCCGCCTCGCATCCCGTTTCGACGGCCGGGTGATCTTCGAGATCGGCTGCAATGACGCCGCGCTGCTGGAGCGCGTCGCCGGGAACCATCCTGCCACCGCGTTCGTCGGGATCGACTGGAAGTGCCGCGCCCTGCACGCCGCCGCCGAGCGCGTGACGGCGGCGGGGCTGCGGAACGTCGCGCTCCTGCACGGGCGGGCGCAGGACGTCCGCCGCTTCTTCGCTGACGAGGAACTGGACGAGGTGTGGCTCTTCCACCCCGACCCGTGCGACAAGCCGCGCGAGCTGCCCAACCGCCTGTTCGCCGAGCCCTTCCTGCGCGACGCCCACCGCGTGCTGCGCCAGCGGTCTCTGCTGATCCTCAAGACCGATCACCTCGACTACTATCACGCGGCGCTGGAACTGGCCCGGAGCGAACGCGTGGCGGCGCAGTTCGAGATCGCGGCGAACTCGGCGGACTTCTGGAACGACCCGCCCGCGCGGGCCGGGGCGGCGGACCGTTGCTTCGCCGAGGAATCGACCTTCTTCGAGAGCCGCTTCCGCAAGAAGCGCCAGCCGATCCACTACCTCGAGCTTCGCAAGCGCGCGTTGCCGGCGAGGTGACGGCGTCGCGTGTTTACGGCCGACCCGCCTGCGGCGAACGTTGCGAGCGCGCGCCGCCGCGGGTCGTGTTGAGGTAACCCCGTGTGCTTGACAGAACTTGACGCGTTCCATAACGTACCGACCCTACTGGCGCGGCGGGTTCACCCGCCGTTCTTTTATTGAAGCAGCACACGCTTTCGAGATCCCGCACTCGAGTCGCCAGCTAAGTTCCCGCGGTCGCAGGAGTTGACTGACATGCTTCCGGTCCAGAAACACTCGAAGTCGCGCAAGCGCAAGCGCCGCAGCCACCACGCGCTCAAGCCGATCCACTACGTTCGCTGCCCGCAGTGCGGCAACGCTAAGCTGCCGCACGTGGCGTGCGACCAATGCGGGTACGTAAACCCGAAGTTGGCGCTCCAGATCGATCAAGAGCCCGCGTAAATCTCGCACGTTCGACTCAGGGGCACAGGGAGGATACCGACGTGCGAGCCGCGGTGGACGTCATGGGTGGCGACAAGGCGCCGGCAGCCATCCTCAAGGGCTGCTGGGAGGCCGCGCCGCTGCTGGACGAGGACGACCTGATCTATCTCGTCGGCGACGCCGACGCGATCGCCGCCGGGCTGCGCGACAGCGGGCTGAGCGACGCGCAGAAGGCGCGGTACAAGGTCGTCCCGACCACGCAGATCATCGAGATGGACGACTCGCCGGTCGAGGCGATCCGCAACAAGCCCAAGAGCTCGATCAACGTGATGTGCGACCTCGCCAAGAAGGGCGAGGCGGACGTGGTGATCTCCGCCGGCAACACCGGCGCGTGCGTCGCCGCGGCGCAGCTCAAGATGCGCACGCTCGCCGGCGTCAGCCGCCCGGGCATCGCCGTCATCTTGCCGACCTTCCACGGCCCGGTGGTGATCTGCGACGTCGGCGCCAACCCCGAGCCCAAGGCCCGCCACCTCGAGCAGTACGCGATCATGGCCGGCGCTTACGCGACGGCGATCTGCGGCATCGACAACCCGCGCGTCGGGCTGCTGTCGATCGGCGAGGAGGACGCCAAGGGCAACAGCCTGGTCAAGGAATCGCGCAAGCTCATGCGCGATGAGCCGCAGATCAACTTCATCGGCAACGTCGAGGGGCGCGACTTGTTCAAGGGCGTCGTCGACGTCGTCGTGTGCGACGGGTTCGTCGGCAACATTATCCTGAAGTTCACCGAGGGCATCGCCGAGGGGCTGTTCCAGACGATCATGGCCGAGCTGTCGGAGGACTCGCCGGAGCTGCTGGAGGAGTTCAAGCCGGTGATGAAGAAGATCTACCAGAAGCACGACTGGCAGGAGTCCGGCGGCGCGCCGCTCTTGGGGGTGGGGAAGTACTGCCTGATCTGCCACGGCCGGTCCGACGCGCGGGCGATCAAGAACGCCATCCGCGTGGGCAAGCAAATGGTCAACAGCGGCGTCAACGAGAAGATCGTGGACGTTATCGCGCATACGATCCCGGCGGAAGATGAAGCGGCTGCCTGAACGGGCGGCTGCTTCCGCAATCGTGCTCATGTCCAACTTTGGCGCCATCATCGCAGGTACCGGCAGCAGCGTCCCTGAGAGGCGGCTGACCAACGATGACCTCTCGAAGATGGTGGACACCAACGACGAGTGGATCACCCAGCGCACGGGGATCAAGGAGCGGCGGATCGCCGGCCCCTCGGAAACCACCGCCACGCTCGGCACCGCCGCCTCCCGCCGGGCGATCGAGTCCGCCGGCCTTGAGCCCAGGGACATCGAGCTGATCGTCGTCGCGACCATCACCCCCGAGATGGTCTTCCCCTCCACCGCCTGCTTCATCGGCGCCGAGCTGGGGATCCCTGGCGTGCCGGCGTTCGACATGATGGCGGCGTGCAGCGGGTTCCTCTACGCCCTGAGCACCGGGGCCAACTTCATCCGCGCCGGGCAGTACAAGAACGTGCTGGTCGTCGGCGCCGAGACCCTCAGCCGCATCGTCAACTACAAGGACCGCAACTCCTGCATCCTCTTCGGCGACGGCGCGGGCGCGGTCGTGCTGAAGCGCACCGATGACCTCAAGCGCGGCCTGATCTACAGCACCCTGCACGCCGACGGCACCGGCGGCGACGTGATGAAGTGCATGCCCGGCAGCCGCCACCCCATCTGCGCCGACCTGGTCAGCCAGGAACAGCAGTTCATGCAGATCCGCGGCCGTGAGGTCTACAAGTTCGCCGTCAGCAAGTTCGAGCAGCTCATCGACTCCGCCATGCGCGCCTGCGAGCTGACGAAGGACGACGTGAAGTACATCGTCCCGCACCAGGTGAACCAGCGGATCATCGACAGCGCTATGGAAAAGCTCGGCATGCCGCCGAGCCAGGCGTACGTGAACATCAGCAAGTACGGCAACACGTCGGCGGCGTCGATCCCCCTGGCGCTGGACGAGGCGTGGCGGGCGGGGAAGATCAGCGCGGGCGACGTGATCCTCTTCGTCGCCTTCGGCGGCGGGCTCACGTGGGCCAACGCGGTCGTGCGCGTCTGATCCCGGTCGCCACCGCTGGGGCGCTGAGGTCGCGGAGGCGCTTCTCCCTTCCCCGTCTTTTTTCGCGTGCTTTGGGCCTCGCGTCGGAAAGAGTTCTGTCATGGCTGCCGTCACCTACATCCTCTGTCCCGGGCAAGGCGCTCAGGCCGTCGGCATGGGCAGGGACTTTTTCGAGCAGTCGCCGGCGGCGAAGGAAACCTTCGAGCGGGCGAACGAGGTGCTCGGCTTCGACCTGGCGTCGCTCTGCTTCGCCGGGCCGGACGAGCGGCTGAACCAGACGGACATCAGCCAGCCGGCGATTTACGTCACCAGCGTCGCGACGTACCGTGCGGCCGTCGCCGCGGGTGTGCTCAGCGAGGCGGACGCCGGCACGCAGTACGCCGGGCTGAGCCTGGGGGAGTACACCGCCCTGCACCTCGCGGGCGTGTTCGGCTTCGAGGACGGGCTGAAGCTGGTGGCGGCGCGCGGGAAGTACATGCAGGAGGCTGCCGTCGCCACACCCAGCAGCATGGTCGCGATCATGGGCGGGGATGAGGCGAGCGTCACCCAACTGTGCCAGCAGAGCGCGGGCGGGGAAGTGCTCGTGCCGGCCAACTTCAACGCGCCGGGGCAGATCGTGGTCAGCGGGAGCAGGGGGGCGTGCGAGCGCGTCCTGTCCGCGGCTTCCGCCGCCGGCCTGAAGGCGGTGCCGCTGGTGGTGGCGGGGGCGTTCCACTCGCCGATCATGCAGAGCGGGGCGGACCGTATGCGCGCCGAGCTGGAGCGCGTGGAGTTCAAGCCGCCGCGGGCGACGGTTTACTCCAACGTCACGGCTGCCCCGCACACGGATGCGGCCTCGATCAAGTCGCTGCTCGTGGACCAGATCGTCAGGCCGGTGCGGTGGGAGCAGACGATGCAGAAGATCGCGCCCGCGGCCGATGCGCGCTTCGTTGAACTGGCGCCCGGGCGCGTGCTGACCGGGCTGCTGAAGAAGATCAACCGCCGCCTGCCGGTCGAGACGTTGTCGACGGCGGAGGCGCTGGTGGCGACCGCGTAACAGCGGCGCGGTCCGGCGGTCCGGCGGTCCTGCACGTGGCACGGGCGCCTCGCCCGTGCATCTTGAGGCGGGCCAGCCGCCGTCGCGGTTGTCACTGTGAAGAGCCGCTGGTCGCGGTGGGAACACGGGCGAGGCGCCCGTGCCACCTTGGAGTGGAGTGGAAGTCATGACCGAAAAACGAGTCGCGTTCGTCACCGGCGCCTCCCGCGGGATCGGGGCGGCGATCGCGCGCCGCCTGGCCAGGGACGGGCTGCACGTCGTCGCCGTCGCGCGCACGGCCGACAAGCTCCAGCAGGTGGTCGACGAGATCAAAGCAGAGGGCGGCAGCGCCGAGGTCGCCGCCGTGGACATCGCCGACGCCAAGGCGCTCGGCGAGGCGATCGAGAAGGTGACCGACGCGCACGGGCGGCTGGACGTGCTGGTCAACAACGCCGGCATCACCCGGGACGGCCTGATCCTGCGCATGGACGACGAGGACTGGGACGCGGTGATCGACACGAACCTCAAGAGCGCGTTCGTCTCCATCCGCGCCGCGGCCCGGCCGATGATGCGGATCAAGGGGCCGATCGGCGGGCGGATCATCAACATCAGCTCCGTCGCCGGCGTCGCGGGCAACGCGGGGCAGGCGAACTACGCCGCCTCCAAGGCGGGGCTGATCGGGCTCTCCAAGACGGTCGCCAAGGAACTGGCGGGCAAGAACATCACCTGCAACGTGATCGCCCCCGGGTTCATCACCACCGACATGACCGACGTGCTGCCGGACCAGATCAAGGAGGGGGTGAAGAACTTCGTCCCGCTCAAGCGGTTCGGCCAGCCGCAGGAAATCGCCGCCGCGGTGGCGTTCCTGGCGTCGCCGGACGCGAGCTACGTGACCGGGCAAGTGCTGTGCGTGGACGGCGGAATGGTGATGTAGCTCACGCCGATGGCCCGTCAGGCGGGCGGGTCCGGTGGTTGCAAACGGGGGGTCTACCGCTATATTCCCGCCACTAAGGGCCATAGGGGCCTTTCGGGCGGATCCCGCCCGCGCGCGGTCGTGCCGAGCGCCGCGCCGGGGCGCGGTCGCCGCGGAAAGAGACACAGTTCGAACCGGGTAGGACTCACGTTATGGACGAAACGGATCAGAAGGTCATCGAGATCGTCAGCGAGCAGATGGGCGTGGACAAGAGCGAGATCACGCGCGAGACCCACTTCATCAACGATCTGAACGCAGACTCCCTCGACACCGTAGAATTGGTCATGGAGTTCGAGGACGAGTTCGAGCTGTCCATCCCCGACGAGGAGGCGGAGAAGATCCAGACCGTCGGGCAGGCGATCGATTACATCAAGGAACACCAGAACAAGTAGTCGCTAGTTGCCAGTTCTTAGTTGCCAGTGAGGAGGCCCGCTCTTCTTCACTGGCAACTCGGCAACCGGCCACTGGCAACTCTTCCTCCCTCATGAAGCGCCGCGTTGTCATCACGGGTATGGGCGTCATTACCTCTCTCGGCGAGGTGGTCGACGAGATGTGGGAGCACCTCTGCGCCGGCACCAGCGGCATCGGGCCGGTCACCCGGTTCGACATGAGCAAGTACCCCGTGCGCTTCGGCGGGGAATGCACCAAGTTCGACGTCACCCGCTACGGCGTCGACGTGAAGGAGGCGCGGCGGCTGGACCGCTTCGGGCAGTTCGGCCTCGCGGCGGCGGTCAACGCCGTCAACGACTCCGGGCTGGATTTCACCAAGGAAGACCCGTACCGCGCAGGCGTGCTGATCGGCAGCGGGATCGGCGGCATCGAGACCCTCGAGGAGCAGAACAAGATCCTCGTCACCCAGGGCGTCCGCCGCGTCAGCCCCTTCACGGTCCCGCGGCTGATGGTCAATGCCGCCAGCGGCAACGTCTCGATCCGCTACCGCATCAAGGGCCCCAACACCGCCGTCGCCACCGCCTGCGCCACCGGCGCCAACGCGATCGGCGACGCCGGGCGATACATCCAGCACGACATGGCCGACATGATGATCGCCGGCGGCTCCGAAGCGGCGCTGTGCGAGCTCGGCATGGCCAGCTTCGTCGCCGCCCGCGCGCTCTCCACCCGCAACGAGGACCCGCAGCGCGCCAGCCGACCGTGGGACAAGGACCGCGACGGCTTCGTGATGGCCGAGGGCGCGGGCGTGGTCATCCTGGAAGAGCTGGAGCACGCCAAAAAGCGCGGGGCGCGCATTTACGCTGAACTCGTCGGCTACGGCATGAGCGGCGACGCCTGCCACATCACCGCCCCCGACGAGAACGGCGCCGGCGCCGCGATGGCCATGAAGCTCGCCATGCGCGACGCGCAGATCAGCCCGGACCAGATCGACTACATCAACGCACACGGCACCAGCACCCCGCTGGGCGACCTCGCCGAGACCAAGGCGGTCAAGGGAACCTTTGGCGAGCACGCGAAGAAGGTCGCCGTCAGCTCCACCAAGAGCGCCATGGGCCACCTGCTCGGCGCCAGCGGCGGCGTGGAGGCGATCATCACCGCCATGACCGTGAGCCGGAACCTCATCGCCCCCACCATCAACCTCGAGGACGCCGACGCCGAGTGCGACCTTGACTTCGTGCCCAACAAGGCGCGCGACCGCCGGGTCGACATCGCCATGAGCAACAGCTTCGGCTTCGGCGGGCACAACGCGAGCCTGGTGATCCGCAAGCTCGCTTGATCGACGCGGACGACGACCGAAAGCCTTCGTAGGGGCGACGCCCGCGTCGCCCTTCTTCTTTGCGCGGAGGCGCGAGATGAAGAGGGCGACGCGGGCGTCGGCCCCTGCGCGACCGGACCCGTTGGCCCCGCGCGGGAAGAGGGCGACACGGGTGTCACCCTTACGAGCGCATCGTCTCGGCCATCGCGAGCGCTTCCTCCTTCGTGTTCACCCGGTCCTCCAACTGCGCGTCGTAGACCCCGTCGAGCACGCGCTTGAACGCCGGTCCGGGCTTCCAGCCGGCGGCGGTAAGGTCGTCGCCGGTGAGCAGCGGCGGGGGGGCGACGTCACCCTGGAGGAACTGCTCGAACCGTTCGTCCAGCCACGCCACGCGCGTCGCATGGCTCGCCTCCGCGCGGGCGATCGCACGCAGCATCTGGCGCGACTCTCGTGAATACCGCTGTGCGAGGAATCGCTTCATCGTCGCCACCGTCGGCGGCGCGTCGCCCAGCAGCGCCGACAGTTGCGTGCTCTCGGCGACGAGGTCCGCTTCCTCGTTGCTGATCTTCAGCCCCGCGCGCAGCGCCTGCACCGTTCGCCGCACCTCCGCCGGTTCGAGCAGCTCGCTAACCCAATCCCGCCCGGCCGCCCGGTAGCACAGTGCGAGCGCCGCCAGCGCGAGCCCGAAAGGCGCCGCCGCCCCCTCCGCCAGCGCGGGGAGGATTGCGCGCTGCACATTCGCGCGCTGCGCGTTGGGCGAATCGTTCCGCTCCGGCAGGTGGCGGAAGATCACCGGCATCAGGCCCAGCGCCCACAGCAGCTCCCACGCCCGGCGCCGGCTGGCGGGGGTCAGCATGATCCGCAGCTCTTCGGCGATGCGCTCGGGGCTGATCCGCTTGAGGTGCTCGGCGTGCGCGCGGATGGCGGCCTCGGTGGCGGGGTCGATGCTCAGTGAGAACCGCGCGGCGAAGCGCACGGCGCGCAGGAGCCTGAGGTGGTCCTCGTCGAAGCGACGGTTCGCCTCGCCGATCGCGCGGAGCACCCGCGCCTCCAGGTCCGCCTGCCCGCCGACGTAGTCGATCACCTTGTTCTCGATCGGGTCGAGGAACATCCCGTTGATGGTGAAGTCGCGCCGCTTGGCGTCCTCCTCGGCCGTGGTGAAGGTGACGGCCTCGGGGCGACGTCCGTCGGCGTAGCGGCCGTCGGTGCGGAAGGTGGCGACCTCGATGACGCTGTTGCCGTGGCGGACGAGGATCACGCCGAACGCCGCGCCCACCGCCTGCGTGTGGGTGAACAGCTCGCGCACGCGAGCCGGCGGAGCGTCGGTGGCGACATCGTAATCCTTCGGCTCCAGCCCCAGCATCGCGTCGCGCACGCAGCCGCCGGCGAAGTACGCGACGTGCCCCCCGCCGCGCAGCCGGCGGACGACCGCGACGGCGTCGTCGCGGCCGGAACGCCTCTCGCCAGGCTCGATGGTATCCTCACGCATCGTCGTCCCCAGAATACCGCTGCCCCCGCCGCGCGCCGACCGCAGCGCCCGCGCCCGGGAGGAGAACTGAACGGGGCCAAGGGCGAACGTTGAGGGCAAGGGCGAACGGCGAAGGATGACCTTGAAACGGTGAAACCGCGACAAGGTCCGGCCGGACATGCGCGCCGTTTCCTGGTTTGAGGTTCGACATTCGGCGTTCAACGTTGAACGCTCGCTGTTCCCTCCATCCTCACTCCTCGCATTCTCCCCATCAGACCACCGGCGCCCTCCTCCATCTCCCGTTGACGCTTCCTTGCCCCCGTCTTACGCTGCCCCGGTCCCCGCCGCCGCTCTGGCGCGCGTGCCGGCCGGGTCGCCCGTATGACTGCCACCGCCCCCAGCGAGGCCGGCTCCATCTCCGCCGAGCACCTCAAGCTCGTGCTCGAGGTGACCCGCGCGCTGGCGGTCACCACCGACCTGGACGCGCTGCTCCAGCACATCGCTGAGGCCACCTGCAAGTTGCTCACCTGCGAGCGGGCGAGCATTTTCCTGCACGACCCGGCGACCGACGAGCTGGTCACGCGCGTGGCGCTTCAGTCGATCGAGATCCGCGTGCCGTCGTCCGCCGGGATCGTCGGCGCCACGTTCGCCGCCAACGCGGTGCTGCACGTGCCGGCGCCGTACGACGACCCGCGTTTCAACCGCGAGATCGACCGCAAGAGCGGCTTCGTCACCCGCAACATCCTCGCCGCCCCGATGGCCAACCTCGGACGCCAGCCGCTGGGCGTCGTGCAGGCGATCAACAAGCATGGCGGGCCGTTCGACGCCTCTGACCTGGCGCTGATCCAGATGCTGGCAGACCAGGCGGGCGTCGCATTGCAACGGTATCAGTTGCAACTAACGGCCGTGCAGGCGGCGGCGATGCGGCACGAGATGAACCTCGCCCGCCGCGTGCAGGACGCCATGCTCCCCAAGTCGATGCCGCGCGTCGCGGGGATCGAATCGGTCGGCTGGACCCGCCCGGCGTCGGTGACCGGCGGGGACTGCTTCGATTTGTGGGAGACCCCCGACGGGCGGCTCGCCGTCTTCCTCGCCGACGCCTCCGGGCACGGGCTGGCGCCGACGCTGGTGGTGTCGCAGGTGCGCACGCTGATCCGCGCCTTCGCCGAGGTCGATCCCCACCCGCGCCGCCTGCTCGAGCGCGCCAACGCGCGGCTGGCGGCGGACCTGGAGTCCGAGCGGTTCGTCACGGCGTTCATCGCCTTCCTCGCCCCCGACGGCACGCTCGACTGGTGCAGTGCCGGCCACGGGCCCATCCTCATCCGCTGCGGACCAGAGCGGACGGTCGATGAGATGGTCCCCAGCGAGCTGCCGCTGGGCGTGATGCCGGAAATGACCGGCGACGCCTGCGCCCCGCTGAAGCTCGAGCCGGGCGGCTCGCTCGCCGTCGTCAGCGACGGCATCTTCGAGGCGATGAACCCCGCCGGCGAGCAGTTCGGCATGGAGCGCGTCATCCAACTGCTCGACCAGCGCCACGCCTGCACCCCCGGCGAGATCGTCGCCACCCTGACCGAAGCCGCCACCCGCTGGACGGGGCAAGAGGAACCGGCGGACGATCAGACGATCGTGGTCGTCCGCAGGGTGTGAGGGCGCCGAGCGAGGCGCCGAACCCCCGCACCGGCCGCGTCTCGTGACGCGACGTCCGCGCCCCGTCACGCGCCCGTGAGGGCGCCGAGCAACTCGCTAACCCCGCGCACCGGTCGAGTCCCGTCACGCGCCCGTGAGGGCGCTGAGCGCCGCGCCGAACCCTCGCGCAGCCTCGTCACGCGAGGTCCGCACCCCGTCACGCGCCCTGGCATTTACAACCGCTTTCCGCACCCAGACGCACGACCCCTTGATGACTCTTGCGCTGGGGGACATTCCCCGGGGGGGGTCAAGACCTCCGGGTCTTCGCTTCGCTCAGACGCCGGCGTCAACGAATCCTGCGCAATCGATGCGTTAGAAGTAGCGTTACAACTTGCGCTTACAAGCGAAATTCAAAGTTTGGGTTCGTTTTGCACATTTGCTTGCGCGCCCGATCTCCGTTCCGGTCGCGCCCTGACCGGGTGCATCAGCACCGGACTTCCCGCTTGTGCGCGCGGGGAAACGCCGGTGTCTGAGCGGAGCGAAGACCCGGATGTCTTGGCTCGACCCCACCAGACGGCGGCGCACGCGCCCGCTGCTCCCGCTTCACTTGTCAAAGAGCACCGCGACACTCACCCGCGCAACATAGCAACGCAAACTGACCTTGTCAGCAGTTTTCCGTCACCCGTGCGGCGCGAGGTTGACGCGGTGCACGATAGCGACACTTGCGCAGCGCCCGTCCACACCCGCGGCGCGCGTTTCGTCGCTCGCGCGCGGTGCGTGGTGCTCAGTGCTCAGTGCTCCGTACGCGGTCTGCGGTCCGCGCGGTTCGCATGGCGCATGGCGCGCGGTGCGCATGGCGCATGGTGCGCGGGGCGCGGTACGCATGGCGCGCGGTGCGCATCGCGCGCAGTATGGTGCGTGGTGCGTGGTGCGTGGTGGGTGGTGCGTCGTGCGCATGCCGGGCGATCCGCGCGGCGCATGGTGTCGTCATCCCCGCGGCGCGGTCAGGTCCGGCGCCAAGGCGCTCATCACCACACCAATCCCCGCGCATCGATCGGGAGCGGCGCGACTGTTCCGTCCTCCTCGCGCACCCATGCCATCGTCTGGAGGTTCACGCACGGGCAGATGTGGTTGGGGATGACCGTCACGCGGTCCCCGACGCGCGGGCGGGCGTCGCAGGCGCTGGCGTCGACCTCGCCGTGCTCCTCGCTCAGGCGGCAGATGCGGGCGCGGGGGAACTCGACGACGTGCCCGAACCCGCCGGCCGCGGGATCGCCCGCGTGGCGGTCCTGCGCCAGCGTCTTGCTCCCGGCGTCGATGACGAACTTTCCCGCCACGGCCGTGCTGATCACCGTGCACGTGAACCGGGCGGCGCAGTCGTCCAGCGTCGCCTGCCCGGAGGCGATCGTGTTCGCGTCGTTGTAGATGTAGGTGCCCGGTCGAATCTCGCTGATGGCAGGAACCCGGTGCGAGAGGAAGGCCGACGGGGTGGAGCCGCCGGAGACGACCGTCGCCTTCAGCCCGTCGCGACGCCACAGGTCGATCGTCTCATCCAGAATCGCGGCGACGGCAGTGACGGCCTGCTCGTCCGCGGGTCCCTTGACGTGCCCGGGGTAGCACATGATGCCGTCGAGCCGCAGCCCGGTCGCGCCCTCGACGTGCCGCGCCAGGGCGAGCGCGTCGCCCGGCGACTGCACGCCGGTGCGGTGCAGGCCGACGTCCAGGTCCACCAGCACGCCGATCGTCACGCCGGCGGCGCGGGCGGCGTCGCCGATCCAGTCGGCGGCCTCGGGCGAATCAATTCCGACGCGGACGGCGCAGGTGCGCGCCAGGCTCGCCAGGCGCTCGCGCCGCCAGGGGTCGAGCGCGGGGTAAGCGACGAACAGATCGTTGCCCGCCTGCGCCATCGTCACCGCCTCGCCGACCTTGGCGGCGGTCAGTCCAACGGCGCCGGCCTCCAGTTGCAGCCTCGCCATGCGGATCGACTTGTGCGTCTTGGTGTGCGGGCGGATGGCGATGCCGTGAGCACGGCCGTACGCCGCCAGCCGCGCGATGTTGCGCTGCACGGTGGGAAAATCGATGATGAGCGACGGCGTCGGTAGATCCATAGGTTCAGGCGTGCGCGGGCGTCGCCACTGAATGCGCGCCGGACGGTCAATTTTCCACGTCGCGCGCCCAACGTCCAATGAACGCGGGGGCAGCGGCTCGGGCGGCGAGGGCGGGGTGGGATCAAACTTGGCCGATTCTTGAATCCGCACTCCGGCAGTCCTATATTTTGGTGGATGCTTCGCCTGAGTAAGAAAGCTGACTACGCGTTGATCAGCCTGGGCTACCTGGCAGAGCATCCGAACCAGGTGGTGTCGGCCCGGGAGATGGCGCAGCGCTGCCACCTGCCGTTGCCGTTGCTGATGAACATCCTCAAGGTGCTTCACCAGCGCGGAATCCTGCGCAGCGTGCGCGGGGCGAGCGGCGGGTACCAGATCGCCGCCGAGCTCGGGCGGCTGTCGCTGCACGAGCTGAGCAACCTGCTGGACTGCGGCGACGGCGAACGCGCCGGGACGGCGGGGGCGGGAGAAAACCCGCTGGCGGAGAAGCGGCTCGCCCGGCACGGGCCGGCGCAGGCATTGCAGTACCGGCTGGTCCGGTTCATGCAGGACGTGAGCGTGGCGGACCTGGTGATGCCCGGGCGGCGGATCGACGTGCCGCGCGAGCGCGTGGGCGTCAACAAGCACCGCGCCGTCGCCGCCGCCGGCACGGGCGCCGCCGCGGCGAACGAGAGCGAGATACAGGGGAGCGAGATACAGGGGAGCGAGATACCGGGGCCCCGGCAGCAAGGTGAGCTGTCGGTGGCCGTCAACAACCGTTAGTCACCCTCAACCGAATTCTGGGAGAACCGCGATGCCGATCAACCTGTCCGAGGCCGCTGCCAACGAGATCAAGGACATCATCAAGCAGCAGGGCCTGCCCGAAACCGAGACCAAGCTGCGCGTCGGCGTGAAGGGGGGCGGGTGCAGCGGGTTTTCCTACATGCTGGACCTGACCGAGGAGCCCGCCGGCGAGATGGACGAGCAGCTCGAGGCGCACGGGGTGAAGATCCTGTGCGACATGAAGAGCTACCTCTACCTGAACGGGGTGGAGATCGACTTCAAGGACGAGGTGATGGGCCGTGGGTTCGTCTTCAAGAACCCCAACGCCACCAGCACCTGCGGGTGCGGGTCGTCGTTCTCCGCCTGAGCGCGGATGTCCAACACGAAGGCACGGAGGACGCGGAGCAAAGTCTGATCCGATGGTGCCTTCTCCGTGCTCTCCGTGCTCTCCGTGTTGAAATCTGCTTTGGAAAGCCGTCATGCCAACCGCAGAACGTGAAATCGAGACGCTGGCGAACCGCGAGTACAAGTGGGGGTTCGTCACCGACATCGAGGCCGAGTCCGCGCCGCCGGGGCTGAACGAGGAGACCGTCCGCTTCATCTCGGCGAAGAAGAACGAGCCGCAGTGGATGCTCGATTACCGCCTCAAGGCGTTTCGGCACTGGCTCACGATGAACGAGCCGCACGCCTGGCCGATGCTGCACTACCCGCCGATCGACTACCAGGGAAGCAGCTACTTCAGCGCGCCCAAGCCGAAGAAGACCTCGATCGACGAGGTGGACCCGGAGCTGCTGGCCACGTACGAGAAGCTCGGCATCCCGGTGAACGAGCGGCTGGCGCTGGCGGGCGTGGCGGTGGACGCGGTCTTCGACAGCGTCTCGGTCGTCACCACCTTCAAGAAGCAGCTGGCCGAGAAGGGGATCATCTTCTGCTCCTTCGGCGAAGCGGTGCAGGAGCACCCGGACCTGGTCAAGAAGTACATGGGTTCGGTCGTCCCCTACAGCGACAACTTCTACGCCACGCTGAACGCCGCGGTGTTCACGGACGGGTCGTTCGTCTACATCCCCAAGGGCGTCAAGTGCCCGATGGAGCTGAGCACCTACGTCCGCATCAACGCGAAGAACACCGGCCAGTTCGAGCGCACGCTCATCATCGCCGACGAGGGTTCGTCGGTCAGTTACCTCGAGGGCTGCACCGCACCGCAGCGCGACGAGCACCAGCTTCACGCGGCCGTCGTGGAATTGATTGCGATGGACGACGCGACGATCAAGTACTCGACCGTGCAGAACTGGTACCCCGGCGACAAGGACGGCAAGGGCGGGATCTACAACTTCGTGACCAAGCGCGGCGCCTGTCGCGGGGTGAACTCCAAGATCACTTGGACGCAGGTGGAGACCGGCTCGGCCATCACGTGGAAGTACCCGAGCTGCATCCTGCAAGGCGACGGCAGCGTCGGCGAGTTCTACTCGGTGGCGCTGACCAACAACCGCCAGCAGGCCGACACCGGCACGAAGATGATCCACATCGGCAAGAACACCAAGAGCACGATCGTGTCCAAGGGGATCAGCGCCGGCCGCGGGCAGAACACCTACCGCGGGCTGGTGAAGATCCTCAAGGGGGCGAGCAACGCCCGCAACTACACGCAGTGCGACTCGCTCCTGCTCGGCGACCAGTGCGGCGCGCACACGGTGCCTTACATCGAGGTGCGCAACACCACCAGCAAGGCGGAGCACGAGGCGAGCACGAGCAAGATCGGCGAGGATCAACTGTTCTATTGCAAGACGCGCGGGATCGCGCTGGAAGACGCGATCAACATGATCGTCAGCGGGTTCTGCAAGGAAGTGTTCAGAGAGCTGCCGATGGAGTTCGCCGTCGAGGCGCAGAAGCTGTTGGGCGTGAGCCTGGAAGGAAGCGTGGGGTAGCCGCTCGTGCCGAAGAAGATTCGCGAGCTGAAGGCGACGCTCACCAAGGCGGGTTTCCGATGGCGACCGGGAAAAGGCAGTCACACAAGGTGGGAGCATCCGCTGGCGTCGAAACCGGTGGTGCTCTCGGGCAACGACGCAAGGGACGCGCGTCGCTATCAGGAAGAGCAGGTGCGCGAGCGCATCGAGGAAGTGCGACGGCGGCAACGATGAGCCGCTACTCGATGCTGATCCAGTGGTCCGACGAGGACCGCTGCTTCGTCGTCACGCTGCCGGAGTTTGAGGACGTCAAGACGCACGGCGACTCCTACGAGGAGGCGGTGCGAATGGGCAAGGACCTCATCGACTCGTGCATCATGTGGCTGCGGCAGGACGGCAAGCCCCTGCCGAAGCCCCGGACCTTCGTCGATTCCGCCGCCTGAACGGCTCAGACGCAGCGGAATAGAAGATGCAGCAGCAGAGAAAGAGTGACATGGCATTGCTCGAAATCAAAAACCTCCACGCCCGCGTCGCCTCGACCGGCCGCGAGATCCTCAAGGGCGTCGACCTCACCGTCGACACCGGGCAGGTCCACGCCATCATGGGCAAGAACGGCTCGGGCAAGAGCACCCTTTGCCAAGTGCTGGCCGGGCGCGAGGCGTACGAGGTGACCGAGGGTTCGATCGCCTACGAGGGGAAGGACCTGCTCGACATGTCCGCCGAGGAGCGGGCGCGCGAGGGGATCTTCCTTGCCTTCCAGTACCCCGTCGAGATCCCCGGCGTGAGCACGGATTACTTCCTCAAGGCCGCCGTCAACGCCGTCAGGAAGCACCACGGCGAGCCGGAGCTGGACGCGATGCAGTTCCTCAAGCTCTTCAAGGAGCGCCGCGAGCTGCTGGAGATCGACAACAGCTTCACCCGCCGCGCCGTCAACGAGGGGTTCAGCGGGGGCGAGAAGAAGCGCAACGAGGTCTTCCAGATGGCGGTGATGAACCCGCGCCTGGGCCTCCTGGACGAGACCGATTCCGGGCTGGACATCGACGCGCTGAAGACGGTCGCCGGCGGGATCAACAAGCTCCATCAGCAGGACGCCGAGCGCGCCATCCTGCTGGTGACGCACTACCAGCGGCTGCTCAACTACGTGGTGCCGGACTTCGTGCACGTCATGATCGACGGGCGGATCGTCAAGTCCGGCGGCAAGGCGCTGGCGCTGGAACTGGAAGAGAAGGGCTACGACTGGGTCGAGCGGGAAGTGGGCGCGTCGGTGTAGCACCGCGGCACGCGCGCAGGCGCGTGCGCGACGCGACGCGACGCGGGCCGCACTTGCAACGCCGTGCCGCGACGCGTGACCCGCCCCGGCGGCTCGCCCGCCGTGGGGGGCGGCCCGCGGGGTTCAGCAGAAGAAGGTTCAGTGATGACTCAGCTCGCCGAAGAAAAGGTCGCCCACGTGAACAACTTCGCCGCGCTGGAGAAGGCGACGGCGGGGGAGGTCCTCCCGTGGCTGGACGAGCGCCGCAAGGCGGGCATCGCCCGCTTTGACCTGGTCGGCTTCCCCGCCGCCGGCGACGAGGAGTGGCGGCACGCGCAGCTCGGCCCGATCGTCAAGACCAAGTTCGCCCTTCCCGCCGCCGAGGGCGCCGCCCGCGCCACCGATGCCTACGCTGAGTTCAGCTTCGGCGCCGACGCCGCCAGCGAGATCGTCTTCGTCAACGGCCGCTACGTCGCGCAGCTCTCCAAGCTCGGCAAGCTCCCGCGCGGGGTGAGGGTGTCGAGCCTGGCGATCGCGCTGGCGGAGGACGCCGCTGCCATCGAGCCGCACCTGGCGCGCGTGGCCGACGTCGAGGCCAACCCGTTCGTCGCGCTCAACACCGGCTTCCTCCAGGACGGCGCGTACATTCGCCTGCCGAGCGGGACGAGCGTCGAGGGGGCGATCCACCTGCTGTTCATCTCCACGCCGTCGGCCGAGCCGACGGTCTCGCACCCGCGCGTGCTCGTGGTCGCTGGCGACAACGTCGAGGCGACCATCGTCGAGAGCTACGTCGGCCGCGGCGAGGGCGGCCGCAAGTCCGGCGGCACCTACCTGACCAACGCCGTCACCGAGATCGTCTGCGGCGCCGACTGCCGCATCGACCACTGCAAGCTCCAGCACGAGTCGCTCGAGGCGTACCACGTCGCGACCATGCAGGTGAACCTGGGGCGAGCCACCACGTTCGTCTCGCACGCGGCATCGCTCGGGTCGCGCATCACGCGCAACAACCTGAACTGCCTGATGGCCGGCGAGGGCGCCTACGCCACGCTCAACGGGCTGGTGCTGATCGGCGGGGAGCAGCACGTGGACAACCACACCCTGCTCGACCACGCCGAGCCGAACTGCCCCAGCCACGAGCTGTACAAGCACGTGCTCAGCGGGAAGGCGACCGGCGTGTTCCGCGGCAAGATCCTCGTGCGGCAGAAGGCGCAGAAGACCGACTCGAAGCAGAACAGCAAGTCGCTGCTGCTCAGCGACGACGCCTACATGAACAGCCAGCCCGCGCTGGAGATCTACGCCGACGACGTGAAGTGCACGCACGGCTCCACCACCGGCCCGGTGGACGAGGACATGGTCTTCTACCTGCGCACGCGCGGGGTCGGGCTGGCGGAGGCGCGGCACCTGCTGACGTACGCGTTCGCCGCCGACGTCACGCGCCGGATCAAGGTCGAGCCGTTCCGCCGCCGGCTGGAAAACTTCATGGCCCAGCAGGCGGGGCTGCCGCAGGATTTGCGAATTACCGATTTGAGCGCGCACGATGAAGCCGTCCTCTGATCCAGCAGCCGTCGCCGCCCCGCCCGCCGCCGCCGCCGATGAGGCACAGCTCGACA
>DASQDR010000201.1:0-42797 GCA_035634055.1 Tepidisphaeraceae bacterium | reverse complement strand
ACGGTGCACGTGCTGCACCTGGCGCTGTCGCGGGTGGACGACGTGAGCGACCTGCCCTTCACCAGCTTCAGCGAGAGCGTCAACAACATTCAGACCTACTTCAACATCACGTCGGAGGAGGCCTACCACCTCTACCAGGCGGCGGACCTCCTGGTGCGGCGCCGGTTTGCGGCGCCGCTGGGCGAGATCGCGGCGGCACTGGACGCCGCCGCGCCGCCCGGCACGCGCGCCGCACCGTAGCCCTCTCGCCGGTTGGCTAGCCGCCCGCGCCGTCACCGGCCTGGCTTTCGGCGGCGCGTGCTGTCACGGGCGCGTGCACAAGTTGTCCGTTTCGCCCGCGCGGCGGTTTATTTAAGGTGAGCGCCGTACCCCGTCCGAGGAACATCGCATGCGCAAGCAAGTCCTGCCTCATCGCGTCGTCACCGTGACCCTCATCACCGCCGCCCTGCTCGCCCTCGCCGGCGGGTGCGGCGGATCCAAGCGACAGCCCCGCGCGGCCGGGACCGGCACGTCGGTCGCGTCGCCCAATCCCGCTTCGCCGGAGACGGTCGAGGCCCTGCGCCGCGGGTACAGCCAGTCGTACCCGAACAGCCGGCTCGGCGTGGTCGTAGCCGCTCGCCCGCAGAACCAGCTCGTCGCCGTCGGGCAGATCCCGCTGGACACGCTGGCGGACAACCAGGTCGTCACGTTCATGGACGCCAACCAGCGCGTCCTCACGACCGGCACGATCGTCCGACTGCTGCCGGAATCCGCCCAGGTTCACGCCCGCTACGACGCGCCCACCGCCAACGGGCGCGAGCCGCGCGCCGGCGACATCATGGTCCGGTTCTGATATCTCACTAGCCCGTTGCCCGGCCCGCCGCTCATCCTCGCCAGCAGCTCGCCGAGGCGCCAAAGTTTGTTGCGCGACGCCGGCTACACGTTTGAGGTGGATCCGGCCGACGTGGACGAATCGACCTACCCTGCCGGGCTGCTCCCCTCCGGCATCGCGCTCCACCTGGCCGAGGCCAAGGCGCGGGCGGTCGCGCACCGGCGCCCGGACGCGGTCGTGCTGGCGGCGGACACGGTGGTCGCCTTCGGGGACCTGATGCTCGGCAAGCCGCGCGACGCACAGCACGCGCGGCAGATGCTCCAACTGCTCTCGGGCACCACCCACCTGGTCATCACCGGCGTCTGCGCGTCGCACGTCGAGGCCAACTTCTTCAGGAGCACGCGGGTGATCTCGGCGGTGAAGATGCGGGGGATGACGCCCGGCGAGATCGACCGCTACGTCGCTGGCGGCGACTGGCAGGGCAAGGCGGGCGGGTACGGCATCCAGGACCGCGACCCGTTCGTCACCCGCCAGTCGGGCAGCAGGAGCAACATCGTCGGCCTGCCGATGGCGGCGACGCGCGCGATTCTGGCCGAAGCCGGCGTCGCACCCGGGCGATGATCGCGGGTATGCTCGACCGACTGGTGGGACCGCTGCCGGCCATCTTCGCGCTCGTGGTCGGCGCCTTCGGGTGGTACTACCTCTTCTACTCGCGCAGCGCCCGAAACCTCGAGGGGCTGGAATCCGAGCCGAACAACCGCCTGCGCGGGATTCTGCGCCGCGTGAACGCCGTGGTCATGCTGTTGATCGCCGTCGGCATCGCGGTGCTGTTCTACCGGTTCCAGCGGCCCGGGGCCGAGCGCGAGTTCGTCTTCACGTCGCTCGGCGTGATGATGCTGCTGCTGGTGCTGGTGGCCCTTGGCTTGATCGACGTGCGGCTGACGTGGAAACTCCGCCGGGACCTGAAGGAGCGCAACCGAAGATGACTTCCGCCGCCGCCGCCGCCGCCCGCGCCTCCACCATTGCCACCGCCGCCCGCGTCACCGCACCATCCCAGGCGGGTGCGTTCGCCCGCGCGCGTTCGTCGGTCGCGCTTTTCGCTCTCATGCTGCTGGTCACGGGTTGCCAGGAGAAGGCGCAGAGCGACTTGGCGACGGTCAAGATGCGCCTTGGCCAGAAGACCTTCACGCTGGAAGTGGCCGACACGCCCGAAGCGCGCGCCAGGGGCCTGATGCAGCGCGACTCGATGCCCACCGATCACGGGATGATCTTTGTCTTCGAAGAGGCGCGCAACCTGTCGTTCTACATGAAGAACACGCGCATCCCGCTCGACATCATCTACATCGCCGACACCGGCTCGGTCATCTCGGTCAAGCAGATGAAGCCGTACGACCTCTCCAGCACCTGGAGCGACGGCCCGGCAAAATGGGCGGTGGAACTGAACAAGGGCGCAGCGCAGGTGGCCGGCGTGAAGGTGGGAGACGTGGTGGAGGTTCCGGAAGGGGCGAGGAAACCAAGGTAGCGGGGAAAGAGGACGACTTCCCAAACCAGAAACCTCGGAGCAACGAACGGAAGGTGGCGTCGGTCCTGGTGTGGCGTCGGCCGTGGTGCGGCGGCGGTCATCGCCGGCGCCATCACACCGCGCCCGCCTCGCGTCAGCCGCGGTTGATCATGAACGTCGCGGACTCGTGGAAGAACTTCCGCAGCGGCGGGATGGCGCGCTCCGGCAGGTTCACCTCCGTCAGTGCCGCTTCCATCAGCTCCACCCACCGGTCTCGGGCGCGCTGGTCGATGTGGAACGGCCCGTGCCGCATGCGCAGCCGCGGGTGCCCGCGCTGCTGCGAGTACGTCATCGGTCCGCCGAACCGCTGGATCAGGAACGCCCCCAGCCGCTCCTCGGCGCCGGGCATGTCGTCGGCCGGGTACATCGGCCGCAGGATGTCGTCGGTGGCGACGCGGCGGTAGAACGCGGCGACGAGCCGGCGGAAGCCGTCGTCGCCGATCAGGCCGTGAACGTGGGTGTCGAGGAGGTCCATTTGCGGGCGGTCGCGCTACGTCGAAGATGATTGGCCGCGGAAGGCGGCGTCGTCAAGCCGCTCGACGAGCGCCACGACATGACGTTCGATCTCCGCCAGCGCCTCCGCCGGTGCCGCCGCCTCCACGTCGTGCACGTGCCAGTAGGTCGCGCGCTGCTGCCAATCCGGAAACTGCTCCGCCAGCATGGGTCGGTGTTCCGCTTCCTTCACCGCGACGATGAGATCAGCCGCATCAAGGTCGCACGCGCGGCAGCGCAGCGGCATGTGCCGGGACTCTTCCAGAGAGACACCCATCTCCGCCAGCCGATGCTCCGCGTCGCGCGACATCGCGCCGATGTTCCCCGGGCAGCGGATGTTCAGCCCGCGGGAGAGCGCCCGCCAGTCCAACTCGCGCAGCCGGGCAAGGTGGTTGAACAGCACTTGCGCGAACCGGCTGCGGTAGTAGTTGCCCGTGCAGAGAAACAACACGACCTTCGGCATGGCGCGGCGATGGTAAGCCCGCTTTCACGTCACGGCGACAGCCGTCGCAGCGTCCACGCGCCGCCCGCGGCGCCCGCGGCGCGCACGAACTCCAGACGGTCGTGCAGGCGCGACGGCCGGCCCTGCCAGAATTCGATCGCGGTCGGAACCAGGCGGTACCCGCCCCAGAAGTCGGGCAGCGGGACGACAGCGTCGCGGTACTTCTCCGCCAGCTCCGCCTGCCGGCGGTCTAGCTGCTCGCGCGTCGCGATCACGGCGCTCTGCTGCGACACCCACGCCCCCACCTGCGACGCGACCGGGCGTGCGTGGAAGTACGCATCGCTCTCCGCCCGGCTGACGCGCTCCACGGCCCCGTCGATCCGCACCTGCCGCTCCAGTGGCTGCCAGTAGAAGCACAGCGACGCCCGCGGGTTGGCGTCCAGCTCGCGCGCCTTGCGGCTGGCATAGTTGGTGTAGAACGTGAATCCCTGCGCGTCGAACCCCTTGAGCAGCACCACGCGCGACGACGGCACGCCGTCGCGCGTGGCGGTGGCGACGGTCATGGCGTTGGGCTCGGGGACGCCGGCGAGCTGCGCGTCGCTGAACCACTGCCCGAACTGGGCGATCGGGTCGGGCAGCACGTCGGTTTCCAGCAGCTTGTCCCGCAGGTACTCGCGCCGCATGGCGGCGGCTTCGGCGGAGATTTGTGCTTCCATGGCGGACCGTACTGTAACCGAATTCGCGCGCGGGTCGTCGCCTTGCAATCAGGGTGGGTCTGGCCTATTCTTCCCCGCTTCCCGCCGCGCCGCGCGTGTGGCGCCGGGTGCCCTTAAATGACCGGTCTGCCGGCCCGCCCGCGCACCTGCGCGAGCGACGCCTTGGCTGGCGACCTGGTGTCCAGGAGTAGCCGTCCGATGTCCATCACCACCGCCGACAAGCAGAAGATCGTCACCGACTACCGCACGCACGACAAGGACACCGGTTCGCCGGAGGTTCAGATCGCGCTGCTGACCCAGCGGATCAACGAGCTGAACGAGCACCTTCAGACGCACAAGAAGGACCACTCGTCGCGCCGCGGGCTGCTCAAGATGGTCGGCAAGCGCAACGCGCTGCTGAAGTACCTCACCCGCGAGGACCGCGCCCGGTACCAGCAGATCATCGGGAAGCTCGGTCTGCGAAAGTAGACGTCAACGACCAAAGCAGGGCACGGGCGACCGTGCCCTGCCGTGTTTTACGGCCGCTTCGCGAACCGCCCGCATCCGATTCATGGCCCCGGCTGCCGCGCGGACGAAGCTCAGGCTGGTGAACCCATCGGCACGGAGAATGATGAATGCGGAATGCTGAATGCTGAACCATCCCCGCGAGGCGTCGGGCCGACGTCGGCCCGGCCGCTTCGGCGGCTTCCGGTTCAGCACTCACCATTCAGCATTCCCCATTCTCCGTGCTCGCGGCCATCGAAGGAACATCCCAGATGCAAGCGATTCGAGTTGAGCGCCAGATCGGGGGCAAGACGCTCGCGATCGAGACCGGCAGCTACGCCAAGCTCGCCGACGGTTCGGTGAGCGTGCAGTACGGCGAGAGCGTGGTGTTCGGCGCGGTCGTCCGCGCGGCGCCGCGCGAGGGGATCGACGTCTTCCCGCTCCAGGTCGACTACCGCGAGCGCCGCGCCGCCGCGGGCAAGTTCCCCGGCGGGTTCATGAAGCGCGAGGGGCGCCCCACCACCAAGGAGATCCTCACCGCCCGCCTGATCGACCGCCCGCTGCGCCCGCTGTTCCCGCAGGGGTTCATGGACGAGGTGCAGGTTCACCTGAACGTGCTCGCCTTCGACGGGGAAAATGATCCCGACGTCCACGCCGGCATCGCCGCTTCGGCGGCAATCGCCCTCAGCGACATCCCCTTCATCACGCCGATCGCCCACGTGCGCGTCGGGCGCATCGAGGGGAAGCTGATCCTCAACCCGACCGTCGGCGACCTGGAGTACAGCGACTTCGACCTGGTCGTCGCCGGCACCAAGCACTTCGTCAACATGATCGAGCTCGGCGGGCGCGAAGTCGGCGAGGACGACGTCGCCGACGCCATCGAGTTCGGCCACAAGGCGGTCGTTGAGATCTGCGGCATGATCGAGGAGCTGGCTTCGAAGCTCCCCAAGAAGGAAAAGGTCGGCGACATCAAGAAGCCCGACGCCGGCTTCGTCGACGCCATCCGCGCCCGCGTCTCGGACAAGATCCGCGAGGTCAAGGGCAAGCCGGGCAAGGCGGACCGAAATGATGCCGTCAAGCAGATCCTCGACGAGCTGGTCAAGGAGATGGCCCCGGCCGTTACCGACCCCAAGGCCGGCTACCTCGCGGTGATGGAGCAGAAGACGCAGGCCAAGACGATCCGCAACGTCTTCAGCCAGGTCGAGGAGCAGGTGACGCGCGAGACGATCCTCGCGGGCATCCGCCCCGACGGCCGCGGCTTCCGCGATATCCGCCCGATCAACATCGAGGTCGGCGTCCTGCCGCGCGTGCACGGCTCGGCGGTCTTCAGCCGCGGCGAGACGCAGGCCATGTGCACCGTCACCCTCGGCACCAGCTCCGACGAGCAGCTCGTCGACGGGCTGACCGAGGAGTACAACCAGAAGTTCATGCTGCACTATTACTTCCCCAGCTACAGCGTCGGGGAAGTGCGCCCGATCCGCGGCCCCGGGCGGCGCGAGATCGGCCACGGCGCCCTGGCCGAGCGCAGCCTGATCGCCGTCCTGCCGGGCATCGACCAGTTCCCCTACACCGTGCGCATCATCAGCGACATCCTGGAGTCCAACGGCTCCAGCTCGATGGCGTCGAGCTGCGGCGGGTGCCTGGCGCTGATGGACGCCGGCGTGCCGATCACCAAGCCGGTCGCCGGCATCTCGGTCGGGCTGGTCCAGGAAGGGGACAAGTACGAGCTGCTCACCGACATCCTCGGCGAGGAAGACCACTTCGGCGACATGGACTTCAAGGTCTGCGGCACGCGCGATGGCATCACCGCCATCCAGCTCGACATCAAGACCGAGGGGATCACCCACAAGATCATCCGCGACACCCTGCACCAGGCGAGGGAAGCGCGCGGCGTCATCCTCCAGAAGATGGCCGCCGTCATCCCCGCCCCGCGCGCCGAGATCAGCAAGTGGGCCCCGCGCCTGCTCACCATCCGCATCAACCCGGAGAAGATCGGCAAGATCATCGGCCCCGGCGGGAAGAACATCAAAGCCCTTCAGGCGGACACCGGCGCCAACATCGACATCGAGGATGACGGCACGGTTTACATCAGTGCCGTCGACGGCGCGGCCGCCGAGAAGTGCCGCGACATCATCGAGGCGATGACCGCCGAGGTGAAGGTCGGCAAGATCTACACCGGCACCGTCGTGAGCATCAAGGACTTCGGCGCGTTCGTTGAGATCGCGCCGGAAACCGACGGCCTGTGCCACGTGTCGGAGCTGAGCGACAAGTACGTTGATCGGGTCGACGACATCGTGCAGATGGGCCAGGAGGTCAAGGTCAAGGTGCTGTTGGTCGACGACCAGGGCCGCATCAAGCTGTCGCGCAAGGCGGCCATGCTGGAGCTCGGCGAGAGCGACCCGGAACCGGTGGGCGCCCCGGCCGGTGGTGAGGGCGGCGAAGGTGGCGGCGGCGGAGAGTTCCGCGGCTCACGCGGTGGCCCCGGCGGCGATCGCGGCCCGCGTGGTGGCGGTGGCGGCGGCGGCGGAGGACGCGGCGGCGACCGCGGGCCTCGCAGCGGCGGTGGCGGGGGCGGCGGCGGGCGCGGCGGCGACCGCGGGCCACGCCCTGGAGGCGGTGGCGGCGGCGGCGGCCGAGGCGGCGATCGCCCGCCCCGGAACGATTGATCCTTGACGCAACCGCAACCCGTCTTGTTGAGGCATGCCCACCTTTGCGTGGGCATGCCTCTTTTTCTGGCGCCGTTCTCCTCACCGGCCACGCACGCGCAGCGGTATCCTGATGCCCGTGCCGCCCCTCGATTCGCTCGCCCAGCTTTCGGAGTACGCGCGTCCCGGGTTCTGGTACGGCCTGCTCGCGCTGATCGGCGTTTACCTCGTGCTGATCTTCGTCGCGGCGATCTGGGAGCGGCGGCCGACCGAACCTTATGCGGCCGCTTCCCCCGTTGCGCCCGGGACGCCGATCCACCCGTACCACGCCGCCGTCAACGAGCGCGCCGCCGCCGCGGGATTCCTGTATGGCGGGACGTTCCACCACCCAAACTTCGCGGTCGAGATTTCCTTCTGGATCTCGCCGGACCGGCTCACGTTGCTCCAGACGGGCGCCGGAAGAATCGCGACGCGCACGGTCCGGCAGACCGACTTGTTCACCCGCACGTCCGGCGAGAGCGTGATGGTGACGGCGGACCATTACGGCGACGACGACCCCTCCGGCCTGCTCCGCTACAAGCAGCACTACAACGGCTCGCTGGAGGACCTGCTTGCGATGCACGCGCGGCGCGTGGCGGCACGCGAAGGCGGCGAGGCGGCGGCGCGACCGTTCGCTGCGCCGTCGCCGCGCGATGCGGTAAACGCCATCTACGCGGAGCATGCCGACCGCCTCGTCCGCGCCGGGCGAGCGCGCTGGGTCGGCCGCGACCGCCGCGCGTGGCGCTACACGCTCGCAGGGTCGCTGTTGGTCTGCCGAAGCTTCCTGACCCAACTCGCCTCGGCCCTGACGCGCTTCTGGCGCCGCTACCGCCCGCGGCCCGGGACACTGAACCTGCCCCAGCCGCTGGACCCGTCGCGCTACAAGCGCGCCTGACCGCGCCCTGGCGATCCGCTGCGTCGCGTCGCGGTCGGCTCGTTGCTGCGATCGTCGGAGGAACCGGCCGCGGGCTTACGCCAGCGGCCACGATGATGTGCGCATCGCGGAGAACACTTCAAATCTGCTTGAAACGCGGCGCGCGTCCCCGCACCGCCTCTCCGCTCACGCCCGGCGCAGTTCGATCACCGCGATTTCCGGGGACGCGCCCAAGCGCACCGGCAGCAACGTTGTCCCGATCCCGCGCGAGACGAACACCGGGAACTTCGGACCCTGGATCAACCCGCCGGCGTACTTGCGGCCGTAGCGCGACGGGATCACGGGTGGGCCGATCAGCGGCAATACGATCTGCCCGCCGTGCGTGTGCCCCGAGATCATCAGATCCACGCGATGCGGCGCGTCGAGCAGGCGGCGGTCTTCGGCGGCATCGGGGTTGTGGCTGAGGAGCAGCCGCGGGACGTCGGCCGGCACGCCGCGGAGCGCGCGGTCGTAGTCCTGGTCGTCCTCCAGGAAATCGCCGATGCCCGCGACGCACAAGCCAGCGTCCCGCCAAGCCGCTGCGTGCCCGTCGCGCGGCAGCAGGAGCCTCCGATCGCGGGTCACGAGCGCGCGATCGTTGTCCAGCAACGGGATCCCTACCGCGGCGAAGGCGCGCTTGCTCCGTGGTCCGTCCTCCCACCAGTCGTGGTTCCCCAGCACGCCGACGACGCCGACGCGGGCGCGAAGGTTCGCCAGCTCGCGCGCGACGGGCTCGATGTAGACCGGCGAGCGGTGGACGAAATCGCCGGTGAGCACCATCAGGTCCGCGTCCAGCGCATTGGCGGTGCGAACCGCCCGACGGACGTACTCGAGCGACAGGTTCGGGCCGTGGTGGATGTCGGTCAGTTGCACGACGCGCAGGCCGTCCAGTTCCGCCGGAAGATCGCGCAGCGGGTGGACCCGCCGGCTCACGTGGAGCCACCGGGACTCGACGAAGACGCCGTAGCCTGTAACCGCGGCGCCGCCGACCGCGCCGACGCGCATGGCGGAGGTGATGAAGCCGCGGCGGGTGACGGCGGGGGCGGCGCCGGGTGCCGTGGCATCGGCGACGGCGCGATCCGCGTCCGCTGCGTCCGCCACATGGCCTTGTGCCGAACGCGGCACCATCAAATGGCGCGGCAATCGATCGGGGGGCGCAGCGTCCGCCACGGCCGCTTCACTGTCACTGGTGCGGCCTGTTGGACGCCCCGACTCGGCTGAAGTGCCCCTCAGCCGGGCGGGGAATAGCAGGTGCAGCAGCAGCCACAGGCCGAGCGGGTACAGCACTGCGTTGCCGATCAGAATCGCCCACCACATCGCAGACGTCGTTCGCGGGCCCTCGCGTGCCCCTGTGAGGTGGACCACGGCGAACCCGGGCACCTGGAGCACCGCGCTGGCGGCATCGAGGAAGGCCGTTACCGGCTGCCACCACTCGCGCTCGTGCAGCCGGACGATCAGGCTATCGGCCAGCAGGATGTAAAGCGCCACCGCGCCGCCGCCCATCCACGCCAGCATCGCCCGCCAGTGGCGCGACTTCAGCAGCTTCTTGAACGTAACCAAGGTGTGTGCCATGAGGGCAGCCAACCGCTACATCTGGTGCGCAGGAGCTGCCGCACGCAAGCCATTGGCAACGCTGCCGCTTGCGGTGCGGCGGGCGGACCATCCGAACCGCACGCGCGCAAGTCCTTTTCGTCCAAAGCGGCGCTTGAAACCATGCGCCTTGCCCGTTACAGTTTCGGACTTGGCTCGCCAAGGGCCAGCCGCCCCGGCTTTCCCGCTTGGGACGTTCACCGGGCGCGGTCCTGTTTTACAATCTCGTTTTAACCCAAGCCCCAGGCGCTCTCGGCTTCTTGGCCGCCGGTGTCGCGCCGGGCTGAGTATAAGGGATTTGCGATTTGTGATTTTCGATTTGCGATTGATTGGCAGTAGCGCGTGAGCCTGCCCTTCAACCGCAAATTGCAAATTGAGAATCGGCAATCAGACACATTATGGCGCAATCGCAAGCAGAACTCGTCAAGGGCCTCGTGGACGCCGGCGTCCACTTCGGCCACCGCGTTTCCCGCTGGAACCCCAAGATGCAGCCGTACATCCACGGGAAGCGGAACATGATCCACCTGATCGACGTCCGCGAGACGATGAAGGGGCTGCTCCTGGCCAAGCGCCTCATCCAGCAGACCGTCGCCTCGGGCAAGGACGTGCTGATCGTCGGCACCAAGCGCCAGGCGCGCGACGTCGTCAAGGCCGAGGCCGAGCGCAGCGGCATGCACTACGTCGCCGAGCGCTGGCTCGGCGGCACGCTCACCAACTTCCGCACCATCCGCGCCCGCCTGAACCGCCTCGACGAGCTCGAAAAGCTCTGGGAGACCGGGCAGATCGAGACCTACTCCAAGAAGATGAAGGCCACCCTCCAGCGCGAGATGGAGAAGATCAAGGCGAACCTCGAGGGCATCCGCAAGATGGAGCGCATGCCCGGCGTGATGTTCATCATCGACACCCGCCGCGAGCACATCGCCGTCAAGGAAGCCAAGAAGCTCGGCGTGACCACCGTCGCGCTGATCGATACCGACAGCGACCCGGACCTGATCGACCTGCCGATCCCCGGCAACGACGACGCGATGAAGGCGATCGAGATCATCACCCGCGAGCTGGCCGACGCGGTCATCGAGGGCAAGACCGGCCGCGGCGCCGAGAAGGGCGACGAGGGCCAGCAGCCCCGCCGCCGCAGCGAGCGGGCCCGCTTCCGCGCCGACGACGGCGCGCCCGCCGCCCCCGGGCAGCAGGTGGAGATTCCGACCGAGGGCGGCCCGGTGGAGAACGCCCCCACCGCCGAGCCCGTCGCCGCGCAATAAGCTCGGCTCCGGCGGCGGTCGCGCGCTCAGCGGGGATGGCCCCCGCGGCCGCGAGACGCACATGCAATTGCAGCGCGGGCACCGTCACCACGGTGCCCGCTTTTTCAGGAAAGCTACCAGACCGATTTCGGAGAAGACGACATGGCAGAGATCACCGCGAAGGCCGTCAACGAGCTGCGCGCCCGCACCGGGCAACCGATGATGAAGTGCAAGCAGATGCTCCAGGAGGCCGGCGGCGACCTCGAGAAGGCGGTCGAGCTGTTCCGCAAGGCGGGCGTCAAGGAATCGCTGCGCGAGCGCGCCGCCACCGAGGGTCGCGTAGTCGGCGTCGCCTCCACCGACGGCAAGGCCGCCGCCTTGGTCGAGATCAACTGCAACACCGACTTCACCGCCAAGAGCGAGCCGTTCCTCGCCCTGGGCGCCAAGGCGGCGCAGGCGCTGCTGCACAACCCGAACCTCGACATCGCCATGGCCGCCGAGGTCAACGCGAATGCCACCGAGGTCGCGCAGACCACCGGCGAGAACATCACCATCGGCAAGACCGCCCGCCTCGAGGCCCCAGCCGGCGGCCGCGTCGGGCTTTACCTCTACGGCATCACCGGGAAGATCGGCGTGCTCATGGTCTTCAGCGGCACCCCGTCGGAAGAGCTGATCACCGACATCGGAGGGCACATCGCCTTCGCCCGCCCGCTGGCCCTCAACCGCGACGGCATCTCCCCCGAGACCGTCGAGCGCGAGCGCAACCTCGCCGTCGAGCAGGCCAAGGCCACCGGCAAGCCCCAGCAGATCGCCGAGAAGATCGCCGAGGGCAAGCTCAACGCCTTCTTCAAGGAGCAGACCCTGCTCGACCAGGACTTCTTCAACGCCCAGAAGTTCAAGGGCTCGATCACGCAGTACCTCAAGCAGGGCAACGCCACGCTGGAGAAGTACGTGCGCATCGAGGTCGGGCAGGCGTAAGCCTCGCCCGAGCGGCACGGTGGTCAGGGAACCCTGCTGCCTCTCTCTGTGATCACGGGGAAGCGGAGCGGCGAGCGCCGGGCGGGACGACGCTTGAAGATTGGGATTGAAGACTTGGAAGGCGGCGCGCGGTCCCGCGCCGTTCAAGTTCCAATCGTCAATCCTCACGCATCCTGCCCGGCCCGCACCCTACCCTTCTCCGACAGTGCCGGCAGAGGCGACCGGAGAAGCGGCGGAGAGCGCCGCCGGGGCCGGTGTGCGCTTCTTCACCGGCGGCTTCGTTCCCGGCGCTGGCACGTGCTGCTCAATCAACTGCTGGGCCAACCGCTTCGCCACCACCGCGGCATCGTCGCGGCCGTGGACCTGCCGCAGGATCAGCGTCCCCTCGACCAGCAGCGTGTACAGGTCGGCGAACTGCTCGGGGTCGGCCGCCCCTGCGGCGCGGGCAAGGTCCCGGTAGTTCATCCGCGACTGCTTCTTGTGCTCCGCCGCCGCCTGGTGCACCGGGTCGTTGGGGTTGGGGAACTCCGCCGCCGTGTTGATGAAGATGCACCCGTGGAAGTCGTCGGCGTTGAACCACTCGTGGAGCACGTCGAACAGCACGAGCAACTGACCCCGCGGGTCATCTCCCGCGCGCGCCACCAGCGCCCGTCCCCACGCCTCCGCCTCCCAGCGGTCGCGCGTGCGGACGGCCTGCACCATCAGGTCATCCTTGCTCTGGAAGTGCTTGTAGAACGTGGTCTTGGTGACCCCGACTTCCGCGAGGATCCGATCGAGCCCCACGGCGTTGAACCCGTGCAGGTAGAACAGGTCGATGGCGCGGCGGATGAGCCGGTCGCGCGAGTTCTTCGGCTCCTCGGGCACGCCGAGGATTTCCGCCGCCGTCTTGCCCGCTCCATTCTTGGACATGATTCCGACAACTGTCCCGCGCAGGCGGGTGGCAAGTCAACACGAAGTTGCCGGCACGAGCTCGGGATGACATCGCTGGTGCCGAGCCGCTACACCCCACAGCGCACCGCTCGAACGCTCGGCCGGAACCGATCAGCAGCTCGCACTAAAGCCGTGGAGCTGCAGGGAATCACTCCGCACAATGGACCGGCCCCGCCCGTGCTCATGCTCGGCCGCTTCTAGCGCCTCGGCCGGCTGATCACGTTGGGTGGCGGCGGCTGCATCGCCGACGCCGGGGCGGACGGTTCGCCGCCGCCCGCCGGCACCGCAAGGTACGACCGCCCCGTCACGCCGCGACGAAAATTGTCGGCCGCGAACGTGTTCTGCTGCGCCGCCGCCGGGTACTTCTTCTCGATCGCCTCGGTCAGATACTCTACGCGGTTGCCCGGGTTGGGGTGACTGGAAAGGAACTCCGGTCCGCCCTTGCCCTTGGCGGCCGACTGCATGATCTGCATCGTCTCGACCATCCCGCGGGGGTTGTAGCCGGCGGCGGCCATGTAGCGCAGCCCCTCGAGGTCCGATTCCTTCTCCTGCCCGCGACCGTACTTCATGTTCGACAAATTTAACGCGAGTCCCGCGAGGCTGCCCGCGCTGCCGACGCCGAAGACCGATCCGACCACGCCCACCACCGCCGACACCCCCTGCGTCGCCCGGGCGCGCTCGAGCTGGCGGACCGAGTGCCGCTTGGCCACGTGCGCCGCCTCGTGCCCGAGCACGCCGGCAAGCTGCGCCTCGTTCTCCAGTCGCGAGAGCAGCCCCTGCGTGATGTAGATGTAGCCGCCCGGCACGGCGAACGCGTTGACCTCGTCCGAATTCAACACCGCGAACTGCCAGTCCAGGTTGGGCCGGCCCGCGTGCTGCGCCATGCGCTGACCGACGGAGTCGACGTACTGCTGCACCGCCGCGTCGGGCACCTTGCCCCCGAACTGCTGCTCGAACTTGGGGTGAAGCTGCCGCCCCATCTGGATCTCCTGCTGCTCGCTGATCGAGCAGCCGACGAGCAGCAGGAGCGCCAGCAGGACGGCGATCGGGCGGCGGTGAAGGCGCGATGACATGAAGCAGATTCTACCGCCGCTGCAACGCCCGGCATGCGCGCGAAGCGCCGGCGCCGCCGCCGCCGCCCAGCGGAGGAGCGGCGGCGGCATCGCGTGGAGGAGATGTGCTGGCGCCAGCATGCGCCGCGCGACGGTCGACAAACCCTCGCATCGCCCCGCCGCCACGAATCGTTTTGCCTCTTCCGCGGCCGGCGGCTCCGTGACAAGCTGTTACGAAATCGGGCTACCGTCGGCCGCGCGCGCGTTGCGCCGTGCCGGCAAGCCCCTCGCGAAAGGGAGTAGAGGCCATGCTCGTCCGAATGATCGCCACGTTCGCCGCCGCTGTTTCCGTCTCCGTCCTCGTCGGCTGCCAATCCATGGAGCGCCTGGGCGGCCGCAAGAGCGAGAAGCTGTCCGGCGTCGGCAACACCTTCTTCCGCCAGGCCGCCATCGGTGACATGACCGAACTGGAGACCAGCCGGATCGCGCTGGAGAACGCGCAGTCCAGCGACGTCAAGAGCTTCGCGCAGCGCATGATCGACGACCACACCGGCAACCGCGCGCGCGTCGCCGAGCTGGCCCGAAGCAAGAACGTCCAGCCGCCCGCGCAACTCGACACGGCGCACCAGAAAATCGTCGACAAGCTGCGCAACACGCCCGCCGGCCCCGACTTCGACCGCGCCTACATGAAGGCGCAAGTGACGGCCCACCAGGAAACCGTCGCCACCTACGAGACCGCGTCCCAAAAGGCGGAAGACCCGGACGTGAAGGCGTACGCCACCCAGGCCTTGCCCATGCTCCGCCAACACCTGGAGATGGCGCGCTCGATCAACAACCGCGTGAAGTGAAGTCGCGTCCCCACAACGCGAGGCGGCCGCCGTCCGCGCACACGCCGACGGCGGCCGCACTCCCGTCGGGGAGTGCGGAATGCCTTGTCCAGCCAATTTCTTGGGGGGGGAAGTGGGCGATACAGGGCTCGAACCTGTGACCTCCAGCGTGTCATGCTGGCGCGCTAGCCAACTGCGCCAATCGCCCGGGTTTTCGCTTGGTGGAGCACAAACCCATTAGGTAGTGCTGCCGCCAAGGCGGGGAATTATAGCCGGGGGAGGGCAGGTCACAAGGCCGCGGAGAAATTCTTTGGGCGAAGCGGGTGCCGGACCTTGGATGGCGTCGCGGCGGTGGCTTGCGGGCCGATGCAATGCGACGCGCGTCTCGTCAAGCCCGGTGCGCCCGCGTCAGTGGCTCGAGGCGATGGTGGAGGTTCGGCTGCGGGTGGCGGTGAGCAGCTCGTGCAGGCGGCGGTTGTCGCGTGGGGCGGCGAAGGAGCCGGTCAGGCGGGCCCGGCCAATGGGGTCGGCGAGGTGGCCGACGGAAAGGGTCGGCTTCAGGTCCGCCGAGCGGATGTTCACCTTGGTCGCTTTGTCGCCCGGGTCGACGGTGACGTAGCCGGCGCCCTGGTAGAGGAGCAGGTCGTCGCCGCCCTCGACGGTGTTGCTCAGGACGTACCAGTCGATGGCGGCGTTGGTGGCGGCGGACTCGCGCGTGCCGGACAGCGGTCGCCAGAGCACCTTGATGTAAACCACCTGCCGCAGCGGCTGCTGCGCGCTGGGCCTGAGCGGCGCGCCCGGCTTGCCCGCGGGGGCGGCGGCGCCGGCGTCATCGGAGACGAGCAGGAACGCCGTGGAGCCGTCGTCGGTCTTGCCGGCGTACGCCTGCGCGAAGTTCTGCGCGTAAGCGATGTTCTTGCCCGCCGGGTGCAGGACGAGGCTGGCCGGCTTGGCGGCGCATCCTTGCGCAAGGCAAAATGACAAAGGCAAAAGGAAAAACGGGAGCGAGCGGATCAGTCGGGCGCGCAGCAACATCATCTCGTTCTACCTTTTCCTTCTTCGTACGTGCTTGGGTCTAACCAAGGCCGAGCAGGCCGAGGGCGTCACGCTCAACGATGCCGCGGAGCGCCTCGCGCGGCACAACCGGCAAATTCGTCCCCTGGGCAAGCTGGTTGATGCTGTAGAGCGACTCGATGCACTCCTCGGCGTTGGTGTACGGGAAGTCGCTGCCAAAGAGGAGCTTGTCGATCACGCCCGCCTGGTGGCACGCGACCAGCGCGTTGTACGCCTGCCACGGGCGGCTGAGCAGCCCGCTGACGTCCGCCAGCACGTTGGGGTGCTTACCGAGCAGGCAGATGGTCTCGTCCACCCACGGCTGGCCGAGCTGGGCGATGATCAGGCGGAGCTTGGGGAACGTGCGCGCCACCTCGTCGAGCAGGTAGGGCCGGCCGTACTCCAGCTTGCTCTCTTCAGTGAACTGCCCCGAGGGGTGGACGACGATCGGCATGCCGAAGCGCTCCGCCTCCTCGTACACGCGCATCGCGCGCATGTCGCTGGGGTGGAAGTCCTGGTTGGCCGGCGAGAGCGTGATGCCGCGGAGGTGGAGGTCCTCCTTGGCGATACGCACTTCCTCGGCTGCGCCGGGCTCGGTGGGGTCAATGCCGGCGAAGCCGATGAGCTTCTGCGGGTAGCGGCTCACGTACTCGGCGACGTAACGGTTGGGGATCTCGGCACGCAGATAGCGGCTCTTGAAGCCGAGCACGATCGACTTATCGACCGCGGCGGTCTGCTTCCAGTGGTGCTCAGAATCGGCGGCGGGAATGGTTCGCCAGGCGGAGCGCGGCGTGCCGTGGCGCGCCGGGCGCTGCCGGAGCTGCCGCTGCTCGCCGAGGTCCATCTGCCCGAGTTGGGCGGGCGTCTGCCAGATATGCGTGTGGCAATCGACAATCACTTGCGGCACCGTCTCATGACGATCCCCGTCAGGGTTCGATCGGACATCCATGGCCGGTCGGAACCGCGCCGACCCACGGCGGCGACGATTCTGAACAAACAGTCTAGAGGCCGGTGAAACCCCCGTCAAAAGCGAGCGAAGTTCCCGATCCGCCTCCGGTCCTAGCCTTATCGGACGCCTGCGGCGGCGGGCGGGAGGAAAAACACAAGTGAAGCGAGCGACCACGCTTACCGCCCGGGACGCCCTGCGTAAGCAGGCTCACGTGAAGTGCCTGCAGGGCCCTTGTGACGCGCGAGGCCGCCCTCATCGCGCGCTGGGCAGGAGGTGACGAGGGGTCACAAATGGTTCGTGCAGGCAGTTGGGCCGCGCCCACCTTCCGCTGCTTCTCCAGTCACGCGCCGACGGCTCTACGAAGCGCCACGGACAGGCCCGCAGCACTTATTTCTGCGAATTTGCTCGACAATTGGTAGACGTCCCCGCGATCCCCAACGTATCAACCGGGCACGCGATGTGCCGGCGGCGGCAGTTCGTGGGCCTGCCGCCGCCGTGTTTTCCGATGATCGCTCGCGCGTACGCACCACTGAGTTCCCGCACCATCTGGAGGCGCACCCGATGTCCCAGGCCAACTCCCCCCGCCGCTCGCGACGAACGTTAGCCAAGTTGCTCGAGGCCCTCGAGCACCGCAGGCTGCTGGCCAGCCCGATCGTTATTACCAAGGGCGGCACCTACAGCGGCACCTGGGAGAGCGCCGACCCGCGCACGCCCGCCGTGCTGGTCAAGACGACCGAGCCGGTCACGATCGAGAACGCCATTATCCGCGGCAAGGGCGACCTGATCGCCAGTGGCGTGAGCCACACCAACATCACCGTGCGCGGCGTGAAGGGGTTCGGCCTGAACCCCAACGTCTACGGCCGCACGGCCGGCGAATGGGTGAGCGTCGAGAACTTCGACAACCTCCTCGTCGAGGGCAGCTACTTCGAGCACGGCACCGGCATCAACCTGCTCAACTACGCCGGCGACCGCACCGCCGCCGAAAGCGTGCGCATCGTTGGCAACACGATCCGCAACGTCGACGGGCGCAAGAGCGACGGCAGCGGCGGATACCTTGACTTCAACACCCGCAAGCGCAAGAGCGACGGCGTCGAGGAGGACGGGTTTGATTACGCGCAGTTCGTCCAGTTCGACAAGGTGATCGGGGTGCCGAACGTCGAGATCGGCTGGAACTCGGTGGTCAACGAGGCGGGCAACAGCCGCGTCGAGGACGTCATCAGCCTGTACAAGTCCAGCGGCACCGCGGCCGGCCCGATCCGCATCCACGACAACTACATCCAGGGTGCGTACACCATCAAGCCGTGGCAGGGCAACACCAGCGACGCGACCTACGACTACGACTGGGGCTTCTCCGGCGGCGGCATCATGCTCGGCGACGGCGTCGGCTCCACGCCGGAGCAGGACCCGGCGTTCGTCAAGGCGTTCGGCAACACCGTCGTCTCCACCACGAATTACGGCATCGCCCTCTCGGCCGGCCACGATCTGGAGGCGTACGGCAACCGCGTCCTCTCCGCCGGCGTGCTTCCGGACGGCCGCGCCATCACCGCGCAAAACGTCGGCATCTATGTTTGGGATTCCTACAAGGCCGGCGCCGCTCACTTCTTCAACAACACCGCGCACGACAACGTGAGCGGCTGGGTGCAGGGGACCAAGCGCAACGACTGGTGGTCGCCGGTCAGCGGCGCGATGTTCAACAACACCCACTGGGCCGGCACCGTGACGACCGCGACCGAGCAGGCCGAGCGCAACGCGTGGCAGGCGAGGCTGGAAGGCGGCGGCAGCACGCCCGTGACGCCAACGACGCCGACCGCGCCGACCGCCCCCACTGCGCCGACCACCCCCACCGCGCCGTCGACGCCCACTGCGCCCACCGCGCCCACGGCGCCGCCGGAACCGGCGCCCACGGTGCCGACGGCGCCCGCGCCTGCCACGCCGTCGGAGCCGGTGGTTCCCGCCACGCCCGTCAATCCCGCGCCGACGACACCGACGGAACCGACCGCACCCGTCGATCCCGCGCCGACCATCCCGTCTGAGCCGCCGACGCCCCCGTCGTCAGAGCCGACGGCGCCGGTGGACCTGGCGCCGACCACACCGGTCGATCCCCCGCCCACCGTGCCGGTGGACCCCGTGCCGACGCCGCCGGTCGATCCCGCGCCGACCACTCCGATCGATCCCGCGCCGACGGTGCCGGACGCCGGGGGGCCGGTGCAGCCGATCCCGTTCGACCCGCCGCCGGCGGAGCCGACGGCGCCGCTGCCGCCGGTGGACGCGCCGGTCGAACCGATCCCGTTCGACCCGCCGGACAACGGGGGCCCGGCAGAGCCGCCGGTCCAGCCGCCGGTCGAGCCGGAGCCGGTCACATTCGAGCTGACGGGGATCGTCTTCGCGGACCGCGATGGCGACGGTGTGCGCGACCGCAACGAGCGCGGCATTGCCGGCCGAACCGTCTACCAGGACGCGAACGGCAACGCCCGCCTCGACGCGGGCGAGGCATCGGACGTCACCGACAAGTCCGGCAAGTACGTTCTCACGGTAACCGAGTCCGGCCACGCCATCCGTCAGGTGCTGCCTTCCGGGTGGTACGGCACCACCAAGGGGACCGGCATCGAGCCAACGCTGGCGCGCAGCGCCGCCGCGGACGCTAGTGCACTGGTCAACCTCGGCACCGCTCAGTACGCCCGCATCGGCGGAAACGTGTTTCGCGATGCCAACGCCGATGGCCGCCGCGACGCGGACGAGGGCGGCCTGTCCGGCTGGACCGTCTACCTCGACGCCAACAACAACGGCTGGCGCGACGCCAACGAGCGCACCGCCATCACCGACGCCAGCGGCGACTGGACCTTCGAGCAGTTGAAGCCGGGCGTCTACAACGTCCGCATCCAGCAGAACGACCGCGCGCTCCAGCGGACGACCGCGAGCTACTTCAAGCACGCCGTGACCAGCGGCTCGAGCGTCACGAAGGACGCGTTCGGGTACGCGTAGGTGCACGAGAGCCGCGGCGACACCTACACGCTGCAAGCGGTGGAAATAGAGAAGCCTGCGTCAATAGGGGGGAACCAGCCTGAAGCTGCCTCCGTCCCGCCCGCAGGCTTCTCGGAGAAGTTTAACCGCCTCCTTGAGGCGGTCAAGAACCGACTTGGCCAGCAGGGGGCACGGCTCAGCGTCGCCCCCGCCCGCCCCGGCAACAGCGCGGTGCGGACATGCACCGGCGCGATCGCGGCGGCGAACGTGCTCATCCGCGCACGCCGCGCCATCAATCGGAAGTCGCCCCTCCTGCCAGGCACGCGCCGAACTGATTTCCGCATACTCGCGGAGAGGGTCGGGGAGAGGGCAAGGTGCGCGAGGAGTCGGTGAGGCGCCCGCACGCGCCAGTGCCGTGGCGACCCCGCAGAAGGCGATGCCACTCGCCACCGCGCCGCCGCGCGAGTTCTTCGTTCAACACAATCTCCCCGCGCAACTGCGACCCCGGATCACGCGCCGCGCCCCGGATCGTTCGCCGCCTCCACCTGACGGAGATATCGCTTCATGATTCGGTCCGCCACGCGCGGCATGACGGCGGCGATGCCCAGCGCCAGCCGCGTCGGCCAGTGCGGCCAGACCTCGGGTCGCGGGCTCTCGATCGCGCGCACCATCGCCCGCGCGACGTGATCGACCGTCTGGGACGTCCCCAGCGTCCGCGGCAGCTTCACGTCGCCGCCCGCCTCGGCCACCGTGCCGAACTCGGTCTGGGTCATGATCGGGTGAACGCTGCTGACGGCGATCCGCTGCGCGCGCAGCTCCACGCGCAGCGCTTCCGCGAGCGAGAGTTGCGCGGCCTTGGTCGCCGCGTAGGGCCCCAGGTACGGCACGCCCCGCCGCGCTGCCGCCGACGACACCAGCACCAACTGCCCGCGCACGCCCTCGCGCGGGTCCTGCCGCAGCATTGCGGGAACGGCGGCGTGAATGCAGTCGGTGGTGCCGAAGACGTTGACCGCGAACATGCGGCGGACCTGGTCCGGCGGCATCTGCCACGCCAGCTTGTAGCTGCCGTAGCCGGCGTTGCAGACCAGCGTGTCGATCCGCCCGAAGCGGTCGAGCGTCGCGGCGACGAAGGCCTCGCACTCCGCCCGCTCCGCCACGTCGGCGCGCACCGCCAGGTGCTTCCCGCCCAGCGCGCGGTTCAGCTCCTCGACGCGCTCCAGCCGCCGCGCGCACAGCGCCAGCCGCGCGCCGCGCGCGGATAACTGCTCGGCCAGCGCCTTGCCGATGCCGGCGCTGGCGCCCGTGATGGCCACGACCATTCCGCTGAGTTCTCGTCTCACGGCACCAGCGTACGAAACGCGGCGGGCGACGCCAGACGCGCTTCGGTACACAAGCGCGAGAGACCGGATTGCGATCTCGCCGCCGAGCCGCTCCTGGGGGCACCTCCGCTTGTCTCGGCCGCGCGCCGGCCTATGCTTGATCCGATGTTCACCGGAATCGTCCAGCGCACCGCGCGCATCGCCTCGGTCAGCGACGGCACCGGCTTCGTGCGCCTGAACCTGGCCACCGAGTGGGACGACGTTCGCCACGGCGAGAGCGTCGCCATCAACGGCGTCTGCCTGACGGTGGCCGAAATTGGTGGCGGCGGCGGCAGCGGCCCACAACTGCTCGCGTTCGACGTGATCCCCGAGACGCTGGCGAAGACCAACCTCGGGCTGCTCCGGGCGGGTGACAAGGTGAACGTGGAGCGCTCGCTTCGCGTCGGCGACCGCATCGACGGCCATTTCGTTCAAGGCCACGTCGACGGCACCGCCAGGCTCGTCGCGCAGACCGCCGGCGACGGCGACGCCGGCGAGTGGCGCCTCACCCTCCAGCCGCCGGCCGAACTGATGAAGTTCGTCGCCCCGAAGGGCTCGGTCTGCATCGACGGCGTGAGCCTGACCGTCGCCAAGGTGGAGCACGACCGATTCGACGTCGCCCTGATCCCGACCACGCTCGACCTGACCACGCTGAGCACCCGCCCGATCGGGTGGCCGTTCAACTTCGAGGCGGACGTGCTGGCCAAGACGATCGTCTCGTGGCTCGAGCGCCGCGGGACGTGACCTCGGCGATGGCGGCACGCCCGGCTTCATCCTTTCAGGCACTTGCCACGAATTTCTATTCAACGCCCGCTGACGGCGCGGCGTTGCCCGCGCTCGCATCGATCATCCGACATTTCCGGCGCGGAACAACGATCTGGCAGCGGTCAAGCCGTCAAGCGAAATCGCGCGGTTTTCATTTGGCAACCGTCGAACTCTTCCGCGCCCAGGTTTCCGTTGCACCGGGCGAAGCGCGCGTTCAAGATGAGGGTAAGGAATGTTGGAGGCCGGGGCGGTTCGCCCGGCCGGCGCGGCACGGAGGTTGCCAGAAGGACGTATCGCAATGGACTACCGCCCCACCATCGGCATCACCCTGGGCGACCCCGCCGGCATCGGGCCGGAGGTGATCGTGAAGGCCTTGGCCGACCCGGTCCTGCGCCACAAGGCGAAGTACATCATCTACGGGATGAACGAGTTGCTCGCCTACGCCGCGGACCTGGCGGAGTTCGACGTCTTCTGGTGGCGCGACCAGTTCAACGGCCGGCTGCGCGCCTATCCGCACGACGTGGTGGTGGTCGATTACGACCAGTACTCGATGCTCGGGCACGCCGTCCGGTCGCCGAGCAAGGCGGGCGGCGAGGCGTCGATGCGCTTCTGCCTGGACGCGATCGACGCGGCGCAGAAGAAGATCGTCGACGCCGTCGTCACCGCCCCGATCGCCAAGGAGAGCTGGAAGCTCGCCGGCTACCACTTCCCCGGCCACACCGAGCTGTTCGCGCAGCGCACGGGGGCGCGCCGGCACGCGATGATGTTCGTCGGCGGGCCGCTCAAGGTGATCCTGGCGACCGTGCACGTGCCGCTCAACAGCCTGTGGGGCCGGCTGAACATCGGCGCCGTCTTCAACCCCATCGAGCTGCTGCACGAGACGCTGGTGAACTGGTTCGACATCCCCAAGCCGCGCATCGCGGTGGCGGGCGTCAACCCGCACGCCAGCGAGAACGGACAGTTCGGCGACGAGGAAGAGCGCATCATCGAGCCGGCCATCCGCATGGCGCGCGAGCAGGGGATCGACTGCACCGGCCCGTATCCGCCCGACACCATCTTCCTCGCCGCCCGCGACGGCAAGTTCGACGCCGTGGTGGCGATGTACCACGATCAGGGACTGATCCCGGTGAAGCTGCTGGCGTTCGACCGCGCGGTCAACCTGACGGTCGGCCTGCCGATCGTGCGCACGAGTCCGGACCACGGGACAGCCTTCGACATCGTCGGCCGGAACCGCGCCAACCCCGGCAGCATGCGCGCGGCCATCGAGGTGGCGATCGACCTGGCGGTGAAGCGGCACGAGCGCGCCGAGGCCAGGCGGGCGGAGCACCGCGCGCCGTGACCAGCGGCCCGCGTGTCGCCCCGCGTGTCACCCCGCGTGTCGGCTGCTCCGCTTCCGCGGCACGCGTGCTGGCGTGGGTATCTGTGTGGGTGCACGTCCGATCAATGCCATTCCCGGCACGCCGGTTGCGGCCAGGTCCTTAAAAGGAGCCGGCCATGAGCTACGACGAGTTGGACCCGCGCACGCAGACCGAAGGCAAGTCGCGCGACGCCAAGAAGAGCATGGCCACCGCCGCCAAGGTGCCGCCGAGCCAGGTGGACCTGAAGGTCGGGATCGAGGATCGCTACCCAGGCGAGAACACGGTGGACAAGGACGTGGACGCCGGCAACCCCACGCCCGGCGACGAGAGCAAATGAGCGCCCGGCCTCCGGGAGGAGTGACGCCTCTGCCGCGCGCCTGCGCGTGTGGCTTTGATGGCGACCCCCTGACCCGCGGCCATCCGCCGCGCGGCGGTGTTTGACGGGCGCGTGTCCCGTCGCCGTTCGCCGCTGCGGCCGATGGCGGCGGTCCTTTGCCTAAAACTCCGCGTGCTTCGGCACCCGCGGGAACGGGATGACGTCGCGGACGTTCTGCATCCCCGTTGCGTACATGATCGTCCGCTCGAAGCCCAGCCCGAAGCCGGCATGCGGGACCGTGCCGTAGCGCCGTAAGTCGCGGTACCAGTTGTACGCTTCCTTGTTCAGCTTCAGCTCGTCCATCCGGCGGTCCAGCACGTCGAGCCGTTCCTCGCGCTGCGAGCCGCCGATGATCTCGCCGATGCCGGGGGCCAGCACGTCCATGGCGGCGACGGTCCTGCCGTCATCGTTCAGCCGCATGTAGAACGCCTTGATCTCCTTGGGGTAGTTGATGACCACCACCGGCCGCTTCACGTGCTCCTCGGTCAGCCAGCGCTCGTGCTCGGACTGCATGTCCATCCCCCACTTCACGGGGAACTCGAACTTCTTGCCGCTCTGCTCCAGCGCGGCGATGGCGTCGGTGTAGGTCATCCGCTCGAAGCTGGAGTCGACGAAGCTTTCCAGGCGTGTGACACACCCCTTGTCGATCCGGTCGGCGAAAAACTTCATGTCGTCCGGCCGCTCGTCCAGCAGCGCGCGGAAGAGGTACTTGAGGAACGCCTCCGCTAGGTCGGCGTCGGCCGACAGGTCGGCGAAGGCGATCTCCGGCTCGATCATCCAGAACTCCGCCAGGTGCCGCGGGGTGAAGCTCCACTCGGCCCGAAAGGTCGGGCCGAACGTGTAGACCTTGCTCATCGCCATGCAGTAGGTCTCGACGTTGAGCTGCCCGCTGACGGTGAGGCTCGCCTCCTTGGCGAAGAAGTCCTGCGCGAAGTCGATCTTCCCCTCCGGCGTGCGCGGCATATTGGCGAAGTCCAGCGTGCTGACGCGGAACATTGCGCCGGCCCCCTCGGCGTCGCTGGTGGTGATGATCGGCGTGTGCACCCAGTAGAACCCGCGCTCGCTGAAGAAGCGGTGGATGGCCATCGACAGCGTGTGCCGCACGCGCGTGATGGCGCCGAAGGTGTTGGTGCGCGGCCGCAGGTGCGCCACCTCGCGCAGGAATTCCATCGTGTGCGGCTTCGGCTGGATCGGGTAGTGGTCCGGGTTCTCCACCCAGCCGACGACCGTCACGCCGCCCGCCTGCACCTCGTACGCCTGCCCCTTCCCCTGCGACTTCACCAGCGCGCCGGTGACGATCGCGGAGCAGCCGGACGTAATCTTGAGGACCTCCTCGGCGTAGTTGGGCAGCGTGTTGGGGGCGACGATCTGGATCGAGTCGAAGGAGGAGCCGTCGTTGACGGTGAGGAACGAGAAGCCGCCCTTGGAATCGCGGCGGGTGCGCACCCAACCGCGCAAGGTCACTTGCTCCCCTTCCCCCGGCTTCCCCGCCAGAGCCTCGGCGACGGACACATCGGCCATGCTGCGCGCTCCTTCGTGTGGTGACGTGCGGCAGACGGTATCCCGCAGGCGCGATCGGGGCAACGGGCGCCGGCCGCCCGCTCCGCCGCCACCTGCATTGCCGCCGCCCGCTTCCGCCGCCCCGCGCAATGATGTGCCGTCGCCGGACCGGGCGCGCCGCGGTATGGTGAGCGAATGCCTCGCCCCACGCTGCTGCCGGCAGTCTTGCTGCTCGCGTTCACCACTCTGGCGATGGGTGCCCCCGCGACCGCGCCGGCGACGACCGCCGCCCGGCGGCCGCTCAACGTGCTGCTGATCATCTCCGACGACCTGCGGGCCGAGCTGTCCAGCTACGGCGGGCGGGCGAAGACCCCAAACCTCGACGCCCTCGCCGCCGCCGGCGTGCGCTTCGACCGCGCGTACTGCCAGTACCCGCTGTGCAACCCGTCGCGCGTCTCCATGCTAACCGGGCGTCAGCCCGTCACCACCGGCGTGTTCGGCAACCGCACCGACTTCCGCGCCCAGCACCCGGACTGGGTCACGCTGCCGCAACTGTTCAAGGAGAACGGTTACGTGAGCGTCCGCGCCGGAAAGATCTTCCACGGCGCCGGCCTGGACGACCCCAAGGCGTGGAGCGACGACGCCGGGCGGAAGAACCCCGCGCCCGACGACGAGGAAGCGCAGGCGCCGCCGTCGCCGGCCAATCGGGCGCCGACGACCGCGCGAGCGGACCGCACCGCGCCCTCCCCCGCCGCCGCCCCGACCACCGCGCGATCGCAGATGACCCGCGCGCAGTACTCCGACCGCTGGATCGTCTTGGAGGGCGACGGCGAGGCGCACGGCGACTACCGGACGGCCGACCGCACCATCGAAAATCTCCGCGCGCACAGGGACCGCCCGTTCTTCATCGCCTGCGGGTTCGTGAAGCCGCACAGCCCGCCCACGGCGCCGCAGCGGTTCTACGACCAGTATCCGCTGGAGCAGATCGCCCTGCCGCCCGACTTCGCGCCGCGGCCGACGGTGTGGGAGGGGTTCCCGAAGATGTCGGTCCGTCCGCGCAACGCCGATCTGTTCATCGGCCGCGAGGCGACGCCGCAGGCGGCTAAAGAGATGATCCGCGCGTACCTCGCCTCCACGTCGTGGATGGACTTCAACGTCGGCCGGGTGCTGGCCGAGTTGGACCGGCTGGGGCTGCGCGACGACACCGTCGTGATCTTCTGGGGCGACCACGGCTACCAGCTCGGCGAGAAGGGCAAGTGGTCCAAGGCGGGCTCGGTCTGGGAGCAGGGCTCGCGCGTCCCGCTGATCGTCGCCGCGCCGAAGGCAAAGGGAAATGGGCAGGCGTCGCCGCGCGTGGTGGAGTCGATCGACATCCTCCCCACGCTCGCCGACCTGTGCGGCCTACCCGCGCCGCGCGGCATCGAGGGGCGCAGCCTGGCGCCGCTGCTAAATGACCCGCAGGCCCCGTCCACCCGCCCCGCCTTCACGGTCTGGAGCGAGGACGGCCGGACGCTCACGCACGTGGCCGTGCGCACCGAGCGCTATCGCTATGCCGAGTTCGACGCCGGCCGCGGCGGCGCCATGCTGCTGGAGCCGCAAACCGACCCGCACGAGCTGAAGAACCTAGCCGACGACCCCGCCCATCGCGCCGCGAGAGAAGAGCTGGCCGGGCTGGTGAAGGACCATGTAAAGCGAGCGCAGGCGGCGAGGGATTAGCGGCATGGACGCCCGTAGTCATTGGAAAGGCGGGAACGTTGAAAGGCGAACGGGTTCCGCCCGTCGATCCCCCCACCGGCGTGCGCTGCGGCCGCTCACACCCGCACCGGCTCCACCCCCGCCGCCAGCGCCTTTTTCACCATCTGGTCGTACAGCGCGTCGCTGTCGGCGGACTTCCACTCGCCGCGCCGCCGCACGTCCGCCAGCGTCTCGCCCGCCCCCTGCTGGAAGGAAATGTCGCAGTGAAATTCCGGGACGTCACGCTTGGCCTTCTCGCTGGAGTAGGCGCCGTGGTAGCGGGTGATCTCGCGCAGCAGCCCGAAGCGCTGCGGGTCGTGCTTGATGATCCAGTCGGCCGGCATGAACAGCACCTCTGCCGGCTTGCCCAGCGCGGCGGCGGCCTGGCGGTAGAAGTCGCGCCAGGTGAAGTTCTCGTCGCGCGTGGCGTTGTAGCTCTGGCCGAACGTTTTCGCGTTCATGGCGCCGTAGGCGAAGAGCTTGCCGACATCGTCGCGGTGCGTCGCCACCCATAGCCCCAGCCCGTCGCCGCTGCACAGCACCGGCAGGCCGCGCTCGATGCGGTCCCACGCGGGCGGGTCGGTCTCGATGTTGTCGATCAGCCGGCTGCCGGGGCCGTACGTGCAGCTTGGCCGGACGATCGTCACCGGGAACGCCCGCGCCTCGTGAGCGCGGAGGAAAATGCGCTCGCACTCCAACTTGTCGCGCCCGTACTGGCTGACCGGCCTCTGCTCGAACGATTCGTCGACCACCACGCCCGGCGGGATGTCGCCTCCGTAGGTGCAGACCGTCGAGCAGAAGATGAAGTGCCCGCATTGTCCGCCGAACGCGCGGACGTCGCTCTCGGCCTGCTGCGGCGTGAAGCAGATCATGTCGATGACGACGTCGAAGCGCTGGTCGCGGAAAGCGCTTTCGAAAGCGGCGAAATCGTTTCGATCGCCGGCGACGTGCTTCACGTCCGCCGGCAGCGTGTTCTCGCGCCGCCCGCGGTTGAGCATTGTGATGTCGGCCGCGCCGCTGCGCGCCCGCAGGTGCTTGACGATGCCGGTGCTGATCAGGCCCGTGCCGCCGATGATGAGGACGCGCATCTTCGTCAGTCTCCGTTGCGGAACGCCGAGCATCGCGCAACGCGCCGTGGCGCGTCAAGGGAAGATGTCGCTCGCACCGGCCGTTGCGAAGCCGTGGGCGTTTCGTTAGCATGGGCTAGCTAACCAACCGGTCGAGCCGGACGAGGAGATCATGACGCTGTCCGTCCGCTTCAAGATCGCCACCGAGCCGGATGAGTTCGAGCAGATTGCCCGCCTCAATTACCGCACCTTCGCGCAGGAGATCCCGCAGCACCCGCCCGAAGCATCCGGGAAGCTCGTGGACAAATTCCACGATGAGAACACTTACGTGATTGGCGCGGCGGGAGGCCGGGTCGTGGCGATGCTGGCGATCCGCGGCAATCGACCGTTCTCGCTGGACGGCAAGCTCCCCCAACTCGATTCGTACCTCCCGCCGGCAAGCAGCGCGTGCGAGCTGCGCCTGCTCGCGATCGAGCCGTCGCATCGGCGCGGCCGCGTGTTCTTTGGCCTTATCGCGGCGGCGGCGGAACGCTTCGCCGCGGCCGGTCACGACCTCGCCGTCATCTCCGGCACGCTCCGGCAACTGCGCCTCTACCGCCACGTCGGCTTCGTCCCCTTCGGGCCTGTCGTGGGGACCGACGCCGCGCCGTACCAGCCGATGTACCTGGAGGTCGCGACCGTCCGCCGGCGGCTGCCCGCGCTGGCGGAGCGACTGGCGCCCGGGCCGGCGCTGAACTTCCTGCCCGGTCCCGTCCAGGTCTCCGAAGCGGTCCGCCGCGCGCACGAACGACGGGCCGTCTCGCACCGCGCCCGCGCCTTCGCTCGCGACCTCGATCGGGCGCGGCAGAAGCTCGGCGAGCTCACCGGCGCGAGCCACGTGCACGTTCTTCCCGGCCCCGGCACGCTGGCGAACGACCTCGTCGCCGCGCAGCTTTCCCTCCGCGCGCGGCGCGGACTGGTCGTGGCGCAGGGCGAGTTCGGCGAGCGACTGATCGACCACGCCTCGCGCTTCGACGTTGTCGGCGGCATCCTGCGCGTACCGTGGGGCGAGCCGATCGATTTGTGTGCGCTCGCATCAGACCTGTCCCGCCGCCCGGGGATCGGGTGGATCTGGGCCACGCACTGCGAGACGTCGTCCGGGGTGCTGAACGACCTGGCCGGCCTGCGCGACCTCTGCCGGACGCGCGGGATCGATTTGTGCCTCGACTGCATCAGTTCCATCGGCACCGTCCCCCTTGATCTCCGCGGCGTGGCGCTGGCCACCGGCAGCAGCGGCAAGGGCCTCGCCGCCTGCGCCGGCCTGTCGTTCGTCTTCTCGAGCGACGCGCTGCACTCCTCGCCGCGGGTCCCGCGCGTGCTGGATCCCACGGTAGGCGGCGGGGGTGCCGGCGTCGCGTTCACCGTCCCCTCCGCGCCGCTGGCCGCGCTCCTCGCCGCGCTGGACGAGCAGGGCGAGCAACGCTTCCGAACGATCGCAGCGCTGGGCGCGATGCTTCGCGGCGGCCTGGCGCAACTTCGCCTGCAGCCCGCAGCGGGGGACGCGCGCTCCGCCTCCCCCGCCGTCTGCACGATCGCTCTGCCACCGGCACGCCGTTCCATCCGCTTCGGGCGCGCCCTAGAGGGCGCGGGCATCCTCGCCGCCTACCGCAGCCGCCACCTGCGCGAGCGCAACGCCGTTCAGTTCTGCCTGATGGGTCAGGCCGGGGAGACCGAGGTGCGGCGACTGCTTGCTGCCGTCCGCGACGTGCTGGCGCGCGACGGCGCGGCGCCGCGCGCATCACGCGCCCGCCTCACACCGGCGGGTGCCTGAACCGTCGCGAGCCCGGTTCGGGGAGTGCCGGCCGGTTGCTTCGCCGCGTGGGCCGAAGCGCGTTCGCTGACGCGCCGGCGACCTTCGCAGGGCGAATCGCCCTCGCCTATAATGCCACCGCGAATTGCAGGGAGCAGTGATGAACGCACCGGCAGGCAGCAGCAGCAGCAGCAACAGATCGCTGGAGTCAGAGGCACGCGACGGCGATGCGTCGGAGGCGCGGCCGGCGCACATGCCGGACGCGAAAGTGGACCTCGCGCGCATCGAGCGCGCGGTGCACGAGATCCTGCTGGCGGTGGGCGAGGACCCGCAGCGCGAGGGGTTGCTCAAGACCCCCAATCGCGTCGCCCGCGCGTACGCGGAGCTGATGGCGGGGTTGCAGGACGACCCGCGGCGGCACCTCCGGACGGTCTTCCGCGAGCGCTACGACGAGGTCGTGCTGCTCCGCGACATCGAGTTCCACTCGCTCTGCGAGCACCACCTGCTCCCCTTCACCGGGCGGGCGCACGTCGCTTACCTGCCGGACGGAAAGGTGGTCGGCCTGAGCAAGCTCGCCCGGCTGGTCGAGGGGTACGCCCGGCGGCCGCAGGTGCAGGAGCGGCTGACCACGCAGATCGCCGACGCGATGATGGAGGAGCTTAACCCCATCGGCGCCGCCTGCGTGATCGAGGCGGTCCACACCTGCATGACCATCCGCGGCGCGAAGAAGCACGGGTCGACGATGGTCACCAGCGCGCTGCGCGGGATCTTCAAGGAGAACCCGTCGAGCCGCAACGAGATCCTCGCCCTGATGCACTACGGGAACGGCGTGAAGGCTTAACCAGCGATTGGCGGCGCACGACCCACATGCACGACCGGGCCGGCGCCGCGTCACGCGCGGGTGGCGACGCAGACGACGTACCGGTGCCACACCGCGAAGGTCTCCCAATGCTGGATGCTCAACTGCGAGGCGATCGCCTCGCGCAGCCGCTCGGCGGGGCGCGGGAACGAACCGCGGTCGTAGCGCCACAGCAGCCGTGACGGCAGGCGAGCGGGCCGCCAAACGGCGTCGGCAAAGAGAAGCGTCCCCCCGGGGCGAAGCAGGCGGGCGATGCCGGACATCGCCTGGTGCAGCGCGCCGTCCGGCAGGTGGTGGCTGACGAGCGTGCAGGCGACTGCGTCGACGGAGGCGTCGGCAAACGGCAGGAGCGCCGCGTCCGCCAGCACCGCTGAGTCGCCCGGGAATTTTGCGCGAAAGCCGGCGAGTTTCTGCGGGTCCAGATCGGCGCACACGAAGCGGGCGCTCGGCGGCCAGACGTGCCGGAAGACGCCGGTCCCGCCACCGACGTCGACCACCGTTGCGCCCGGCGCCAGCGCGACCGGCACCCGCGCTGCGACCCGCGCCTGCACCTGCCGTGATCCCGCGACGACCTGGACGAAGTCGTACGCGCCCGGCACGGCGACCGCCTTGTGCAGCAGCCTTTCGAGCATCACGCGTCCTTGTACGCCAGGGCCACGAGTGAAGACCCGAGCGGGACGGGCAGGCAGGCTGCGACGAACCGCGCTTCCATCGCGAGCAGCGCGTTCATCGCGCCGTTAACGCCGGGCACGATGCGGAGTTCGTCGCGCGCGTCGCGCCGTGATCCCCCGCCCCCGCCCCCGCCCCCGCCCGCGCCCCCGCCCCCGCCCGCGCCGCTTCCGCCGCGGCGCTTCAGCCACATGATCGGCGCGAGCGGGGCCATGAACTGCGAGAGATATGCGACGCGAAAACCGGCGTCCGTAAGCCTGGCCCGCAGCCCGCGCGGCGCGTACCGCCGCTGGTGATTCGAGGCTTCGTCGAAGTAGCTCCACAGCCACGCGTGCGCCGGCACGGTGAGCAGCAGCGCCCCGCCCGGCGTGAGCAGCCTGTGGACGTCGCGCATGGCGCCGGCGTCGTCGGGCAGGTGCTCGAGGACGTCAAACATGCCGACCAGCGCGAAGCCAATCCCGAACGGCGGCCGCGACGCGTCGCACTGGACCAGCGGCACGCGCGACCGCCGCCGCGCGTGCCGCAGGCCCTGGGCGTGCAGGTCCGCGCCGATCACCCGTCCGCCGGCGCACGCCGCTTGCAGCGTCGGCAGCAGGCCGCCGTTCCCGCAGCCGATCTCCAGCACGTGGTACCCCGCCGGCCGACCACGCACCGCCCGCCGCGCCAGCGCACCGACGACCCGGCGGCGCGCTGCGAACCAGAAGTGCTTGTCCTCCACCCGATCGAGCAGGTCAAACCACGTCGGGTCGTACGTCTGCTGTTCCGGCCCATCAGCCGCCACGCTGTCGGCGGAAGGCGCGGGCGCGGGTCCCGCCCGCGGCGCGGTCGGAGAAGGAGGGGGCGAAGCGGGCGGGGGCGGGCTCACCATCGCGCCTCCCGCACGGCCGCGATCACCTCGTTCTGCTCGGCCTCCGTCAGCGCGTTGTAGAACGGCAGGCGGAGCAGGCGGTCGCTGACGTCCTCGGTCACGGGGCAGTCGCCTGGCTTGCCGCCGAAGGACCGCCCCATAGGCGACAGGTGCAGCGGCTGGTAGTGGAACACGCTGAGGATCCCGCGCGACTTCAGGTGCGCGATCAGCGCCGACCGCGCAGCCGGCGTCGGCAGCAGCAGGTAGTACATGTGGTGCGACTGCTCGCAGTGCGGCGGCACGATCGGCCGGCGCGCGCCGCGCTCGTTCGCCCAGTCCGCCAGCGCGGCGTGGTAGCGATCCCAGATCTCGCGCCGCCGTGCGCGCACGCGCTCGTGCGCTTCCAGTTGCCCGTACAGGAACGCCGCCAGCACGTCAGACATGAGGTAGCTGGAACCGACGTCGACCCACGTGTACTTGTCCACCTCGCCGCGGAAGAAGCGAGAGCGGTTGGTTCCCTTCTCGCGGATGATCTCCGCCCGCTCGACAAGCGACGGATTGTTGATCAGCAGCGCCCCGCCCTCGCCGCAGGTAAAGTTCTTGGTCTCGTGAAAGCTCAGGGCCGACAGCGCGCCAATCGACCCGAGCGGCCGGCCGCGGTAGCGGGCGAAGATGCCGTGGGCGGCGTCCTCCACCACCCCGATGCCGCGCGGGGCGGCGACGGCGGCGATGGCGTCCATCTCGCACGCCACGCCGGCGTAATGAACCGGGACGATCGCGCGCGTGCGCGGCGAGATCGCGCGCTCGATCAGCCGCTCGTCGAGGTTCAGCGTGTCCGCCCGCACGTCGACGAAGACCGGCGTCGCGCCGCGCAGGACGAAAGCGTTGGCGGTCGAGACGAACGTGAACGCCGGCACGATCACCTCGTCGCCCGGCCTGAGGTCGAGCAGGATGGCCGACATTTCCAGCGCGTGCGTGCAGGAGGTGGTGAGCAGCGCCTTGGTGACGCCAAGCTCGCGCTCGAGCAGCGCGTGGCACTTCTTCGTGAACGCCTGGTCCCCCGCGACCTGCCCGATCGCCATCGCCTGCGCGATGTAGCCTTGCTCGCGCCCGACGAGGGCGCTGCGGTTGAAGGGGATGCGCCACGGGGTGGTCATGCGTCAGTCGAACCACTTGTGAAAGTAAAGGTCCACGATCGACGTGCGGAACCCGTTGCGCTGGTAGAGACGCTGCGCCGGGATGTTCCACCCTTGCGTCGTCACGCCCGCGCTCGTCGCGCCGCGCTCGGACAGCCATGCGAGCGAGGCGTTGACGAGGTCATCCCCGATGCCGCGATGACGGAAGTTGTCGTCAACCGCCATCAGCGAGATGAACCCGCTGCGGTCGTGGCGGCTGGTGGAGTAGCCCGCGATCTCGCCGTCCGCCTCGGCGACGGCGACGTGGAAGTCGGCGTCCCGGACCTGCTGGCGGATCCATGTCCGGTACAACTCCTCGCACCGCTCGAGCGGGAACCGGCCGTCGTAGAAGAACCGCGTGTTGCGGTGGCTGTCAGCAGCGATTTGTTCGAGCCGCGGCAGGTCCGGCTCCGTCGCCCGCCGCACGCGGCTGGCGATGGTGCGCGGGCGAAAGCTCGCGTCGATCTTACGGTGGAGCGTGGTCTTCACGTCCACCAGGTGGAAGCCATGGTCCTCCGCCAGCCGCGTCTCCGCCGGGTCGCCGGGCGAGGCGGGCAGGCGCAGGTAGACGCAGCGAATGCCCTCGGCCCGGCACTGCGCGTCGATCCGCCGGCACCGCTCCTCGGTCAGCAGCGGCCCGGCCACCTGCGCGATCTTCAGGCTGAAGAACTGCGAGTCCCACTCGAGCGGGTAGCACTCCGGTTCGCTCACGACGCCTCCCCCGCCGACTCCCCCGCCGCCTCGCGGACGGCGTAGGTCGGGCGCTCCATCCCGCGCAGGTGAATGCGCGCCAGGTACTCTCCGATCACCCCGAGCGCGAAGAGCTGCGCGCCGCTGAAGATGGCGATGATGGAGGCGAGGAACGGGAACCCCTGCACCGGCGTGCCGCGCACCGCGAAGCGCGCAACCACGAACACGAACACGCCGATCCCCAGCAGCGTGAACGCGAAGCCGAGCAGGCTGGCGACGCGCAGCGGCCAGGTGCTGAAGCCGGTCATCATGTTCAGCGCGTGGACCATCAGCTTCCGCAGCGTGTAGTTCGACGCGCCGCGGGCGCGCGGCTCGTGCCGCACCGCGACGGCCGTGAATCGCGTGGTGCCCCAGGTCAGCAGCACGTCCAGGTTCACGTACGGGCTGCGGTAGTCGGCGAACGCGCCGCGCAGGCGGGTGCGGAACGCGCGGAAGGCGCTGATGCTCCGCGCGGTGTCGGCCCCCATCGCGTTCTGGAGGACCATCTTGGTGATCGACGACGCCAAATCGCGCAGCATCCCGTGCTGCTGCCGCTCGGGCGGGCCGTAGACGACGTCAAACCCCTGGTCGAGCCTGGCGAGCAGCTTGGGGATCTCCTCCGGCGGGTTCTGGAGGTCGTCGTCGATGGTGACGACGGTATTGAACCGCGCCGCGCGCACGCCGCACAGCAGCGCGTTGTGCTGCCCGAAGTTTCGCGCCAGGTCCACGCCGCGGACCCAAGAGGGGTAACGCGCGATCAGCTCGGAGATGACGCGCCAGCTCGCGTCGCGACTGCCGTCGTTGACCAGGATCAGCTCGAATGCGCCGGCCGCAGCCGCGGCGCGCAAGACCGGCTCGAGCCGCGCGGCGAGATCGGCGAGCGTCGCCTCACTGTTGTAGACCGGCACCACGACCGACAGCCCGCCGGCCGGCGCCGCACCGGGGTGCGCCATGCGCCGGCGAGTGTAGCGGATGGGTGCGGATTGCCGCCAACGGCCGCGCGCCGCTATCCTTCGCGGCACGTGCAAGCGCCGCGCTTCCGCCGCATCATCATCCTGCTGCTGGGCGTGCTGGGCGTGCAGCTATGGCTGCTGGTCGGCCGCAGCCACTGGGGCACCAACCTCCAACTGAAGCTGCTGCTGCTGACGGCCGTGCTGGTCGCCGTGCCGCCGGTGAGCCGGCGCGTCGCCGGGTGGCTCGACGCGCTGCGCCAGCCGTCGCCGCGGGCGCGGGCGATTGTCGCGCTGCTGATCGTGCCGCTGGCGGCCACGCTCCTTTACTTCACCGCGACGTTCCAGGACCGCCTGCGCTTCCCCGCGACGCATGATGAGCGCATGTACGTGTTGCAGGCGCGGATGCTGGCCGAGGGCCGGCTCTGGATGCGCCCCCACCCCGCGGCGGACTCGTTCGAAACTGTTTATGTGATCGTTAGACCGGTCTACGCGGCGATGTACTTCCCCGGCGCCGCGATGGCCTACGCCGCCGGGATGTTGCTGCACGTGCCACTCATCGCGATCCCCCTGGTCATCGCCGGCGGCGTCGTCGCGATGACCTACCGCGTCATCGCGGAACTCATCGATGGCGTCGCGGGAGTTCTCGCGGCGATGATGACCGTCGCCGTCTCCAGTTTTCGCTACGTCTCGACCATGTTCCTGTCCCACGGCGTCATGCTGCTGCTCGGTCTCGCCCTGATCTGCGCCTGGCTGCGGTGGCGGGAGCGGCCGACGCTCCGACGCGCCGCGGCAATGGGCGTGCTTGCGGGTTGGGCTGCCGTCACCCGGCCGCTCGACGCGCTTTGCTTCGCCGTCCCGGTCGCCGTCGCGATCCTGATCGACCTCCGCCCGCTGGCGTGGCGGCGGCGACTCGCAACAATCGCCGTGCTGTTTGCCGGCGCCATGCCATTCCTCGCGCTGCAAGCGATCTTCAACGTTGGCGTGACCGGGCGGCTGCTCGAGACGCCGGTCAGCTTCTACAATCGCCAAGACGCCCCCGGCGTTGCCTACGGCTTCTCGCCGCCGCCGCCCGGCGTTCGTCCGAGGTCATCGCTGCCGCAGAAGCAGGCGCTCTACGACGACATGATCGTGCCGGCCATCGAGCTTCACTCGCAGCAGGGGCTGTGGGAGCTGTGGTCGACGCAGCGCCTGCCGTGGATGGTCCGCCACGTGATGCCCAGCGCGCTGATGCTGCTGCTGGCGCCGGTCGGGCTCGCCGGCGCGCGGCCGCGGCACCTCGTGGTCATCGCGGTGCTGCCGTTGTTCGTGCTGGCGTACGCGGCGTTTCCGTGGCTGCTGGCGCACTACTGCGTACTGGCGATCCCGGCCGTCTGCTGCCTGGTGCTGCTGGCGGGGCGGGCGGTGGAAGCGGCCTGGCCGCGCGCGCGGGCGGCGGCATCCACGGCGATCGCGCTGGGCATCGGGGCCATCTGCGTCACGTCCTTCCCGCAGATCAACCGCCTGGCCCGCGATGCTTGGTGGTTCCACCCGCCGATCATCCAGTTCGACCACGACCGGCTGCCGAAGCTGGTGAGCCGGCCGGCGCTGGTCCTCTACCGCGCGCACGCGTGGAACAACCCGTACGACGAGCCGGTCTACAACCTCGACGGCGCCTGGCCGGACGACGCGCAGATCATCCGCGCCCACGACCTCTCGCCCGAGCAGAACCGGCGGCTGTTCGAGCACTACGCGGGCGTTCAGCCGGGCCGGCACGTGTACCGGATCGGTCGGCAGGACCGGATCGACGGGCTCGAAGGAGACGTCGTGCCGGAGTATCTCGGGACCGCCGCCGACCTCGCCGCGCGCGTCGCCCACGGTCCGCCGCCGCCGCCGGCGACATCGGCGGCAACCCGCCCCGCGACCGCCCCCGCGACCGCGCCGGATGATCCGCTATAATCCCGCACCAAACAGACAGGAGCACCCGCCGTGGCCGCAGACAGTACACAGATCGAACAGTTTCGTTCCCGCGCCGAGGCTAACCCCAGCGACGAGATCGCCCACTTCTCGCTCGGGCGGGCGCTGCTGGAATCGGGCAACGCCGCCGAGGCGGCCAAGTCGTTCCAGCGCGTGCTGGCGCTGAACCCGAACATCTCCAAGGCCTACGCGCTGCTCGGCGAAGCGCAGCTCAAAACCGGGCACCGTGACTACGCGGTCCAGACCCTTACCGAGGGCGTCAACGTCGCCCACCGCCGCGGCGACCTGATGCCCAAGAACGAGATGTCCGCCCGGCTCGAGCAGCTTGGCGCGGCGGTGCCGAAGTTCGAGGACCCGCGCGCGGCCGCCGCCGCCGTTGGCGAGGGGCAGGTCTTCTGCAAGCGTCACGGCGGGACCGGCCCGCGGCTGGAGAAGCCGCCGTTCCGCAACGACTTCGGCAAGGAGATCTACGAAAACACCTGCGCCACCTGCTGGAAGGAAGCGATCGCCTTCGGCACCAAGGTGATCAACGAGCTCCGCCTGCCGCTGGCCGACCCGCAGGCGCAGAAGATGTGGGACCAGCACATCCGCGACTTTCTCAACCTCAAGTGAAGCGCCCGCTTCGCGCGGCCGCTTGTTCAAGAGCGGAAGGATCAGTCGTTCCCTGCTTTGACAAGTGACGAATGACAAGTGACAAGTGACGCATGCCCAAATCCAAAGAACATTACTTCCAACAGCTCGCCGACTGCGGCGTCATCGCGGTCATCCGCGCGCCGTCCAAAGACCTGCTTCCGGACATCGCCGACGCGCTGGTCGCGGGCGGGGTGCTGGGCATCGAGGTGACGATGTCCACGCCGAAGGCGATCGAAGGCATCGAGCTGCTGGCCGACCGGATGGGCGACAAGATCGTGATCGGCGTCGGCACGGTCCTCGACGCTGCCACCGCAGCCGACGCGATTCACGCCGGCGCGCAGTTCGTCCTCTCGCCCGCGTTCGATCCGGAGGTCGTGGCGACGACCAAGCGCTACGGCAAGATCAGCGTGCCGGGCGCGTTTACGCCGACGGAAATCGTTCGCGCGTGGACGGCCGGCGCCGACGTCGTCAAGGTCTTCCCGTCAACGGCGCTGGGGCCGGCCTACTTCAAGGACATCCTCGCCCCGCTGCCGCAGATCAAGCTGACGCCCACGGGCGGCGTGGACGTTAAGAACGCCGGCGAGTGGATCAAGGCGGGCGCGGTGTTCTTAGGCGCGGGCTCGGCGCTGGTCAGCAAGGACGCGATGAACAAGAAGGACTGGGCGGGCATCACCGCCAACGCCAAGGCGTTCACCGAAGCCGTGCGGGCCGCTCGCGCCAAGTGAAGCCGGGTGCGGTGGCGCCACCTGCCGCGGCTGGATTTTTCGTTGTTGCGCCTCGCGCCTGATTGGACGCCGGACGCAGGACTCCGGACGCGTTCACGATTCGCACGAGGAAGCCCCTTCGAACGACCTCCTTCTTTTTTCGCCGCGGCCGGGCGGTTATCCTCACCGCGACCCGCATGCGCCTGCCGATCCTCGTCCTGCTCGCCACCAGCTTCGTCATCTCGTGGCTGCTCACGTTCGCGATGATCCGCGTCGCGCCGCGCCTCGGCTTCGTCGACAGGCCGGGCGGGCGGAAGATCCACGCGAACCCCAAGCCGCTCGGCGGCGGCGTGGCGATCTTTCTCGGCATCGCCATCCCGATGCTGATCGGCCTCGCGGTCGTCAACTTCGGCGGCGAGCGGCTCATCCACCGCTTCGCCGACCAGCCGCAGATCCACGACCTCGTTGCCGGCGGGCAGTATCAGACGCCGCTCTCGCTCGGGCTGCTCGCCTCGCTGCTGGTGATGCACGCGATGGGCCTGGTGGATGACCGCAAGGCGCTTGGCCCGTACCTCAAGCTCTTCGCGCAGCTCGCGGTGACGGCAATCCTCGTCGTGGGCTTTAGGATGCGCGCCTTGACCTTTCTGGACAACACCGCCGGCCTGCGCGCGCTGGCGCCGGTGCCGTCGGTGGTGCTGACGGTGCTGTGGGTCGTCGCGATCACCAACGCCTTCAACTTCCTGGACAACATGGACGGCCTGAGCGCGGGGGTGGCGGCGGTGGCGGCGACGGCGTTCCTGGTCACCGCCCTTTCGATCGGCCAGTGGTTCGTCGCCGCGACGCTGGCGCTGCTGCTGGGGGCGCTGCTCGGATTTCTCTGCTTCAACTTCGCGCCGGCGCGCATCTTCATGGGCGACAGCGGGTCGCTGGTGATCGGGTTCATCCTCGGCGTGCTGACGGTGCGCACCACATTCCTCCCCGCAGACCGCCAGTGGGGCGCGGGGTGGTACGCTGTCTTCGCGCCGGTGATCGTGCTGGCCGTGCCGCTCTATGATCTGCTGGTGGTCAGCGCCATCCGCATGTCGCGCGGCAAGAGCCCGTTCGTCGGTGACACCAATCACTTCAGCCACCGCCTGGTCGCGCGGGGGATGTCGCGGCGCACGGCGGTGCTCTGCCTCTACCTGATCACCGCCGCCACCAGCATCGCCGCCATCCTGCTGCCGCACGTGCGGAGCACGTTCGCTGCGGTGCTGATCTTCGCCCAGACGCTGCTGGTGCTGGGGGTGGTCGCTCTGCTGGAGCAGCACCCGCTGCCGGCCGCATACCGGGAGGAAGCTCCCGCCGCGCCGCCGCGCGACCTGCTGCCCGAGGGAGAGCCCTCGCGTTAGACCCGGACGGACCCGCCCATGCCGCAGACCAAGCGCCGCAAAGCCAACGCCGCCCCAGACGTCGTCATCGAGCCGGCCATTTCGCCGGACACCTGGACGCAGGTTGCCTTCGTCATCACGCTGGCCGTGGCGATCGCGCGGGCAATGATGGCGGAGTCGGTGCGCGACGCGCTTGAGGTGGTGCCGAACGCGTCGGCCCCGCCGCGCGGCGTGGGGCCGGCGGTCACGCTGCTGCTCGACGCCCTCTGCTGCGTCCCCGCGCTGCTGGTGCTCCTCCGCCGCGCGCTCGATCCCGCCTACGCGCTGCGGTGGACGTGGTCGCACGTGCTTTTCGCCGCGCTGGCCCTCTGGTCCGCGTGCAGCGTCGTGTGGGCCAGCGACAGGTTCCTCGGGCTGATCAACGCCGCGAACATGCTCGCCGCCGCCGCGCTCGTCTGGTCGACGGCGCAGCTCGTGCGCTCATGGCTTCGGCTGCGCATCGTCGCTGGCGTCGCGCTCGGGCTGCTGATGGTCTACACGGCCGCGGGGTTGCAATACCGGCTGATGGACGTGCCGGAGAACGTGCGGTTCTGGAACGAGAACAAGGGGCGCATCCTCCAGGAGCGCGGCTGGGAGCCGGACTCCTACGCCGCCCGCGCGTTCGAGCGGAAGCTGGTCAACGGCGAGATGGTGGGCTTCAACACCTCGCCCAACAGCCTTGCAGCGATAATGGTAATGCTACTGGTGATCGCCGCTGGCGTGGCGATCCAGCGGCGGGCGAGCGGCGACGCCGTCGGGTGGACGATCGCGGTGGCGGCGGCGGCGCTGCCCGCGCTGATCGTGGTTCGGTTCACCAACAGCCGCACCGCCATCGGCACCTTGGCGATCGGCGGCGCGGCGCTGGCGGGACTGGCCGTGCCGCGGGTGCGACAGCTCCTCGCGACGCGCGCCCGGCTCGCCTACTTCGCCGCCGCCGGCGCGATTCTTCTCGGCACCGCAGCGCTGGTCGCGCACGGCGCGTACCACGGGTCGCTGCCGAACGACAGCCTCAACTTCCGGTGGCGCTACTGGGCGGCCGCGGGGCAGATCGTGCGGCAGCACCCGCTGCTCGGCGTCGGCTGGGGCAACTTCGGCGGGCACTACCTGGCGGTGCGCGCGCCGGCCGCTGCAGAGGAGGTGCGCGACCCGCACAACTTCGTCGTCCGCGGATTTGCCGAACTGGGCCTCGTCGGCGGCGCGCTTGTCATCGCTTGGCTGGCGCGGGCGGCGTGGGAACTAACCCGTCCCGTGACGCCGCCCGACGCCAGGACGAGCGGCCAGCGCGGCGCCGCGCTTGCCGCTGCCGCCGCGGTGTTGCTCGGTGTGACGCTGAACATTTTCGCCAGCATCGATTTCGCGCAGCAGTCGTCGTACGTCGTGCTGGAGGTCTTCCGCCGCGTTACGGGGCTCGGGCTGATCTTCGTCGGCGTGGTGCTGGCGTGCGCGCGCCGCAGCGAGGATGTCTCGCTCGATGACCGCCCCGCGCAGTGGGTGCTCTGGGCGGTGGTCGTCGGGCTTGGCCTGTTCCTGATCCACAACATGATGGATTTCGTGATGGCCGAGCCGGGCGCGCTCACCCTGTTCGCGGTCATGTTGGGCGCGGCCCTGGGGGCGCGGATGCCGGCGCCCGACTTGGCGCCCGTAGCCAAGCCCGCCACCGTCGATGCGCCCGAGACGCTGCTGCCCCGGAGCGCCAGGCAGGCGCACGGCCGCGGGTTCTACATCGGCTGGCTGTCGGCGGCGACGCTCGCGTGGGTGGCGGCGATCGTGGCGGTCGTGATCCCGGTCGCCGACGCCGAGCATCGCGCCCACGACGCCGACGAGCACCTGCGCGCCGGCCGAGCGGACGTGGCGGCGGGCCAACTGCTCGCGGCCTTCCAGACCGTCAATTTCAACGCGGATTACGCCTACCGGTCCTCCCGCGCCCTGCTGATCGCGCGCGGCAACCCGGACGAGGTGCGGGCGCGGCTTGCCACCGCGATCGCCGCCGATGCGACCAACGTCGGCTTCAATCTCACGCTCGCCCGCCTGGAGCTTTCCGTCCCGGGTCAACTCGACGAGGCGGCCGTGCGGCAGGCCTTTGAACGCGCGCTTGCGCTGGACCCTCAGAACGTGTCGGCCCGCTTGGAGTACGCGCGGGCGCTGGAGGACCGGCTCGCCCGGCCGCGAGACGCCGCCCGGCAATACCGCCTGGCGCTGGCCACCAACGCCGCTTATCACCCAGACGAACCCGAGCGCCTCCCGCCGCCACAGGTGAGCGAGATCGAGCAGCGCATCGCGCGACTTGAGGCCGGCACAACGCAGCCGTCATGACGTGCCGCCGCCGCTGCCCCGCCGCCCTTTTCCTTCCCACCCAGCGCAGTCACCCGCGCCGTGTAACGCGCGGCCATCGGGAAAACGGTTCACGCCCGCGCCCGGCGCGAAGGTTGCGAGCCCGCAGGATCGGCCCCGCCATGGGGGACGGATCGTCCGTGCCCACCGGCGGCGGCCTCAACCCGTCCAGGGAGCATTGAACATGCGCAAACGCACACAGATCCTCGCCGCAGCCGTGCTGGCCGTCGGCGGCGCCGTCCTCACCGGCCAAGGCACCATCCCGCTGGCTGACTCTGTCATCATGGCACAATCCGGCGGGGGAGGCGGTGGCGGTGGCGGCGGTGGGTCGGGCGGCTCCGGCAGTTCCACCGGCTCGGGCGGGTCTTCCGGATCCAACAACTCCAGCTCCAGTGCCAACGGTGGCTCAAGCGGCGGCTCCGGCGTCGGCACCGCCGGCACCAGCGGCGCCGGCACCACCGGCGGCACGTCTGCCGGGTCCTCCAGCGGCAGCGGCGCCAGCTCCGGCGGCGCGGGCGGGATCGACACCAGCACCACCGGCACGCCCGGCTCCACCGGAACCAACACCACCCCCAACCGCAGCGGCGGCGCGGGCTTGACCGGACCTTCCGCCGGCGGTGCGGGCGGCGCTACCGGCGCGGGCGCCGGGGGCGGCACGGGCGTCGGATCGACTGGCGGAACCAGCGGCGTCGGCGCGGGCTCCGTCGGCTCACCCGGATCCGGCGTCGGCGGCACCGGACCGGGCGCGAGCGGCTTGGATCAAGGCGTCGGCGCCGTCGGCTCGGCCCCCGCCGGTGGCAGCACCGGCACCGGCACGATCAACGGCACCGGCGCGGCCGGGACCGGTGGCACCGGCGCGACCGGCGGGACCGGAGCCTTCGGCAGCGCGACCGGCACCAGCGGCGTGACCG
>DASQDR010000200.1:0-30310 GCA_035634055.1 Tepidisphaeraceae bacterium | reverse complement strand
CGCCAGCGTCTAACTCTGCCGGCGAAGGTTCCGAGGACGCGTCGCCCGCCATGGAACCGGCCGCGGGGAGCAACGGCGACGCGCACGCAGCGGAACCGCGCGACGATCGAACGCCGGAAGCGGAACCGCGCGAGCAGCAGATCACCGCGCTGGTGGAACAGGTCGCGGAAAAGGCCGAGCAGTTGAAGGAGGCGTGGACGGAGTTCAACGCCGCGGCGACGGACGAGGCGGGCGACGCGGGCGACGCGGGCGACACCAACGCAGACGCCGAGCCGAGAGAGGACACTAGCCGCACGAACGCCGCCACCCCCGCCGGCATTAGCCCGGGCACCCAGCAGCGGTCGAACGCCGAGCCACTTCACCCGTGACGCGAGCATCACGCCCGTGCTGCGTCCTACCTTCGATTCTCAGCCGTCCAATGCCCGTGCCCCGGCACGGCAGCAAGCGCCCGTGTCACGGCGCCGCTGGATGCGCGCGTGTTCGACAGCCGCCAAAAAGGTTCCCTCGCCAATGACCGGCCGCGCGATCTGACGCATTCGCGGCGGCGGGCGGCGGGCGATACGATCGGGCCGTGGGCAAGGCGCAACAGCCTGCGAGTGAGAACGCCGCCGTGTTCGCCGCGGCCCGCGCGGTGTGCGCGCGGGCGACGCGCGGGCGCGGGCGGGGTGCGGAGGCGTTGGCGATCGCGCTCTCGCGGCTGCTGCCGCGCGACAAGCGTGACGGCGCGCTGGCCATCGTCGCCGGTTGCCGCCTTATCGCCGATGCCATCGCGGCGACCGCCGGCGACGACGCCGCGGGCGCCGGCGGATGCTGCGGCGGTGGCGCCGGCGCCGGGGCCGCGATCGCCGAGATGTGCCGGGCGCGGATCGAGGCGATTTACGCCGGGACGCTTCATCTGGCCATCCCCCGGCCGGAGTTCCGCGACGAGTCCGAGCACGTGCTGGCCGCGGTGGCCGAGACCGTGCGGCGCTTCCAGGTCCCGCGATCGCTGTGGCTCGACTTCATCACCGGCTGCGTCGCGCTGCGCGACACGCAACGCTACGCGACGTGGGACGCGCTGCGGCGGCGGCTCGACGCCGTGGGCGGCGGCGCGGCGGCGATGCTGTCGTGCGTGCTCGGGCTGACGCACAGCGACGCGCGGCGGCACGCGACTGATCTCGGCACGGCCGCCCACCTCGTGGCGATCATCCAGGACCTGCGGGCGGCCGCGCGGCCAGGGGGTACGTCGGCGCTCATGCTCCCGCTCGATGACTTGTCGCGCTGCGGCTGCACGGACCGGGAATTTCTCTCCGCCGCCGGCGCTGCGGGCGCGCCCGACGAGCGCGCTGGCCGCGTGTTCCAACTCGAGGTGCTGCGCGCGCGGGAACTGCTCGCCGCCGCGAGCGAAGGATTGTTGCCGTGGCTGGCGGGCGACCGCGAGCGACTCGCCGCCGCGATGGTGGTCGAATGGCACCGCGCGGCCTTGCGCCGAATGGAGCGTGAAAATTTCGACCGGCCCGGAGGAGATGGCGCGAGCAGCGCGAAAGCAACGGCGTCGCTCCCGCGACTGCTGATGACCATGCCCGCGGCGTGGCGGCTCGCGCGGCGACACGCGCCGCGAGCGGTGCCCAATTCACCGCCGCCCACGGACGCGGCGCGGTCCTCGCCGCTACAGTAGCGGATGCTCCGGCGTGGTTGCGCCGACGCGGCGTCGCCTCCTTTCGTGCCGGTGACCCGGGTCGCCGGGTCGTGAGGTCGCGGGTCATTTAGAACCTCGTACCGTCGTCTTTGCGGCTGTTGCTTCGCCGTTGCGTTGCGTGGGTCGCTTCTTCGCGAGCCGGCGAGTCTCGTGCTTCCGCGGTCTCTCCTCATGCCGACCCTCCCGCTGCTAACGACCCCGCAGCACCCGGACGGGTGGCACCAGGTCACCGCGCCAGGTGGCTGGGAGTCGTGGCGTTTCGACGTTGAGTCGGCGCGGCCGGCGGGTGGTGAGCGCGGGCACGTGAGGGTCGTGGTGGCGCTGCATCAGGGCGACCCGCTGGACCGGCGGTACCTGTGGCGCTACGCCGCGTATCGCGCCCGGCCGACGAAGGTGCGCCCGCCGCTGCCGGCCGAGCACCCGGCGGTGACGGTGGCGCTGTTCGAGGACGACCGGCTGACGGCCCGGCTGGCGGAGCGCGTCGCGCCGCAGGACTTCTCTGCCGCCGCCGCTGCCGCCAACGACGCCGCCGAGGGCGGCAGCCATCGCGTGCGGGTTGGCGCGAGTCATCTCGAACTAAACACCCAAACCGGCACCCGCCACCTGCGGGCGCGCGTCCAGGGCGGCGGCGGGCGACGCGGCGCGGGCGGGCGGACGATCGCGCTCGACCTGATCTTCCGCCCGCTCTTCCGGCGGACGCACGTCGTTCGCCTCGGGCCGCACCACCAGTGGATCCTGGCCGACCCGCTCTCCGCCGTCGAAGGGGAGGTGCAGTTGCTCCAAGACGCGACCGTCGCGCCGGCGAGCGGCGGCGGGGCGAACGTACGCGTCGTTCAGATCAACAACGGGCGCGGCTACTACGATCACCACGTTGGTGCTCGGCCGCTGGCGGACCTGGCGGCGGGCGCGGCGACGCTGTTCACCGCGCGGACGCTCCGCGGCGATTCGCTCGTCGCGCAGCAGCAGGCGGGGCCGCGCTGCATCAAGGTAGTGGAGATGTCGGCCGCAGCGGCGAACGAGCGCGAGCGGGCGCTCGGCGCGGGCGAGCTTGGCCGGACGATGCACCGTCTCGCCTACCCGCTCGATCTGCCCGACGCGCGGGTGATCGAGTCGTCCCTCAGCGGTGCAACGATCCTCTTCGCCGCGGGCGGTGATGATCCATCGGCAAGGGGCGTGGGGGAAGTGGTGGCGCCGCGACGGGCGATGTGGGTGGGGCGGTGAAGGAAGAGTTGGAACACGAATTGCCCTACATTCGTCGCGAATCGGGCTGGGAGGAATTACCGCGACGTTGGCGGCGCGGTCGCGTCCGGCAGGGGCGCGCTGGCGGGAGTTGCCTCTGGTACGTGGTTCGTGGTCGGTTGCGTGGCGGCTTGCTGAAGCAGCGGCTCGAGCTTGAGGATCCGGCCGGTGTGCGCCCGGACCTTCTCGCGGCCGTCGGGTCGGCGATCGAGGCGGCCGAAGTCGACGATGTAGAGCGCGCCGTCGCGGCCGAACTTCGCCGCCACCGGGCGCTCGATCAGCCCCTCGCCCGCCGGCAGCAGGCTGGCCGGTTTGACCTTGGTGTTGCGGATGAAGTCCGACACCTCGCGCGTGGTCGGATCGACGCGCACCACCTTGAACCCGACCCGGTCGACCAGCTTGCGCCCGCTGGTGGCGAACGGCGACTGGTCGCCCGCCAGCGGGACGATCGCGTTGCCGACCAGCGGCGCCAGCGGCCCGATGTCGGGGACGAAGTCGAACTTCCCCGCGCCCGCCAGCGGCGGAAAGGTCGCCTGGAGCAGCGCCGCCCGCGCGGGCTCGATCAGCCCCTGCCCCTGGTTGCTGGCATTGCGGTCGACCAGGTAGGAGATCTCGTCGTAGCCGCTGCGGATCAGCAGCTTGAGCATGTCGCCGGCCAGTTGGAAGCGGCGGTCGGTGATGGGGGTCAGGTCGGTGCTGAAGTCGGGGAAGCCGTACCACGTGCCCGGGCGGACGATGAGCAGGGCGTCGGGGTCGTCCTTGATCGGGCGCGGGCCGCGCAGCTCCATCCCGCCGACGGTCATGTAGGCGTTGGCGAAGCGGCTGAAGGTCAGCCCGCGCGGCGCGCGGATGCCGTGGGCGACGACGCGCAGCGCGCCGCCGGTCGGGTCGGCGGAGTAGATGGCGGCGGTCGGCAACTCGCTGCGGCGGATGCGCGTCTGGGTGCTGACGTTGAACGGCTGGTACGGCGCCGTCACCGCCACGTCCGGCCCGCCGAACAGCCCGGCGTCGGGGTTCTTACTCTTGAACTGGAACCCGTTGAGCTTCAGGTCCACGAACGACCGGTCGGAGAACTCCTGGTAGTGCTTCGCCCAGAGCCAGTTGTCGACGCCGACCACGCCGGCATTGGTGGCGCTGCCGACGCCGAACCAGAGCTGCCCGGTCGTGGGGTTGAGGGCGATGTCGCTCATGCCGTGATCGCCCTGCGCGGGCAGCCCGCCGACGACGGTCTCGTGCTGCCCGTCGTAGGTGAAGGCAGTCACCACCCCGTTGCCGTCGGCGTCGCGGTGGGTGACGTAGATCTTGCCGTTGTCCAGCAGGATGCCGCCGATCGGCCCGTACAGGCGAAAGCCGGTCTTCACGAGGTTGAACGGCGCGACGTTGGGCGTGCGCAGCGACCGCCCGGCGGGGTAGACGCTGAAGTAGGTGCCGTCGGGGCGGAAGCCGAAGATGCGCGGCTCGTACCCGCCGCTGCCGGACTCGGCGATGATCCAGTTCCCGTCGGCGTCCTCCTCGAAGTCGGCGGCGCCGGTGAGGTGGCGCACCACCTCCACCAGGCGGGCGCCGCCGGGGTAATCCACCACCGCCCGGTCGATCACCTTGCGCTGTTCCGGCGGAATGAAGGCCGGCCCCCTCGTGCAACCGCCCGCGCCGCCGCCGAGCGCGATCCAGCCGGCGCAGAGCACCGCCAACAACAGCATCGGTCGCGCGGGGCGGAGCGCGGGGCGGGGGCGGTATCGCATTGGGCAATATAGATAGCGTTTACCGGCGGGAATGTCACACTCCGCCGCGGCTGTCGCGAGGGGTGGGACGGGCGTTACCGCAGAGGCGCACAGGCGCGCGGAGGCGCGCTCGACGCGAGAGCGCGGTTCCGCCTAACTCCGCGCCCCCGCGGTCCACCCGATGTTGGCCGGCGCGAAATCAACAACGGCCGCGACGCCGTGGGTCCTCGCGCGCCGGCGGGGGTGGGGCGTCGATGGCGTAGAGCTGGCAGCGGTTGTCGTCCGGTCGGTTCTCGCGTCGCCAACGGGTGTTCGGGGCTTCGGCGGCGCGCTCGCCGCGGCGGTTCCGCGGCGGGGGCGCGCACTTAGTTCGGGAAGCGCAGGCGGACCGCGCGGAACGCTTCCTTCCGGTCCACCGAGCGGCTGACGTGCCCGTCGGCGTAGAGGATGTTGAAGCCAACCATCCCACCGACCACCTTGAACTGCTTGTCGTCCTGCCCCGGCGGGTACTTGCCGTGGCGATACGCGTCCACCGTGGTGTTGTTGAAGCGCGCGGCGTGGGCGCCGGCGGCGGCGGAGTTGCTCAGGACCGCCGGGCCGGCCATCGAGTTGTCGTCGGTCACGCGCTCGGCGCTGAGCTGCCAGAAGAGCGTGTCGGCCACGAGGGCGCGGTCGCTGCCCTTTCGGCCCCACTCCGCCTGGCTTATAGAAGCGGCCGATCTGCTTGGAGGTGCCCCAGTTCTGGATGAACGCCGTCTCGCCGGCCCGGTGGTTGATCGTCACGGCAGGGTGGTCCGGGCGGGGGGTCGCCCCCAAGCGTGCCAAGCGATCGATCCGCAATAACCGGAAACGCCTTTGATTGCTTGAGATAGGCAACAGCAGGACTGAGCCCGCCGGCGGGCGCCGGGGTGCAGCGCGGCTGCTGAAGGCACGGCGAGCCCGAAGCTGTTGAGGGTGGAGCGGCCCGGGGGGGTGCCGGGCCGCCTTTAGCGGTAGTTCGTGAACTGAAGCGGAATGCCGGGCGGATTCGCCTTCAGCGAGGCGATCACGGCCTGAAGGTCGTCACGCTTCGCGCCGCTGACCCGCAGCGCCTCGCCCTGGATGGACGCGTTCACCTTCAGCTTCAGCTCCTTGATCTGCTTCTGGATCGTCTTGGCGGTGTCCTTGTCGATCCCGCTCTTGAGCTTGAGCTTCTGCCGGACGGTCTTGTGCGTCGCCTGCTCGACCTTCTGCGGGTCCAGCGCCTTGGGGTCGACGCCGCGCTTGATCATCTTCTCGACGATCACCTTGCGCACCGCGTCGAGCTGCTGCTCGGCGTCGGCGGTGAAGGTCAGCTCCTTGGCCTTGCGGTCGAACTCCACCGACGCGGCCGTCCCCTTGAAATCGTAGCGCGTGGCGATCTCCTTCTGGGCCTGGTTGACGGCGTTGTCCATCTCCTGGAGGTCGAGCTCGGAGACGATGTCGAAGGAGGCGTCGGAAGGCATGGGAGAAGTCTACGGCAAGAGGTCGTCGACGAGCAGGCTCACCTCGGCCCGCCTTGAGCACGGGGATGCGCCTACCTCCCCAGCATCCCCTTCACCGCCTCGCGCTCCTCGACCAGTTCCTTGTTGGTCGCGGCGATCTTTGCCTTGGCGAAGTCGTCCATGGGCAGGCCCTTGATGACCTCGTAGCTGCCGGCGGTGGTGGTCTTCACGGGCATGCCGGCCCAGACGTCGGGATCGAAGCCGTACTCCCCGTTGCTCTTGACGGCGATGCTGTGGACCTTGCCGGGCGTGACCAGGTCGCGCACGTGGTCGACCAGCGCGTTGGCGGCGGACGCGGCGCTGCTGGCGCCGCGGGCGGCGATGATCGCCGCGCCGCGCTTGCCCACCGTCTCCTGGAACTCCCCGCGCAGCCACTCCGCGTGGCCGATCTTTTCCGGCACCGGCTTGCCGTTGATCTTGGCCAGGTGGAACGCGCTGAACATCGTTGGGCTGTGGTTGCCGAAGATGAAGACGTCGCTGACCGCCGTCGTCGCCACGCCCGCCTTCTTGGCAAGCTGCGAGACCGCGCGGTTCTGGTCCAGCCGCACCATGGCGGTGAAGCGCTCCGGCGGCAGCCGGCGGGCGACGCTGGCGGCGATCATGCAGTTGGTGTTCGCCGGGTTGCCCACCACCGCCACGCGCGCGTCGTGCGCGGCCACGCGGTCGATGATCTGCCCCTGCTCGGTGAAGATCTTGCCATTGTCCTTCAGCAGGTCCGCCCGCTCCATCCCCGGCCCGCGCGGCTTGGCGCCGACCAGCAGCGACCAGTTGGCATCCTTGAAGCCGACGTTCGGATCGCTGGTCAGCACCATGTCCTGCAAGAGCGGGAAGGCGCAGTCCTCCAGCTCCATGGCGACGCCCTTGAGCGCGTTCATCGCCTTCTCCACCGGCACCTCGATCATCTGGAGGATGACCGGCTGGTCGGGCCCGAACATCTGCCCGGAGGCGATGCGGAAGACCAGGGCGTAACCGATCTGCCCCGCGGGGCCGGTGATGGCGACTCGGATGGGCTGCTTCATGGCGGCGTTCAACTTTCTCGCTGGCAAGCGACTGTGGCGCGGAGCGGCGCGCGCAACCCGCTGACACGGCGGGGCGGCGCCGACGGCGCGATTATCGGAAAAGGAGTCGGAACTTCAACGCGTCGCCGCCCGGCGCCCGTCACCGGGCGAAGCCGGCGGAGGCGGTCGCGAACCTCAGGGGAGCGGGAACCCGCGCCGCCCCTCGTGCCGCCCGTCGTGCCGCGCCGCGGCGGACCCGCGGGCGCCCTTCACCAGCGTGAACGCCACCATTCCCAGCACGCCCACCAGCGCCGCCAGCATCAGGTAGATGCTGTTGTTGAACCCCGATGGCACCCCGCCCGCCGCCTGCGCGTCGCTGCTCGGCACCGATTCCTTGCACATCGGGCAAGCGATCGCCACCGCCTGGAGGGCGAACGTGAGGGCGGCGGCGACGAGGGTGGTCCAGCGCGTCATGGCGGCCCTCATGCTATCGGCGCCCATCGCACGGGGGAAGGATCAATGGGTGAGGAAGCGAAGGGGCGGAGAGGCGCCGGCCGGATCGCCCCGTCACCCGTTCACGAGCTTGAGCATCGCGAAGATCAAGACCCCGGTCACCGACACGTACAGCCAGATCGGCAGCGTCCAGCGCGACACCCGCCGGTGCGTCGCCAGCCGGCCGGCCAGGGAGAGCCACAGGCTGGTCAGCACCATCAGCAGGCAGATCGGCGCCAGCACGATGTGGGTGATCAGGATGAAGAAGTAGACCGGGCGGATCAGCCCCTGCCCGGCGAAGCGCTGCTCGACGGTGGCGGCGTGGTAGGCGATGTAGCCGACGAGGAAGATCGCCGACGACGCCAGCGCCACCAGCATCAGCCGGACGTGGCGGTCGTACTGCTTGCGCCGCACCGCCACGTACGCCGCCACGATGAACCCCGCCGCCGTCGCGTTGAAAAAGGCGTTGACCGCCGGGATGGCCGCCACGATCGCCGACCCCTGCGTGACCGCCGGCTTGGCCCGGATCAGCCAGAACAGGAACGCCGTCGCCGCCAGCGTCAGCCCGACGATGACCGCCATCGCCTTGCCGCTGCCGATCGAACGAAGCGCGGGAATCTGAAGCTGCTGCGTCGCGTCCATGATGATTAGAGGTAAACCGCAGATGAACGCGGATCAGAGAGTGAACCACGAATGGACACCAATGGACACGAATGGGAAGCGAGGCGAAACGGACGTTCTCTTATTCGTGTCCATTCGTGGTTCACTCTCTTCATCTTCCGCGTTCATCCGCGGTTCAAACTGAACTACCTGCTCGTCGCCGCGTCTTCGGCCAGGACGACCGCGTCCTGCTTGAGGCGGGCGACTTCCGCCTCGTTGTTGCTGTGGTAGTAGCCGCGGATCTTGCCCGTGGCGTCGACCAGCACGAAGCGCTCGTCGTGGATGATCGGGTTCTTGTCGTTGGCCGGCAGGGCGGTCAGGAAGAAGCCGCGGGCGGTCGCGTAGACCGCGTCGGGCGCGCCGGTCAGGAACTTCCAGCGCGACTCATCGGCGCCGTACTTCCCCGCGTACGCCTTGAGCACCGCGGGCGTGTCGGTGGCGGGGTCGACGCTGATGCTGAGGAACTGGAGGTCCGGGGCGGGCAGGGTCTTCTGGAGCGTCGCCATCTTCGACGTCATCATCGGGCACGGACCGCCGCAGCGGGTGAAGACGAAGTTGCCGACGAACGGCTTGCCCCTGAGCGACGCCAGCGTGACCGGGCGGTCGTCCTGGTCGGTCAGCTCGAACGCCGGGGCGGCGCCCAGGTCCGGCAGCTCGCGCTGTCCCTTTCGCCAAAGGCCGGCCCCGATCACGCTGACCATGATCAGCACGGTCAGGGCCCAGAGGATGGTGGTGAGAACTTTTTGGGCGGGTTTCATCTGCCGGTCATTCTAGGTCCGCCCGGCTCGCGCCGGTAGCCACGCGCCAGGCTGCGACAAACATCACCAGCGCGAAGGCCACGCTCACCGCGAAGCTCACGCCCAGCCCGGGCACGCCGCCCGCGCTGCCCGCGCCGCCCGCGCCCGCCGAAGCGTCGCCCAGGTACATCGCCCGCCGCAGCGCCGCCAGGCCGTAGGTGAGGGGGTTCAGCCGCATCACCCAGCGCAGTCCCACCCACGCCCCGGCCAGCGGGAAGAGCGCGCCCGACAGGAACCACATCGGCATCAGGAACAAGTTCATCACCGCGTGGAACCCTTGCGTCGAGGTCATCCGCCAGGCGATGCACAAGCCGAGCGCCGTCAGTGCGAATGCGACCACGAACATCGTCACCAGGACCAGCGCGACCGACGCCAGCGACAGGCGGATCCCGATTACCGGCGCCAGCAGCAGGAACAACACCCCTTGCCCGAACGCCAGCACCGTCCCGCCGAGGATCTTCCCCAGCACGATCGACGTCCGGCTCACCGGCGCGACCAGCACGCCCTGCAGGAACCCCTCGCGGCGATCCTCGATCACCGAGATGGTGCTGAAGATCGCCGTGAACAGCAGGATCATCACCACCGTGCCGGGGAAGAAGTAATGCAGGTAATGTTCCCCGCCCGGCGCGTCCGACCGGAAGCTCCGCCCCATGCCCGCCCCGATGAGCAGCCAGAAGACCACCGGCGTGGCCAGGGCACCGATGATGCGGTGCCGCTGCCGCAGGAAGCGGACGAGCTCGCGATGACAGAGCGATAACGCCGGGTGCATGGTTCGCGGCGGATTATGCTCGTGCGGCGGCGGGCTGTCACGGCCGGCCGGCGCACCGCGGGCGGCGCGGCGAGGAGTGCCCGCACAGGATGGAGCACAAGCTGCATGGGGTTGTGATCTGAGCGGGTCCGGCGGCAAAAAAAAATAATGCACGCGCGAAAGTGGTATGGCTCGCTTAAGCTCTAGGGGTTTCGGCTTGGCCCCACCATCCGTTCCTCTCGCGACAGTGCCGAAAGTCGGAAGCGCGCGGGGCCGCCCGCAGATCATTTTGGGCAATTGGCCGACTAAGCAAGGGCTCGCCATGAACACGCTGACGAGCAATCCCCTCATCGCCCAGCTCACCCACCAGGGTTTCCCCGACTTGGCCGACGCCATCTGCGCCTCGATCGATGACGCGGTGGCGGAATGGGAAGCGGCCGTGCGCGAGGCGCTGCCGCACGTGGACGGGCTGACGGTGGAAGAGGTGAAGGACACGGTCCCCAGGATCCTCGCCGCCGTCGCCGAGGCGATCCGCTCGTCCGACCCGCGGCAGATCACCCGCCTGCTGGAGCGCGCCCCGGTGCAGGGGCTGACGCGCTTCCGCCAGCGCTACGACCTGACCGAACTGATGCAGGAGGACCGCCTGCTCCGCGGCGTGGTGGTTGCCCGCGCCGAGCTGGAGCTGGGGCGGCAGCTCGAGCCGGCGGAGGCGGCCGCGCTCCACGCCACGCTCGACGTGATGCTCCAGCAGTCGTCCGTGGCACTGGTCGAGGAGCAGAAGATCGCGCTGCGGGCGGCGGCGGAGCGCGAGCTGAAGTACCTGGCGTTCCTCTCGCACGACCTGCAAAACCACCTGGCGGCGGTGATGCTGACGCTGAAGCTGCTGCGGGCGGAGCTGACGGGCCACGCCGAGTGCGCGACCGCCGTCCCCGCCGCCGGCGGACAATTGGACGCGGCCCAGCGGGCGATCCGCGAGACCTTGGACGGCATGCGCCGCCTGCTCGAGCACGAGCGCCTGCGCAAGGGCCCGCGCGACCGCGCCGCCGCCGCGGCGCGGCCGGTGGATCTGCGCGACCTGGCAACCCGCGTCGCCGCCCAGCACGCCCCCGACGCCGCCGCCAAGCACCTCAAGCTATCCATCGAGATCCCGGCCGGCGCCGTTGCCCGCACCGACGCCGAACTGGTCGGCCTGGTCCTCCAGAACCTGATCGGCAACGCCGTCAAGTACAGCGGCGGCGGCGGCGGCGGTAGCGGCAGCGGCAAATCGCGCGGCGCCGGCAACAACGGCAGCGGTGCGGTGACGCCGGGCGATGCGAGTAGCGCCGGCGGCGGGGAGGCGGCAACCTCCAGCGCGCGCGGCCACGTGCGGATCGCGGGGTTCGTCGAGGCGCAAGCAATCGCGCCGGCCGGTCAACGCAAAGCGACGAGAAGCGGCGACGCGAAGCCGCCGGCGGCAGGAACGCCGGCGTCCGCAAAAGGTTTGCGCGGGAGCGGATCGAACGGCCGCGCTGAGGGCGCTCGGCCCTTCGCCGACGCCCACGCCGGAGCCGACGCCCGCGCCGGCCGGTGGGTGCTGTCGGTGTCCGATGAGGGCCCGGGCATTCGCCCGGAGCATGCGGAGCGAATCTTCCAGGCGTTCCGCCGCGGCGAGGCGCACGGGCAGGAGGGCGTTGGTCTCGGGCTGGCGATCGCCGCGCAGGCAGCCAAGCTGCTTGAGGCGGAACTGTCGGTCACCTCCACCCCCGGCCAGGGCACCACCTTCCGCCTGGCGCTGCCGCCCGAACCCGCCGCCGCTGATAAGGCAACACCGCTCCCCGCGTGGGACGAGGACGTGCCGCCGCCGCGCCGCGCGGTCCCGGGGCGTCACGCCGTCGGATCGCCTCCCCCCGAGCCGCCGCCCGCCGCCGTCGCCGCGACCGGCCCAACCCTCCGCCGCGACCGTCGCCGCCGGCGTTCGGACGTGTAGCGACAGCGCGCGACGCGGGCCGTCCGATCACACGCTTGGGGTTCGAACTGCCCCGGGGCGAGGGACCCACTTCCCCCAGCAGTCTCCGAAGCGGCTTTTCGCGGCGCGCGATGACACGGCGAAACGAGCGGGCTGCGCCATCGGCGGCCTTGCTGCCGCGCGACCTGTCCGCTCATTCCGCCTTGATTCGCACCATCACCGGGTAGTGGTCCGACGCCACCCTGGCCAGCGGGACATCGTCGATCACCTTTACGTCCTGCACCCGCGCCTTCATCGAGCGCGTGACCACGGCGTGGTCGATCAGCTCGCGGTGACGCGTGTCGTCGTAGTTGTGGAAGGAGATCTTCTTCGCGTCGATCAACGGCTGCGTGGCCAGGCTCAAGCCGTCGGCGGGGGGGCCGACCAGGGTCGCGATGCTGTCGGCGCCCGCCTGCTTCTCGGCGTCGTCCAGGCCGACGTCGTCGTTCATGTCGCCCAGCAGGATGACGTCGGCCGGCCCGGCCTGCTCCAGCTCCTTGATGATCGCGTGCGTGCGCGCGGCCTCGCGGTTGCGCCACTTGCTGTCCTCGATGCGCTTCTGCATCACCTCCGGCGAATCATCTGCCGGTCGACGGCCCTGGGCGTCGGGCGCGACGCCGGGGTTCTTGCTCTTCTGGTGCGTCACCCCCACCCAGAATTTGTATCCGCCCGGCGACTGCACCAGGCAGAAGACCGGCCCGCGCGCGAACAGCCTGCCGCCGCGCGCGTTGCCGCCGGCGGTGTCCGGCTCGTTGCGGTACTGGTCCTTGCGCGCCAGGACCTTGAAGCCGCGCTTCATCATGATGCACAGCTCCTGCCCGCGCTCTGAATTGCTCGGCAGCGTCTGCACCGTCTCGTACGCCTCGTTGAGCCACCGGCGATTGAAGAAGCGAAGGTCGGACTGGTCCGGCCCCTCCTCGATCACGAGGATGTCCGGGTTGAACTTCGGGTCCAGGATGACCTGGGCCACCTCCCAGTTGTCCTCGTCGTTCTCCCGGCGGAGGATGCGGACCAGCTCCTTCCCCGCCGGGTCGCGATTGATCGGCTGCGTGGTCGCCGCGTGCGCCGCGAAGGAATCGCTCCACCACTCGACGTTGTACGTGGCGATCTTTATCTCTTCCGCCCGGGCCAACGCTGGAAACAGGCAGGCGAGCAGGATGACGACGACCACGACGGCGGACCACGGATGCTTCATGACGCCGATTGTAGCCGCTGGGTAGGGCAACTCCTCGGGCTGAAAACGTGGCGCAAGCCGGTGAAGGGCTTGCCCGGCGGGGCACGGACACCTAACTTGCGCGGCTATCGCCGTGAGCCGTCCCGTGCCCGCCGAACCCGATCAGCAGCAACCCGCCGCGACGTCCAGGTCGGTGGCCGCGCCTTTCCCTGCGCTCGCGCCGGCGTCGCCCGCGTCCCCCGCGCCCGCCGCTTCGCAGCTTTCGCCGGCGATGCGGCAGTACCAGCAGTTCAAGCAGCAGTACCCCGGGTACGTGCTCTTCTTCCGGATGGGCGACTTCTACGAGATGTTCTGGGACGACGCGAAGCAGGCGGCCCGCACCCTGGGCGTTGCGCTGACCAGCCGGAACAAGGGTGCGCCCGACGAGATCCCCATGGCCGGCGTGCCGTTCCACGCGGTCGAGGGATACTTGCGCAAGATGATCGCCGCGGGGCACAAGGTTGCCATCTGCGAGCAGATGGAGGACCCGGCCACCGCCAAGGGCGTTATCCAGCGGGAGGTCGTGCGGCTGATGACGCCCGGCACGCTGACCGACGACCCGCTGCTCGACGGGCGCTCGGACAACTTCCTGGCCGCCGTCGCGTTCAACGTCACGAAGTCCGACGGCTACCGCGCGGCGCTGGCGTGGGTGGAATTGTCGACCGGCGCATGCGTGGCGATGAGCGGCACGGAAGGGCAGGTGCTGGACGAGATCGCCCGCCTGCGCCCGGCGGAGATCCTCGTCCCGGAGCACGCGTCGGGCCAGCCTCACGAGATCGCCGGGCGCATCAAGAATGTCGGCGTCGCCGCGGCCGTCACCGTCCGCCCGGGGTGGCAGTTCTCGCCGCACCACGCGCGCGAGCAGATCATCAAGCAGTGGCAGGCGCGGACGGCGGCCGGGTTCGGGTTCTCCGATGACGACCCGGCCGTGCTGGCGACGGCAGCGGTGCTGAGCTACCTGGAAGAGACGCAGAAAACAGGGCTGGCGCACATCCGCCCGTTGCGGCGGCACGTGGTGGAGGACCACCTCGCCATCGACCCCGCGAGCTGGCGCAGCCTGGAGATCGACCGCACGATCCGCGCCGGCGGGGCCGAGGGAACGTTGCTGTCGGCGATCGACCGCACGTGCACGTCGATGGGCGGGCGGCTGCTGCGGCAGTGGCTGCGCTACCCGCTGTGCGACGCCGAGCACATCGCCGCCCGGCAGAACGCCATCGCCGCCCTCCTGGAGTCGCCGCCCGCGCTGCGGGCGGTGGTCGAGGCGCTGAGCGACATCTGCGACGTCGAGCGGATCATCGGCCGGCTCGCGGTCGCGCGCGCCAACCCGCGCGACCTGGCCTCGCTGCGCAAGTGCCTGGAATCGATGCCCGCGCTGCTCGACCGCCTGGCCGAGCTGCCCGCCGCCGAGGCGATCGCCCCCGAGCTGGCGTCGTCCAGAGCGTTTTGCGCCGAGCAGGCAAGCTTCCTGGCGTCGGCCGTCCTGCCCGAGCCCGCGGCGCACCTGCGCGACGGCGGCGTGATCGCCGACGGCTTCGACCCCGAGCTCGACCGCCTGCGCAACATCGGCTCCAGCAGCCGGCAGTGGCTCGCCAAGTACCAGGCGAAGCTCGTCGCAGAGACCGGCATCCCGTCGCTGAAGATCGGCTACAACAAGGTCTTCGGCTACTACATCGAGGTGACCAACGCGCACAAGGAGAAGGCGCCGGCCGGCCAGGGAGGGTGGACGCGCAAGCAGACGACGACGAATTCCGAGCGGTACGTCACGCAGGAGCTGAAGTCGTTCGAGACCGAGGCGCTCGGCGCGCACGACCGCGCGGTCGCGCTGGAGCAGGCGCTGTTCGAGAACCTCCGCCAGTCGCTGCTGCCGCACGTGGCGGCGTTCCAGGAGCTGGCATACGGGCTGGCGCGGGTGGACGTGCTGTCATCGCTCGCCCTGCTGGCCCAGGAGCGCCGCTACTGCCGGCCGACGGTGACCGACCAGCGCGTGCTGGAGATCGTCGACGGCAAGCACCCGGTGCTCGAGCAGCAGCTCGGCAGCGAGTTCGTCGCCAACGACTGCCGCTTCGCCGCTGACGACACCCTTGCCCTCATCACCGGCCCCAACATGGCGGGCAAGAGCACCTACATCCGCCAGGTCGCGCTGATCACGCTGCTGGCGCAAATCGGCAGCTACGTCCCGGCCAAGAGCGCGACCATCGGTCTGGCGGACCGCCTGTTCACCCGCATCGGCGCCAGCGACGAGCTGCACTCGGGGCAGTCGACCTTCATGGTCGAGATGACCGAGACGGCCAACATCCTCAACAACGCGACCGACCGCAGCCTGGTGATCCTCGACGAGATCGGCCGCGGCACCAGCACGCTGGACGGGCTGTCGCTGGCGTGGGCGATCGCCGAGCACGTCGCCAGCGACGTTCGCTGCCGCGCGCTCTTCGCCACGCACTACCACGAGCTGACCGACCTGGCGCAGCGGTTCCGCGGCGTGCGCAACCTCAACGTCGCGGTGCGCGAGTGGGAGGACCAGGTGGTCTTCCTGCACCGCATCGTCGAGGGCGGCACCGACCGCAGCTACGGCATCCACGTCGCCCGCCTGGCGGGCGTGCCGAGGGAAGTGCTGGAGCGCGCCCGCCAGCTCTTGTCCGAGCTGAGCGTGCAGCACGTCGGCCGCCCCAAGGTCAGCCGCAGTCGCAAGAGCGACCGCGCCGCTGCCGCCGCCGCCGCGCTGGACGAGAACCAGCTCCCGCTGTTTACCGACCCCGCCAAGGAACTGCTGGCGCAGCTCGCCGGCACGAAGGTCGAGGCGCTCTCGCCCATGCAGGCGTTCGAGCTGCTGCGGCAGTGGAAGGAAAAGTACGGGAAGTAGCCGCGGGCCGCGCCGCCCGCGCCGCCCGCGCCGCCCGCGCCGCCCGCGCGTTTTGCGGACGCTCGCCTCATGGGCGCCATTCGCGTCGTTTGCGACGCTCGCCTGGAGCGCGCCGCCCGCGCCGCCCGCCTTGTTCAGGTCCTGTCGCTGCGCTAGTGATGCAGCTTCGCCTTGACCAACTGCACGGTGTACTTCTCGCTGGGCACCTTTCCGAACGCGAACGGCAGCGGGCCCCAGAACTCGGAGTAGAAGCCGGCGCCAATCTTTTCGCCCATGGTGCTGACCCACCGCGCCGGGCGGTGGCGCACGATCGCCAGCGTCTCGGTGCTGCCCGGCGGCAGGGCGATGCGGCGGCTGGTGTTCTCCGGCACGACGTAGACGTCGCCGGGGTCGAGGTTGGTCACGTACTTGTCGAACGGCTGGTAGCCCCACTGCTGCATGTACTGCTGGAAGCCCCAGTGCCCGCAGAAGTAAACTTTCGGCTTGGACTCGGCCAGCCCCTCGTGGATCTCGTTGGCCGCGTCGCGGGCCGTGACCGCGAGTCGCGCGTCGGCGTAGGTGACGACGACGGCGACGACCAGCGCCGGCGCGATCGCGACCCACGGCACCCACCCGGCGCGGCACGGTTCGCAAGATCGCTCGCGGGCGGCTTCGATGCTCGGATCTTCCGATGCCGCTCGGCTCTCGTCGCGACGGCTCCACGCCCGCGCCGCGACGATCGCCGCGGCGGGCGCCATCGGCAGGATCGAGCGCCCGGCGACGTTCCAGTTGACGAAGACGGCGAAGCAAAAGGTGCCGACGATCCAGAGCCCCAGCAGCGCGGATTCCGCATCGACCCGCCGCCACGCGCGCCACAGTTCGCCCGCCGCCAGCGCCATCACGCCGAGCCCCAGCGTCGCCCACAGCGCGATCTGCGCCGCGTAGCCGACGCGCGGGCGACCGCCGGGCGCGTCGTTCACGACCAGGTATTCCGCGTAAGGGTTCAATGCGATGACGCCGATGCCGATGAGCAGCGCAACGCCCGCGGCCGCCAGCAGCACGCCCCGCCCGGCGCGCGGCGCCGCCAGCAGCGCCACGCTGGCGCAGCACCCGCCGGTGAAGGAGAGCCCCGTGAGGATCGGCCGGAGGATCGCCACCGGCCCGTCGTTCCAGCGCATGCCGGTGGCGTAGCCGGCGGCGTCGAAGAGCAGCCCCTGCCCGTAGAGCCGCCTGGTCCAGAGCTGGTACGCCGCCAGGATCGCCGCCGGCAGCAGCAGCGGCAGCAGCCATGCGCCCGGCCGGCGCGTGCGCACCAGCGAGTAGGCGATCAGCAGCGGAAACAGCGTAATGCCGAAATACTTCGTAAGCGTGCTCGCGGCGACGAGCAGCGCCGCCACCCAGAGCATCCAAGGCCGGGCCCAGCGCGTTCCCGCCACCCAGAACCACGCGGCCCAGACGTAGGCGCAGACCATCGGGATGTCGGACATGATCGAAGCCGCCGACAGCAGGAAGACCGGCGTCGCCAGCGTCGCCCCGGCCGCCAGCAGCGGGCGGACACCCAACTCCTTGGCGAGCTGGTACGTCCCCAGGACCAGCCCCAGCGCCGGCAGCAGCATGGCCGCGTGCAGCGCCGCCTCGCCCGTGCCGAGCACCCCCATCGCCGCCGCGAGGTAGTAGCAGACCAGCGGCGGGTTCTTCATCTCGTGCGCCATCGGCACCAGCTCCGCCTGCCAATTGACGGCGAAGCCGTACGGGTCGAGCGGGTTCTGCCGGATCTGCTCGGCGGCCCAGACGTACATCGGGTCGTCGATGTGCAGCGGCTTAGAGAGGAACGGCACGAGCAACAGCAGACACGCCAGGGCAACGATCACCCGCGGCGACCGCCCGAGCCGCCCGAGCCACGCCGGCAGCTCCTGCTGCGCCGCGGCGGGCGCGATCGGATTCATCAGGGAAAGCGGCGACGGCGAAGCGGCGAGCGGCAGGGCGGTTTGTGTCATGACGGCGACCGGCGAAGGACAAAGCAGAACCAGGCGGCGCGCCCGCGCGCGACGATCACACTTTGTTTATCGGGCCACCCGGTCCCGCGGCTCGACCATTTCCGTCCGGCCACGCCGCAGCGGTGGCGTCGCGCGTGGCCGCGACACAATTGATCGCGCACCTCAAGCCGTTGCCCTAACGTTCCGACGAAAGTCCTGCCGGCCCATCCGAGTTCCGCCGGGGACGTCTCCCGGCGATCGCCCGGTCCGGCCGAGGCCACGCACAACCCGCAACCCTCCGCCGTCAGCGCGGGCGTCCGCCAGGCCACACCGACGACGCGCGCCGCCGAGAGCGGGGGGGATCACGGGAAGGAGTCGATCGAGCATGGGTAAGTTCCAGATCTTCCAGGACAAGTCCGGCGAGTACCGCTGGCGCCTCCGCGCCGCCAACGGGCAGATCATCGCCACCAGCGGCGAGGGGTACCGAGCCAAGTCCGACGCCCTCCGCGGCATCGAGGCGGTCAAGACCCAGACCACCGCCGCCGCCGTCGAGGACGCCTGCACCGCCCCCGCTCCCGCCGGCGCCGGCAAGTGCGGCTGCTCGTGCACCGCATAATCGCGTTTTACCGTTTTCCACGTGAAGAGGCGGCGGCTCGCTTGTACCGGGGCCGCCGCCTTTTTTTGCGCTGCCGCCGCCGCCCAAGGTTCGGGCGTGCCGCGCCGTGTGCACGAGGCATGGCGTCCCACGTGGCCACTCTTGGCCCTGCCACTTTGTGGTCAGCGCGCAGCGCTCACGCCCCGGCCGCCGCGGCTAACACCGCGATCATCCCCGTCACGTCGTTCCCGCCCTCGCGGCGGAGCGTCGAGCGCGTGATTGAATCCACCCGCATCCCGTGTTGCGCCGCCAAGTCGCGCAGGTACGGTTCAGAGTGCGCGTACCGGCGGGTGTCGGGGCGGAGGCAGAAGGCATCACCGTCGTCGGCCTCGACGGAGAACGCGAACAACCCGCCCCGGCGCAGCGCCTTCGCCGCGGCCGCGAAGGTGCCGGACAGATCGCCGACGTAAATGAAGACGTCGCACGCGAGCACCAGGTCGTAGCGTTCGGGCGAGTCCAGGTGCCGCAGCATGTCGCCGACGTGAAGCTCGTCGTAGATCCCGCGCTGTCGCGCAAGGGCGACCATCTTGGGCGAGAGGTCGACGCCGACCAGCCGGTGCGCCAGCGGGCGGAAGGCTTCGCCCGAGAGGCCGGTCCCGCAGCCAAGGTCGATGACGTCCCAACCGCCGGCACCGCCGCCATCGCTGCGAACCGCGGTGACGGCGCGCAGGACCTCGCCCGGGATGACATAGCCGAGCTCCTTGAGCGCCTGGTCAAAAGTCGCGGCGGATTGGTCGAACAGGGCGGTCACGTACTCCGCGGGCGGCGACGCCGGCGCGGCCGATCCCTTCATCGCCTCCACCTCGAAGCGCCACGCCGGTTCCTCGCGCACCGCCAGGGCCGCCTCCATCGCCGCGACGGCGCCGGCGCGGTCGCCGGTGCGGTCGAGCGCGAAGCCCAGCCCGTGCAGCGCGCTGGCGTCGCGCGGGTCGATCGCCAGCGACCGTCGGAAGCGCGCCTCCGCCTGACGGTAATCGCCCAGGCGGTTGAGCAGCCCGCCCAGGTTCGTCAGCGCCGTGGAGCAGCGCGGGTCCAGCGCCAGCGCGGTGTCACAGGCGGCGGTCGCCTCGTCGAGCTTGTCGAGCATCGACAGCGCGGCGGCGAGGTTGGCGTAGGTGGCGGCGTCGGGGCGCAGCGCCGCGGCGCGGCGGCAGGCGTCGGCCGCCTCGTCGAAACGCTTGAGCTGCACCAGCGCCGCCCCGAGGTTGCACAGCGCCGCCACGTGCTTCGGGTTGTGGGCGATCGCCTTGCGGTACGCCTCCGCCGCCTGCGCGACGTGGCCGCGCTGGTAGCAGGCGTCGCCCAGCTCGCGCTGGAAGTCGGCGGGGCCGAGCTTCAGCGACTTGAGGCGCTGCCTTTCGGCTTCCAGCGATGCGTCAGGTACGTCTGGCATGAAATTCTCCCTCGGCGGGCGGCAGCGCCAGCGTCACTCCGGCAGCGGGCGGCCCTTGGTCTCGGGCGCGAGCCAGATCAGGACCATCCCCAGGGCGTAGACCAGCGACACGATCGCCCCCATCTTCGCGTAGCTCCCGCCGATCGTGCCGCCCCAGATCGCGCCCGCGCCGGCGAGGATGCGGCCGAAGTTGAAGGCGATCCCCTGCGCCGTCGCGCGCACGCGCGTCGGGAACAGTTCGGGCAGGTAGAGCGGCAGCCAGCCGTAGACCGCGGCCGTCACCGCGCCGACGAAGAAGGCGGTGACCAGGAAGTTCAGGCCGTACACGTGCTCGGCGCGGAAGAGGTACTGGCACGCGGCCAGCGAGCCGACGCAGAGCAGGAAGTAGGCGACCCGCCGGTTGAGCCACGCCGCCACCAGCGGCGCAATCATGCAGCCGACGATCGCGCCGAGCCCCAGCGCCATCTGTGTGTTGCCCTGGGCGGCCTTGGTCTGACCCGGGAAGCCGGGCGCGCCGACCCACGAGGGGATCTTCTGCACCGCGCCCCACGTGCCGAGCAGCGCGACCGACGCGAAGGCGATCGCCAGCGCCGCCGCCACCGCCAGCTTGCGGTCGCCGAACAACTCCGACAGCGGCCGAGAGGGTTTGACCTTTTGCGTCGCCTTCCACGCGTGGGATTCGGGGACGAACAGGCGGATGAGGAACGTGAGCAGCGCGGGGGCGGCGCCGACGATGGCGAACACGCGCCAGTTGGTCTGGTCCACCTTGATGACCGCGCCGATCAGCCCCACGATGACGAAGCCGACGTTGGCCGCCGCCCCGATCATGCCGGCCAGCAGCGGGCGATACTTCGCGTCCCACACTTCCATCACCAGCGCGACCCCAAGGGCCCACTCGCCGCCCATGCCGACGGCGGCGACGAAGCGCAGGGCGGCGATCTGCCCGGGCGACTGCACGAAGTAGAGCAGCCCGGTGAAGCCGGAGTAGACCAGGATGGCGAAGGCCATCGCCTTGACGCGGCCGACGCGGTCGCCCATCCAGCCGAAGATCAATCCGCCGGCGGCGGCGCCGAAGAGGAAGCAAGCATCGATGATCTGGTGCCACCACTTGATCGTGTCCTCGACCACGGCGGCGGCGGTGGAGGCGTCGAGGCCGAGCATGTCGCGGTTGAGCGCGCTGCGCGCGATCTGCGGGAAGATGCCCATCTCCAACCCGTCGAACATCCACCCGAGGAAGGCGGCGGCGAGGACGAGCCACTTCTCGGTGCCGGTGTAACCGCCGCCGCTGCGGCCGCCGCCGCCGCCGCCGTGCGAAGCGCTGGCGGATAAATCCGCCGGCGTGGCCTGCGCGACCCGATCCGGCGCCGCGGTGAGGGGGGACGCGGTGAGGGCAGCGGATGACGTCGGCGGCGCGGGCGCGGGGTCGCTCATGTGACCGTAAACGTAACGTATCGGGCGCAGCGCGGCGACCACGGGTGAAAGTTCCGCGCCGCGCCGGGCGCATGACGCGCGGAGCACCTGACGCCCGGAGCACGTGACGCGCCAGCACATGCGCGGCGCACATCACGCGCGGAGCGCGTGACGTTCGGGGCCCGCGTCGCGCGTCGGCGGCGTCACTTCATCATCGTCGGCTCTTTCCAACCGGTCGGGCAGTCCACGTTCGGGTTGGGCATCGAGGCGGCGCGGGAGTGCACGCGCGAGCGCGGCACGTACTCGGCGTGCCCGTCGCAGAACGCAGCGTTGCCCTTGCGGGGGGAGTTGATGATGTTGTCGCCGTTCTTCCCGTCCGGCACCCAGTCCGCCCTTTTGCGGTAGATGCTGTCGTGCCGCGTCGCCAGCAGGTTGCACCAGCTCGCCACCACGGTCTGCTGTTGGCTGAGCGCGGTTTGCCCGTCGGTGGCGTAGCGCTCATCGGCCTCGATCAGCAGCACCTTTTCCGACGCGTTCTTCACCTGCGTGATCTTCTCGCGGTACCACGGCCCGCCCCACTTGGCGGCCGGGGCGATCGAGCCGGAGGGCCGGCATCCCAGCGCCCAGTTGACCTGGTAGCTGAACGGGTACCCGCCGCGCACCACGCCCGCGATATCCTGCCGCTGCGACGGGTTGGGGTCGCTGGGGCAGATCAGCACCTTGAAGTTGGACGGGGTGAGCTTGAGGTACTTGCCGACGCCGTAGGTGGCGATCTCGCTGCGGATGTCGGTCGCCTTCATCCCCGCCGGGGGGGCGATGCCGGCCTTGGAGTAGGTCTTCCACTGGACCCACTCGTCGGGCGTGTTGCCGGTGATGCCCTGCCCCGGGAACTTCCCCCTGTTGTCCGCGACCTACATCATGAACGCCAGCCCGACCTGCCGCAGGTTGCTCATGCAGGCGGCGCGCGACGAGGACTCGCGCGCCTTGCCCAGCACCGGCAGCAGCACCCCGACCAGCACCACGATGATGCCGATCACCACCAGCAGCTCGACCAAGGTGAATCCGCCGCGCCGGCGGGACAGCGTGGCGGGTTCGTTCGGTCGAGGCGATCCTGCAGCGCTGACCGCATAATTTTGCACGATTTCTCCCGGCTCGGCTGCCAGCCAAGCGATCCGCTATTGACGTGAAGGCGCGGCGGACGCGATCGGAAGGATAGCTCAAATCCGCCCCGGCAAAGCAGGCGCTTATTTCGTAGCAAGCGGCTGCACGCCGTCTGGGTTGCCCGAATCGCGCGGGGCGGCCGGGTGTGTGCGGCAGCTATCTCCCGTCCCCCGGCGTTTTTGCCTGCGGGAGGGCCTCGGCGAGCAGGAAGACCAGCGGGGCGTTCCAGTTGACAGCGTTTTCGTTACGGGCGTAATCGCCCTGGTCGTCCACCCACTGCCGCGCGGGCGGGGGGACGGGTCGCGTCGCCGCGTCGCGGCGGCGCTGGGCGTTGGGTCCGCCGACCAGCAGGCCCGGCCAGGGCTGCTCGTTCTTGTCCCCCGCGCTGGGGCGGTGGTGCGGGCGCATGGCCCAGCGGCTTCCCACCTGCGTGACGAAGCTGGTGTTGAAGCTGTTTCGACCCAGCAGGTAGTGCAGCGCGTCCTGGGCGGCGTCGGCGTACTCGCGCCGGGGCTCGGGGGCGAGGCGGTTGGCCAGCAGCAGCATCATCGCGTAGTTGGCGACCACCGAGTTGCTGCCCCAGTAGTACTCGTTGCTGCCGAGAGGCATGCGATACCCGTTGCGCGCGATGCGCTTCACGATATCGTCGGCGGCGGCGAGGGCGGCGGCGCGGATTTTTCCGACGGCCTCGGCGTTAGGGCCCGCCTTGCCGGCGGCGGCGGCGCTGGCGGCGGGGCGGCCGGCCAGGGCGTAGGCGTACATCCCCAGGTTCCGCACGTTGGGCCAACCCTGCGCCGAGTTGCCCGCGAGCGGCGGGGTCCAGTGGCCGTAGTGGGCGAGGAAGTACTGGTCGTACTCCGCCTTGCCGGTCGTCCGAAACAGCTCCGCCGCCGCCCAGAGCAGCTCGTCGCGCGCCTCGCGGTCCTCGTAGCCGCCGGTGGAGACGCCCTGCGGGTTGCGGGTGAAGTGGGAGTCGGGGTGGTCCTTCGCCCAGGCGAACGCGCGCTCGGCGGCGGAGAGGCAGCGGTCGGCATAGGCGGGATCGAACTGGCGGTAGACGCGCGCCGCCGCCGCCGCGACCGCCGCCAGGTCCGCCGTCGCCGCGGTCGTCTTGTACGGCTCGCGGCCGGTGCCGACGATCAGCATCGGCGCGCGGTCATCGATCGGCAGGACCATGCCGGGGAAGTTGGCGGTGGTCGCCTTGTGCCATGCGCCGCCGTCGGCCGGGTCCTGCATCTTGAGCATCCAGTCCAGGTTCCAGCGGATCTCCGCCAGCACGTCCGGCACGGCGCCGCCGGACTCGGGGATGTCGAGGTTGAGCTGGCGCAGCTTCGCCTCGTTCAGCTCGTACGCCACCAGCAGCGTGCCGGTGGTGATGCCGGAGTTGACGACGTAGCGCCCGTAGTCGCCGGCGTCGTGCCAGCCGCCGGTGCAGGGGAGCGTGCCCTCGCGGCCGGTCGAGGCGTGGTACTGCGCGTCGGCCAGGTGGCAGGGCTCGTAGTGGTAGTCGGGGAAGTCCGGGGCGAGGCTCACGCGCGTGCCGCAGCGCTGGCCGGTAAAGGAGCGCATCGCCAGGCGGAACGGGCGGGCGAAGATGTCGTCACCAATGGCGAACGCGTGGCTCGCGCCGACGCCGGGGACGTCGAGGTAGTACGCGCCCGGCTCGGTCAGGGCGGAGAAGTCGACGGGGCGGATCTCATCGCCGGAGTCGGCGTCGCGCGCGGCCGCGCCCGGCTCCACCGTCAGCGCCACCGAGCCATCGCCGGCCCGGCGGACGGTCACGTCGCCGGTGGGCGGCGCGGTCACCATGGCGAACTTCGTCTCGCGCGGCAGGTAACCCACCTGACAGACCTTCACGTCGTCCGAAGCCTTCGCCCGGCCGCCGGCGGACGACGAAGCGGGCAGCGTTGTCGCCGTCGTCGGCGCCGCGGCGGATACGGCGCCGACGAGGGACGCCACCACCGCCAGCACGATCAACGCCTCGTTCGATGCGCTCATGATGTTGCTCCTTCGCCTGCCGGTCGCGCCGCGGGCAGGAATTGCCTCGCGGCCGGCCGCTACCCGAGGTCCGTGCCGCCGACGGTGCGGCGGGCGATAGCGTCGCGCGGGCATAAATCCGATTTGCGTCTTGAACTTCCGACCCGCGCCCAACATAGTACCGCCTCGTGGCCACCGCCACGCCCGCGGCGCCGCGACGGCGCGCCGCCGCCGCCGCCGGCCGGGGGCGCGGGGTCACCAGGTGCAGTTTGGGGCGGCACGGGCGAACGGGCAGCACGGGGACAATTTGAACGTCGGCCAACGGACTGGCCGATAGACCCCCAAGTCGAGCAGGGCACGCGATGTACGCCTCACGTCGCCGCGCGTGCCTCGCCGAAAGATTTCGCGGGTCAACAGCCTAAGGACGGGCGCAGATGGACAGCTTCATCATTCGGGGCGGGACGCGGCTCAAGGGCAAGATCGAGATCTCCGGCAGCAAGAACTCCGCGCTGCCCATCGTCGCCGCGGCGCTGATGACAACCGACAAGGTCACGCTGCACGGCGTGCCGCGCCTCAGCGACATCGACTCGATGCTCAAGCTGATCGGCGAGCTGGGGGCCGACGTTTACCGCCACGAGCCGAAGCACAAGACCGTTGCCGAGGGCGGCCCGGACCTCAACGGCCCGCTCGACATCCACGTCACCGACGAGAAGAACTGCGAGGCGCGCTACGACATCGTCAAGACGATGCGCGCCAGCATCTGCGTGCTCGGCCCGCTGCTGGCCAAGCGCGGCAAGGCGGTCGTCTCCATCCCCGGCGGGTGCGCGATCGGCGACCGCCCGGTCGACCTGCACGTCCGCGGCTTGCAGAAGCTCGGCGCCGAGTTCACCACCGACGGCGGCAACATCGTCGGCACCGTGAAGGGCCGGTTGAAGGGCTGCCGCATGTATCTCGGCGGCGCGCAGGGGCCAACCGTGCTCGGCACGATCAACGTGATGTGCGCCGCCGCCCTGGCCGAGGGGGAGACGGTGCTGGTCGGCGCCGCCTGCGAGCCGGAGGTCTGGGACTGCGGCGAACTGCTCAACAAGATGGGCGCCCGGATCAAGGGGCACGGCAGCCCGGAGATCCGCATCGAGGGCGTCGACAAGCTGCACGCCGCCGAGCACCGCGTCATCCCCGACCGCATCGAGTGCGGCACCTTCATGATCGCCGCCGCCATTACCAATGGCGAGCTGGAGCTGAAGCACTGCAACCTCGATCACCTAATCGCGGTGGTGGACCGCCTGGAAGAAGTGGGCGTGAAGATCGAGCGGCAGAACGGCACGATCTTCGTCAACGCCGCCCGCCGCTTGCAGCCCATCGAGATGACCACGCAGCCCTACCCCGGCTTCCCCACCGACATCCAGGCGCAGCTCATGGCGCTGCTGGCGATCGGCGACGGGATGAGCGTGGTGACCGAGCGCATCTTCCCGGATCGGTTCCTGCACGTCGGCGAGCTGAACCGCATGGGCGCCAAGATCCGCAAGGAAGGCCCGACCGCCGTCATCCACGGCGTCAAGGAGCTGCAAGGCGCCCACATCATGGCCAGCGACCTCCGCGCCTCCGCCGCCCTGGTCTTGGCCGCCATGGCCGCGCGGGGCACGACCCAGATCGACCGCGTCTACCACATCGACCGGGGCTACGAGAAGATCGAGCGCAAGCTCAACGCCGTCGGCGCCCAGATCGAGCGCGTGAAGGGGAAGTAGCCCCCGCGCCGCGATTCACGATCAAGCGCATCGCGCGAATCTCGCCTGGCGCTGCTCGCCCCTACGCGGGCTCGCGATGGCTTTAAGGTTTCGACGTGCGCGATCTGAAGGTAAGAGCAGAACGCCAGCCGCTCACCCTCCCGCTGAGTCGGGTCCGGAAGAGCCAGGATCAGGGCCTGGGCACTGACCAGCGCCGTCTCCGGATGCATCACGTTGTAGCTTTCGCCGCTGCTCATCACCACGCGGAAGGGCTGGAAGGGCGCCCGCTTCAGGATCTCGCGGCACGTGTCGGCGGTCATGCATCCATTGTACCGGGAACCGCAACCGCCCGCCGACGGCTAACGAAAGCCTTCGGACCCGCAGTCATTGCCGCGACGGTTAACACCAATCGTTGAGCCGCCGACGCGGGCGGTCCCACCCTGGTCACCATTATTCATGAGAAACGGCTGCCGGGACCGCCCGGCGGCCGGTTTTGCTTTGCCGGGCGACGTTCCGCCGGTTATGCTGCGGTTCTGCAACGACACGTCGAGGCGGCAGGGTGTTTGGGTTTGTTGGGGAGTCGTTCATGCGAGCAATGGATGTGACCGGCGCGGCCGCGACGAGCCGCGCCCGCGGCCGCAGCGGGGGGGTCGCAACGAGGCTCGCGGCTCTTTTTGCGGTCGAGCGGCTGGAAGCGCGCGCGCTGCTCGCGGCGGCGGGGGACCTGGATAACGCGTTCTCCGGCGACGGCATCGCCATCTTCAACCATTCCGGCTTCTCCGTCGAGTCCGGCGACGCCGTCGCCGTGCAGGCCGACGGCAAGGTCGTCGTCGCCGGCGCCACCGGCAGCGGCAGCGCCAGCGGAGACGTCCTGCTGCTCCGCTACAAGACCGACGGCACCCTCGACGACACCTTCGACGGCGACGGGAAGGTCATCACTGACCTGCCCACCAACGTCCGCATCGATGCCGTGGCGATCGGGGCCGACGGCAAGATCCTCGTCGGCGGGGCCATCGACCAGGCCTCCACGTGGGACTGGTTCCTCGCCCGCTACAACGCCAACGGCACGCCCGACAACACTTTCGACACCGACGGCTACCTCACCCGCGACTTCTTCAACCTCGGCTACGGCGACGAGCTTCACGCGATCTCGGTCCAGGCCGACGGCAAGATCCTCGCCACCGGCGTCGCGACCGGCCCGAGCACGTCTGAGATGGCGACCGTCCGCTTCAACACCAACGGCTCGCTCGACACCACCTTCGACGGCGACGGCGTCGCCATCATGGATTTTTTCGGCGGCGTCGACTACGCCTCGGACGTGCTCGCGCAAAGCGACGGCAAGATCCTCGTCGTCGGCGGCTCGGTTCCCAGCGGCGGTTACCGGCAGTTCGTCCTCGTCCGCTACAACGCCAACGGCACGCCTGACACCACCTTCGACGGCGACGGCAAGGCGAGCACCAACTTCGGCGTCAGCGCGTTCGCCCGGGAGGTCGCCCGGCAGTCGGACGGGAAGTACGTCGTCGGCGGCCTGGTGGGGACCGACGGCTCCGCCATGAACTGGGCCGTCGCGCGCTACAACGCCAACGGCTCCATCGACACCACCTTCGGCGCCGGCGGCACGAATTCCGTCCCCGGCAGCACCGTTCTGCCCGACGTCCACGGCCACGTCTTCCTCGGCTACGGCATCGCGGTGCAAGCCGACGACAAGATCGTCTTCGGCGGCGATGTGGAGGACCCGGCGTCCACCAACAGCTACACCGGCGTCGTCCGCTACAACGCCAACGGCACGCTGGACGCGACCTTCGGCGCCGGCGGCAAGCGGATCACCGATGTCGGCGCCGTCAGCGGCGGCTTTTCCGGCACCAGTGCCGGCGCCGACCTGGCGCTGGCGCCCGACGGGAAGATCCTCGTCAGCGGCAACGACTACCGATCCGGCAGCAGCGGCGACCTCACCGTGCTGCGCTACCACGCCGTCAGCGTCGCAGAACCCACGGGCACCGCGTCGCTCAGCTCCGGCGTGCTGACCGTCACCGGCACGAGCGGCCCCGACGTCGTATCGCTCGCCTACAGCGGCGGCACCTTCACCGCCACCGTCAACGGCACCCCGTTCTCCTTCACCGATCCGGTCGGGAGCATCAGCGTCAGCCTGCTGGCGGGGGCGGACGTGCTGAACCTCAACGGCGGCGTCCCCGGCGGCAGCGTGGACCTCGGCGACGGCGCCGATTCCGTGAGCCTCAGCGCCGCCAACGGCCCCGGCACCGTCACCGTCGTCGGCGGCGCCGGCAACGACACCCTCACCCGCGCCACCGGCGCGGTTCTCAACGTCAACTTCAACGGCGGCGCCGACACCGACACCCTCACCTACAACGCCGCCGCCACCGGCACCGAGACCACCGTCACCACCTCGGGCGTGACCGACGCGACCGCGGGCACGATCACCTACGCCGCGCTGGAGTCGCTCACCGTCAACGCCGGCGACGGCAACGACACGGTGAAGCTCGACAGCGCGACCGTCCCCGTCACGGTCAATGGCGGGCTCGGCAACGACAGCCTCTACCTCGCCTACGCCGGCGGCAATCTCGCCAGCGTCAGCGCCCCGGTCACCTACGCCGGCGGCGACGGCACCGCCGACCTGCTCTGGCTGTTCGACGACCTCGTCGGCCTTGGCTCCACCTACTCGATCGCCGCCAACACCGTCTCGCGCAGCGGGTTCGGCGGCGCCAGTCACTCCGCCACCGAGTCGGTCTTCCTCTACGGGCAGAGCAACGCCAACACGTTCAACGTCACCAGCACCGCCGCCGCCACCCGCTACTCCCTCAGCGGGTTTGGCGGCAATGACACCTACAACGTCGGCACCGGGAACCTCGACGCCCTCGTCGGGCGCGTTGACATCGACGGCGGGAGCGGAACGGATCTCATCACCTTGAACGACGCCGGCGTCTCGTTCAACGACAACTACACCATCAACTCCACCCAGGTCTTGCGCGTGGTCTTCGGCGGGCTGACGTACCAGGCGGTCGAGGGGGTGACGCTCAACGCGCAGAGCGGCAACAACCCCGTCACCCTCAGCTCCACCGCCGCCGGCACGCCGGTCACGATCAACGGCAACGACGGCCACGACACGCTGACGATCAGCGCAGCCCCCTCGTCAGCGGTGACCTTTAACGGCGGGACCGCGCCTTTCTTCACCGACACGCTCAACGTTAACGCCGGCACGTACGCGTTCGCCGCCGACGCCCGCAACGGGACCGCTAACCTCGCGCTCAACGTCGGCGCCGCCGGGGCCGTCACGTTCGGCCCGTCGCAGCACCTGAAGTCACTGGCGATCGCCGGCGGCGGCAGCGTCGCCATCTCCGGCGTTCTCGGCGGAAGCGGCGCGCGCGTGATCGTCACCGAAACCCTGTCGATCGCCGCCGGCGGCACGTTGAACCTCGCCAACAATGACCTGATCGTGCGCGCCGGCGCCGCCGACGCGGTCTCGGCCCACATCGCCGCCGGCCGCATCGTCGGCACGGCGTCGCCCACCGGCGTTGCTCGCCTGGGCGTCTCGCCGGCGGCCGATGCGCTGCACATCACGTCGTCCCAGACCGGCACGTTCTCCGGCGAGACCGTCACCGGCGCGGCGGTGCTCGTCGGCTACACCTACACCGGCGACGCGGACCTCAACGGCCGCGTCGACGGCGACGACTACTTCGTCATCGACGCCAATATCAACGTCGCCAACGCGTGGGGCTGGTGGCACGGCAACTTCAACCTCGACGCGAAGATTAACGGCGACGACTACTGGCTCATCGACTCCACCATCGGCCGGCAGGGCGTAGCGCCGTAGCGGCCGCAGTGCCGCGGGCCGCCCGCGCCCCGCGCCGCGCGAATTGCCATCGCTCCGACCGGCGGCCGCGGATCGGCTCGATCATCGCGCCGATCCGTCAAAGCTCGGCGGGCGCGATCGCAACAACCCCCTTGCTCACACAACTCGCGGCGTTTCGGGAGTTTGCTTGCTTCCGGGCCGGCGGATCGCGTAAGTTGCCCGCCGGTCAGAGGGCAGGAGGCGCGCCGCGAGGGGCGCCTTCACTTCAGGTCATTTCGCGGGGCAACCAGTGACGGGCAAGGACGACCAGCAAT